>NZ_JCALCF010000047.1:0-23564 GCF_059812185.1 Mycobacterium sp. NGS67
CTCACCCACCAAAACTAACCGCCCAAAAACCCCCCGACCACAACGCACGACCACCAAAAAGCCGGCGGGACCATCTCGGAACGGTCGAGGTTGTCGTCAGTTCCTGCCCAGCAGCGGGTCAACTTGCCTGTTGATGCTCTGAAAAGGAGGCCCAAATACATGCCCTAGCAATGATATCGATTGATATCATCGGAACATGAGCGATCTACTTATCCGTGATGTACCCGACGACGTCCTGGCCCGTCTCGACGCGCGGGCGGCTGAGCTGGGACTCTCCCGCGCCGAATACATCCGACGCCGACTCGCCCAAGACGCGCGAACATCGCGGATCACCGTAACCCGCGACGACCTGCTGCGCAGCACGCAAGCCACCGCAGGCCTATTAGACAAGAACCTCATGCGCGAGGCCTGGAGTTGAACCAGCGCTGGCTGATTGACAAATCCGCTTTTGCCCGACTCGGGATCGCCACGGAACCCGACACCTGGGCCAACCGCATCGAACGCGGCCTTATCCACATCAGCAACCTCACACGCCTCGAGATCGGGTACTCGGCACTCTCCGGGGAGGACGCACGACGGCAGTTCCGGCAATCACCCCTGGCTGCCATGCCACTCGAATACCTCACACCTGCAATCGAAGATCGTGCACTCGAGGTACAAATGCTCCTAGCCGATCGCAGCCAGCACCGAGGCGTCTCCATCCCGGACCTCATCGTCGCAGCAACCGCAGAACTCTGCGGCCTCATCGTCCTGCACGTCGATAAAGACTTCAACACCATCAGCAAAATCACCGGCCAACCCACCGCCCGCCTAAACCTCATCAACCAATAAAACAGCTAGAGCGACGTATCGAGCAGAGATCCGCAGTGCCGCAGTGCAACACACAGCCTGAGACGACGCCCGGCCGGGCCGGCCGGCCGCGTACGGTCACGCAGCATTCCGGCCGATATAGACGTGGTCGACAGAGAAGTACCGGCTAACCTTGCCACATGGCCAAAGCGCGGCGATCCCCCTGGATGAACGAACGCACGTCGCTCCTGCTAGCCCGGCTAGGCGAGTACGAGATGACGCTGCCCGAAGACATCGCGCGACAGCTTTTTTCCGACCACCTCGACACAACAGCGGAGCTGATGCGCATCGGCCGACAGGCCGCCAAGTTCTACGTCACCGACGACGTTATCGCCAAGATCGCCGATCAGCTACTAGGGATTGACCAAGCCAAATCACACGACGGCGTCGTATCAATAACCGCGGCCCGCCGCAGAAAGACATCAGCGAAGCTCTGCGGATCGCCCTCCCTTGAACGTTGAAGCGTGATAGCGACGCAGGCCGAAGGCGTCGCCTAGCCGACCAGATACGGTCCCGCAGCCTTCCTGTTGACGTTCACGCGGCAGAACGCGTGCGCCGATCCGTCTGGTGCTGAACGAGCACTGGTACCGACGAGCACGCGCACGGTCTCAAAGCGAATTAAGCGTGTCCGCCAAGCTATTCAACATCCCCGGACTCAGGGGACCATCACCGCGACAAGCCCTCATACCCTGCACACGTTGATCTCGAAGGGCACGCAGCAGATTAAGTTGAGCATCAATAGACGGATCAAGATCAACGTCGGTCAGATACGACGCGGAAACACCGAAGAACTCAGCGATCGCACGTAACACGACTGTGCCAGGGCTCTTTTCGCTGCCATCCCGAAGGCGCCCGAGGTCCTCCGGTGTTACTGATACACCCGCAACCGCGGCCGCAACGGTAGCGTTGGAAACTTCGGGTCCACCAAATGGATGCATGACATCGAAAAGCTTATTCAGGCGCCCTGCCAGCTCCATGGATTCCCCAAATCTACTGAAGCACGAAGTCTTTGAATGTCAGCCGTATACCGCACACCCACGCCGCGTACACCACATTCGCCAGGTCGCCGCCATGCTGTTCCCAACACAACAACGCTTCCATCCGGCGGGCCTCCACGAAATACTTTACATAGCTGACGATTTGCGCCGCATTTTCGAAGCCATCAAGCCCGGGGCGTTGCGTGCCGGCCAGCAGATGCGCCTTGTCGTATTCCGCTCGCAGCGCCGCCCACTCCTCCCTCGCCGGCCAGTTCCCCGCCACCACCGCCCGACCCACTGCCTGCACCACCGCGGACACACCCTCGGCGTCATCACCGAAAACCAGCCGCCGCACCAACTCTCGGCAATACTTCCGCATCACCGACGGATCGGCATCCTTCACAGCGGCATACAATGCTGGGTCCACCGTTTTCAGCCGATGTGAACGATCCCGCGACAGCTGCGACGCCAGACTATCCACACCCGAAGGCGCCACACCGACGGCCATCTCAGGCACCGGGTCCTCGGTCAAATACTCCGACGGCAACGCCCAGGACGTCGCCACCGCCGACACCTCCTCACCCAACGACCGCGCCGCCCGCATAGCCTTGTCGGCCGGATTTACCCAGCCGAACCAGCGCGCATCGAAATCTTCGTTGAAGACCGCGGCGATCGGCATCGTCTTATGCAGAAAAACACCCGGCGGGATGTAGGTAGCGCCGTCGTTGGTGGCCACCCATAACGAAATCCCGCCCGTCCGATCCCGGGACACCGCCACCGCCCAATCCAAACCCGGATCCGTTACCGACGCCGCACCAGCAAGATCCGCCACCGCCAGGCGCGCCCGCCCAAGATCAGTCTCCGCGCTGTCCCGAACGACCTGCGAAACGCGGCGCCGACCGCCCACCGGCATCAAACCAGCAGAACTACCGCCAGCAGTCGATACCGCGCCCTCAGCCGCAGCCGCCAAACCCGCCGGCGAAGCCGCACCCACACTGGCCGGTGCCGGATTCGACATCGCCGGCGGCAACACCGACCCGTAAGGCGCTAATCCGGCCCCGGCTCCCATCGCGGGCATCCCCGCGCCCGAAGGGGCCGAAGAGATCGGCGCCGCAACAGGAGCCGCGGCAGGCGCCGCCGCTGCGGCAGTACTTTCCACCGGAGCTGCCATCAAAGGTGTCAACGGAGCCGAAGGAGGCGCAGCCGCCGGCATAGCTCCGGCCGCCGAAGCCCCAGCCGCCAGACCACGCCCGAAATCGGCGCCCAACGAAGACAACGCAGGCGGAGGACTCACCGGTGACGACAGACCGGCCGTCGACGGAAAGCCCGTGGCCCCAGGGAATTTGCCGAAGCCCTGCAACATCGACATCGGAAACCCCGGCACACCACCCCCACCACCCGGCATGCTCGGCAACGAAGGCAAACCACCCCCACCGAGTGACGACAACGGATTTGGGCTCGGCCGCGCCCCAGGACCGTCCGACCATTGTGGGGACAATGGACCGCTTGGTCGTGGTGTTCCAGCTGGGCCGTCAGACCACGCATCGGCCTTGCGGCCACTACCTTGTGGTGCAGGTGAGTGTTTGGGAGGAGGAGCTCCCGGTGCGGGCGTTTCAGGATCATCCGTCCAAGTATCAGATCCTGTCCCATTCCCAGCTTCTCTTACTTTCGGCTCTTTACCTCGGTTGGGACTAAGCGGGAATCGGTTTGTGAAGAGCAAAGTGTCTTTCGCGACGTGCGCCCGCAACTGTGCCTGTGCCTCTTCGATCCCGGCCCGATGTGGTGCAAGAATCACCGCTATCTGCGCGATCGACTGACCACTCTTACTCTTAAGAAACGCCTGAATTTCTTGATGGGCCTCATCGTTTTCGCGGAGCATCACTCGCTTAGTGTCTTTAACGTCACCCGCTCCGCGGCTGACCAAGAAACCGCCAAAGTTCCACATTTCAGCAATTTCGAATTTATCTGACACCTCGCGGCCATAGGCGTCATACGCGCGGTCGGCACCCTCACCGGCCGTCCAATAGGTGCTGAATACTTCCTGCATCGCCCGGTGGGCCTCCGTCGCCGCATCTTCGGTCATCCGGCCGTTCTCGCGCCACTGCTCGCCAAGCGCGGCTACCTGCGTTTCCGAATCCAACGGCCACACCAACGGCCCGAACAACAACGTCACAAACGCGCCCTGCGGAGGCGGATGATCACCAGCCACATGCGGAACCGACGGAACACCCGGATGCGACAACGGGTTCGACGCCGACTGGAGATGAGTCCTCAGCAGCTTCTCTACCTGCCTATTGTTCCGCTCCGCCCACCAGTCCTGGACCTCAACACCAGACACCGTTGCCATGGAATCAATTCACCTCGGAAGGCCACAGGCGTCGAGCAGAGAGAACATTGCATCGTTTCGAACGTCGGTCAGGCGGTTGCCTTCACTCGTAGACGTGTTTCCCATGGCCGCCGTTGTCTGGTCAAGGGTGGCGCTGATGTAGCTTCGCGCAGACGCCGACACTTCGGCCGGCACGGCCGCGATCAGCGCATTTTCCACCACGGACGCGCTGTTGAGCGCGCGCAATACGACGGGGATGTTGAGGTTACCTTCCACGCGAAGGCCTCCTTGGCCTTCTTGGCCCCGCACAGAGACATCGAAGACGTGGCAGAGGTGGTCTTTGGCGGCCGCCGTCTCGGCGGCGGTATACCGCGGTGCCGTCGTGGGCGAGCTTGGTGTCGGCACCGACGGCGTCGGTGAGCTCGATCTTGATTGCTCGCCGTTGAGCGCGGCGTAGGTGATTGCGGCGCTCACGCCGCCAGACACGGCTACTACTACCAGCAGCGCCAGGACAGCCCATGCCCATCGGCCAGTGTTCTGCTGCCGCGCAACGTGATGAGGGGGCCGCGGCGCGCCAGCGCCAGGGCCAGGTCCAGGCACCGGCGCCGGAGGAGGAGGTGCGGGCAGTGTCACCGAAGGTGAGGCCTCCCGTGACCATGGCGACGAAGTGGCCGTCATCTCAACCAACCTCCCTACGTGCTCAGTGCGCCCGAGTTCGCCGCTTCCGCGGCCTGGACCGTAGCGACCGACACCTCGCGGCTCGTCACGTTGGCGGCCACCCGAACTTCAGCTTCGGCCTGGCGCACCGCTACCGACCCGCTCACCACGCTCGTCAAGCCCATCATGTATCCGCCGGGCTGCAGGCCGCCGCCACTTGACCCTGGCTGCGACGCTGCAGCGGCATCGGCGTTCGACAAACCTGCCCGCGTCGCTTCCGGATCCATTTCAAAATTTCGCGCCATAGCGCCCGATTCTACGGCCCCGGACCGGCCAACACATGGGCCAACCAGCATTAATTCGGCCCGGTGGCCACCATGCTGTTTCACGCTTTGAGCACTTCGGGCGGTAACCACGGAGAAAGAATCGGCTGGTCAAAACGACCGGTGCCGGTTCAATTCGCAAGTCTGGGAGCATTTAGGCAGGACGTTAAGGATGGATCACCCTTCAGGTGAGCAGCAGCGCCGCCAAGCGTGGGTCGGAAAGCCCGCTGTCTCCAAAGATGCCGTGGGCGCTCCACAGGCTCAGGGCGGGAGCCGCGGGGCCGTGCAGCCGTACGGGGGCTGCTTCTTCGAAGCCGAGTGTGAGTGTGCACTGATGTAGGTCGGGGTGGAACTCATTGCATGCGCCGAACCAGAAACTCATCTGCCCGTGGGGGACGGTGCTGCAGATCAGCCGGTCGGTGGTGACGATGACGGAGCTGGTTTGGTGAAACCGCCACTGGTGCGCGGCTTTTCGCTCCGCGTTGGCTTTTCGGCGGTGGTTGATCACGCCTTGCGCCGCCAGGGCTCCGAACATGAGCATGGGGCGGCCGGCGACGATCAGCGGAAACGGCGAATAGCGTGCGTCAGTGTCGCAGTAGCGGCTGTAGCCGATCTCGGTGCTCAGCAGCGCGTGCTCGCCCGGTTCCAGGACCGGGCCGTAGACGTCGATCGGCGTGGGGGCCCGCCCCGCGCGTAGGGCGGCCGCGCAGCCCCGACTGTAGTGCCACCACTGCTCTGAGAGGGACTGCGGCCGTGGGTGCGGTGGCCGCGCCCCGCCACACCCGTGTGCGCGGTGCCGTTCAACATGCACGAGTGCGTCTGCCCGTCGAGTGGCCGGCAGATTCGGGGTGCCTCCGGCAGGAGGCATACCAGGGATGTGGCTGCTCATGGCCGCACGGTATCGCGCTGCTCCGACACGCTTTAGCCGCTGCGCAGTTCGCCCAGGATGCGGATCGCCGCGGCCCGCTCCTCATCGCCTAGCCAGGGCAGCATCCACACCATCGCGTCTTCCAGCTCGCGCGCAGCAGCGTTGAACTCTGCTTCGATCGCCGCGCGGGCGGTCTCCCCCATGTCGTCGCGGTGGGTGGCGAAGGTGCGCCGCACCTTGATCAGGTGTTCGGCCACGGCGAAACGCTCGGCCGCATTAGGTGCCGGCCCTGGCCCGTTGGCCGGGGGTGCCTCGGCGACGGTGGCAGTGGGTGGCCGTGGGCGTGGGGGGCTGCCGTCGAGAATGTCGTCGATGCTGCCCGTTTCCCAGTCGATGGCGCGTTCGAGGGCTCGGCGCAATTTGTCGGTCAGCCGGCCGGCCCTGTTTTTCTCGACAGCTCGCAGAGTTTCGACGGAGGGTCCGCCTCGGGCGGTGACGTCGGCTTGGCTCAGTCCCAGCTCGTAGCGGCGCTCGCGTACGGCGGTACCGAGTGTGGCCCAGGACATGGGCGTTATTTTGCCCGATTTCCCGGTAAATAACTGCATCCCCGCCGCCGCTTGGCGCGTGGGGTGAGCAATCTGCTGGCCGGCGTCGGCAGCTGCGCTCATCTACTCAACTGCCTTCTGACATGCGCCGATGGCATCGGCGGCAACGCATCTGCCGTGGGCGGGTCGTGCTGTCATCGATTGATCCTGACATCCAGTTAGCAAAATTACGTGTAATTACCGGTAATTGTGCTAAATTACCGTCAATTCACCATCGGAGGGTGCTGGTGAAGAACCGCCGCTAGGCCGAATGCGCAGGAGGACATACCCATGACGACAATCACCCCGAGTACCCGCGGCCCGCGGCCTTCGGATTCATCGCGGTTACGCGCCGAGGTGCGCCTATTCCACACCGACCAGGAGCTGGCGTGCCGCGAGGAGCCGGAGCTGTTTTTCAACCCCAACCGCAGGTCGCGCGCGGGTGCCCGTTGCGCCGAGTGCCCGTTTCGGGGTCGCTGCAGTTACAACGCGGTGGCCTCCGGTGCCAGCTACGGCGTGTGGGGTGGGATATTGCTGCCCGGTCACTATCCCCCGCAGCTCGCGCCTGTATATGCGCGGCTGATCGAGCAGTTCGAGGCGCGCCGCCGCGAGGAGATCGGTGACGTTGCCGTCGCGGCGCTGCCCGACCCATACGAGCAGTTCGCCCAGGATTCACCGGTAGACGGCATCGCCGGTGCGGCATGACTGCCGCCGTGATTTGCCCGCTGGTGTCCAGCGTCGATGACAACGGTACGCAGCGGATCACAGTCCTTGATGCTGATGAGTCGGTGGTGTGCGGGGCGTACAAGCTGCCCGGTCACACCCACTGGCGGCTGTTCATGAGTGCCGCGCTGGCCCGTGTCGGCTCGCCGGCCGCGTTGATGCCTGCTCAACACCTTCTGACCCCGCGGCGCGTAGATGCCTGCCAATGGTTGGAGCTCATTGGGCACCTCTATGCCCATCCCGCCGAGGCGGGAACCTCCGCCACGCCTTCTCGATAAGTCACGTTTCGGCGTGATCTAGCGAGAACTGCTGGTCAGCGGGTTGCGTTTAATCACAGAAACATCACGAGTCACGGCGGGTCGGGTCGGTTGAATCAGATACACCGTGTAAGGGTTAGGCCATGGCACAGCCGCATAAAGGCAACCGCAAATTGATCATCTGCCGACCAGTCGAACCGATCTATGAGGCGGCGAAAGCAGAGGCCGCCCGGCGAGGCATCAGTTTGTCGCAGCTCGTCTCCGACATCCTAGCCTATCGCTACGACCGCGAGGATCTGGTCCGCGAGCTCGACAAAGACCCGGAGGTTCTGCCTTTGGCGATGTGAATCCCCGCCGTGCCCGGCAGGCCTCTTCTTTAAGCCTGTGCCCGGCCGGGCAGATGCTGACAGCTGAATAGCGGTGCGGAAACACCCCCTTAACACGACGAAGGGCCCCGCCGAAGCGGGGCCCAGTCTTACGGCTTCGAACCGAGTTGGTAGCTCGGTTCCGGGTCCGCACCCGTTGCCCCTGAAAGGGACGTGTCTTGCCGGACTCGTCTCACGGTAGCGCATATCTGGGCCCAGTTCCAGATTTTGTCGCGAGCCGTGATCCACTTTTTTCCCCGCCGCCTGCGGACAGCGCCCGCGGTGCGTATCGCGGCTGTACTGCGGCTCGCCCGCGCCGCGGTGTCATCCGCACCGCCGGTGTCGCCGAGGTATTGGCGATGCGGCGCGGCCGGCGCCTGGCCGGCCGGGACCTGCCGCCCCCGAGCGCGTTAGTCGCCCTCAACCTCGACGACCAGGCCTACGCCGGGGTCCCGTGCTGGAGCGCCGGCCCCACCGGCTGGGCGCACATCAGCGTGGCGGTGGCCTACGACCTGCACTACCACCGGGTGCGGCCGCTGATGTGCAACGGGGGCATCGCCAAACCCACCCTGATCGTGATCGCCGCGGCCATGGCCCGCTACGCCGATCGAACCACCGGACGGGGTTGTCGGCCCACCAACGCCCAACTCGAACGCGACACCGGCTACGACGAACGCACCATCCAACGCGCCCACGAATGCCTGCGCCTGCTCGGGGTGGCCACCGAGATCCTGCGCGGCCGCCGACGCACCTACATCGAACGCATGGCGTCCTGGCGGATGGGCGATCGCCAACGCGGCTGGGCCTCGGTGTGGGCACTGCACGACAACGCCCACACCACCCGACTAGTCCACAGCTTGTCACCCCACCTGGAACGGTCCCCACTAACCACTACACCCCCCTGTTTGGGAAAGCTGGTTACTACCCGCGCGGGCGCTCACCGCGCCCGGCACCGCGGCGCTGCGCGCCGCCGAGCACCCGATGAGGCGGGCCGGCGCCTGGCCGTGCGGTGGCGCGCTGATCCGCACGGCCACCCCGTGGGCCCGCAGGTTCGGTGCCAGCAGTTGGGCGGCGATGCTGGCCGCGCCGGCGGCCGCCGGCTGGACACCGCGCGACCTGAACGCGCTGGTGTCAGACTGGCTCGGCGCCGGGCATCGCATCCCGGACGCTCCGCCGCGACCGATCGCAGGCTGGGCACCCTGCTGGCCTGGCACAGCGCCCACAACACCCTGGCCGACCGGCCGGCCGCCCTGGATGAAGCGCGCGAAGCCCACGAACGCGTGGCCGCGCAAACACGGGCGCGCACCGCCGCACGCGAACGCGCTGAACACGCCGCGGCCCGCGTCCGCGGGCAAGCCGCCGCCACCGGTCCCGGCCGCGCGCAGATCGGCCAGGAGCTGGCGCGTATTCGGGCGCGGGCCGCGACCAAACGCGCTGGGCAGGTCGCGGCCGAGATCGCGCAGTTCGAGGCCTACGTGGCGACGCGGCGCGGTGTCTCCCCGCTCAGTCCGCAATACCCGATGAGATAACTAGCGCGATACCCGATGAGATAGCCGATAAGATATCCCACGGGGGTTGTGTCTTCTCATTCTTCGAGCAGTTCGCGGATCGGCGAATGCTCGGCTTCGTAGTGGTCGTGCCAGGTCTCAACCAGCACCGCGCCGAGGCGCTCCGCGCCGCCGCGTAGGGCATCGGTGATCACGTCTTCGAGCTCGAGGTGGGTGTAGCGTGTCAGCGCGGTCGGCTCGATGTAGAGGTCTTCAAGGTGCCCATCGCGGTTGAGGGTTGCTTGAACGTCGTCGCCGAACGGCCCGAGTTCCTCGGAGCGGCGCTCGCAGTCGGCGTGGAACGCAGCGACGGCCGCCTGCACCATCTCGGTTTGCTTCAAGAAGGCGGCGGTGTATTCGTCATCGGACATGGCGGTGTCAAAGCGATTACCCACGCGGTTTGTCCCGGCCTCGGTCATTGTCTTTATTGCGCCCTTCATAGCGGTTCTTGACCGGCTCACTGTTGGGTGGTGTCACCACTTTGAGTACGCGGTCTGGGTAGAGCTGTTTGTTCTGCGGCCCCCCCGACGCGCCGCCGCGCCCACCCATCGGCGGCATCATCGGGCCCATCGCCCCCACGGCGGGGGCCGGTCCTGCCGATGTCGCGGGCGGGGCTGCCGGTGCCGAAGCGGCCGCGGCCGGGGCGGCCGCTTCTGGGGCGGCCATTAACGGAGCGGGCGCGCCCATCGCGCCGCCGTCACTGGCGGGCGTAGTCTCTCCGCCGCCCCCACCGCCACCATCGGCACCTGCGGGCTCACCGAGTGATTCCGGGGTTTCCGGTGGCGGCTCCCCACCAGAGGGTGAGCCACCGCCGGGGTGTTGGCTCAGCCCGCTCATCATCGGTGCGGCGGCCTGCTGCACGCCTTGCAACGCTTTGGCCCCCGATCCGGCCAAGCCGCCCATCACGCCTCCCAGGCCGCCGACAACCCCGCCCAGAATTCCCGGCAGCAGCTGGGGCACTGCGCCCGCCCCGGTTCCGGTCACTGTCTCCAGCAAGGGGCTACCCACAGCGGCCGGGTCGACGTCGGCGGGTGGCCAGGTCGGCCCACCACCGAGCAGGCTCTCCCCTGGCCCCGGGCCTTGCTGCACCGGCTCACGCGGGGCCGAGGCCGGCGACGGATCAGGTTTGGTCACCGGAGCACCGCCGGGACCGTTGGCCCGCTGCACATCGGGACTGCCCGCGCTGGTGCCCGGCGGCGGAATCGGCGCGCCGGGGCCAGGTCCGGGCACCGACTCGGCAAAGGTGTAACTGCTAAACCCTGCTGTCGAGGCCTGATAGAGGCCGGCGACTTTCACTTGCGCGTGCACGACCGCCTCGCGGCGCATGCCTTTGGCGGCGATGTTGGCCCGCACCGCCGTGTCCAGCTCGCGCTCCCCTTCAACCACCTGCCGGTAGGTCGGAATGTCGGTGCTGGCCCGGTGAAAATTCCCTATATGCGTCGAGGCTTGCTGAGCCAATCCCCCGACATAGCGTGAGTGACCCTCATACCAGCCCTGCAGCGTGCGCATCCGGGCGGTAGCCGCGTGGGCGCTGCCCGACTCCCAGCTGGCCTCGGTCGCCGCGATCGCGGCTCCCAGCTGCTCGGCCGCCTGCTCAAGGGCGGCGGCCTCGGTGCGCAGGCTGCGCTCCACGGCCTGCCAGGCCGCCACCCCGACACCGCCGCGCCCGGTCTCGATGAGCCGGGCGATATCGCGCGGGGCCACCGGCACCTCCCCGGCCGGCGCCGAGGCCCCCCCGCCGCTCAACAGAGCAGCGACAGCATCGAAATCGGCGGCCGGCACTGGTGTGGGTATGGGTATCGCCCCGCCACCACCGGAACCCAACGTGGCCGCCGACGCCGCCTCTTGGTCGCCATAGGCCGCGGCGCTGGACTGCAACATCACGCCGTACCGCCTGGCCACAGAGTTGGCTATCTCGGTGTAGCGGCGCGCGAGGCTTACCTGCGCACTGAACCGGGAACTGGCTGCCACCGACACATGATCGGAGGCACATGGCGCCACCTGGTCAACGTGAGGGATGGCCGCGTGCGCGACAGCACCGGCTTGACCCGCCGCACCTGTCAGCGCCGCGGGCTCCACCCGCACTGAATCGGCCACTGCGCAACCCCTGCGGTTAGGTGCTCAGGGTGCGCTGATTGTGCTCCTCAGCGTCGCGGTAGGAGGTCACGCTGCTGCGGATATGTCCCGCGACGTCCTCGCAGTAGCGGCCCAGTGCATGCCCGGCCTCGGCGCGGGCCACCAACACCTCCTGCAACGCCGCACCGACCGTCGACGAACCGATCCGCCCGAACATCGATCGCGCCCGCTCCAGTGATTCCGGGCTGGCGTCAAGCAGCTCGCGGACCCGAGGGCCCTCGCCCTCCCACCACTTCGCGTGCTCATGCCACTCGGCGAAATCCACCGATACGTCATTAGCCACCGCTACCTACCTCCTGCGCTCTGAACTGCGTCTTTACCAAAGCCTAAAGGTGCCTAGCGCCCAACGCATCAAGCGCCGAGGATCAAAAGTCGATCGTCTGTCGGTACTCGTCGACGTCCACCAGGCTCGGCCAGCCCGCCTGCAACGACCACTCCACGCCGGACTCCTTGCGGCTACGCTCCCGGGTCTCGGCCCGCAGCCGCATCAGTGCCAACCGGTGTAGCCGCATGATCCGATCAGCCAGCACCTCAGCCGGCCACGACATGGCGTCGCGCTCCAGCTCGACCTGTACATCACGGCCCGAGGGATCCCCTAACTTGACCATCAGCGCGCCATCGCGTGACCACTCCGCTACGGTCCAGTCCTGGTCACCGATCACCGCGACTCCCGCCTCCTCGAACCGCATCTAGGCACCCGCTGTCACGGTGGTCGTCGGTGAAGCCGGCGACAACGCCGCCGGTGCCGGTGCGTGCCCGGCGACCCCGCCGGCGAACCGAGTTGGGTCCTCCCACGCCATGAATTCTCCGGCAGGCAACGCGCTTTGTGGCTGAAGCTGCCCGTCAAGCCAAATTTTGCCATTTCCCATGTAGACCACTGGCTCGCGGCTCTTGCACTGCGCGACCTGGCCGGGCACCAGGTGATTGGGGTCGGCGGGCTCGGTGACCGGTGTACCCGGCGGCGGCAACTGCGCGTACGGCTTCCACGCATCGGTCGCCGAGACCCCGTTGAGCACCGCCCGCACCACCGCGGCATGCTGCGCTGACGTCGTGGTCACCGGGGTGCCATCGGGCATCTGCACCACCAGTGACCCGTCGGCCGCCGGCGCGCTGGCCGGCGCGGCAGCCGCAGCCGCCGGCTGTGCGCCCTGAGGTCCGCCCGCTGCGGCCGCCGCCTCCGGCTTGCCCTCACTGTCACCCTTCGACTTCCCGGACCCCTCCGAGCCGCTACCGCCCTCGCCCTCCCCATGATGCTCATCAACAAAATCCGACGGCTTTGCCCTGTCACGACCTCGGTCGTCGCTGAAACCATCTCCAGCTCCCTGCCCGGCCATCGCCGCGGCCAGCGGCGCCAACGCCCCCAGCGCATCCATCGGCAACAAGCCCCCCGCACCGCCCAACGCCCCGGGGACCGAACCGAGCGCCCCCAGCGCAGGACCCAGCATTGACATCGGATCACCCATCAACCCCGGCATCCCAGCCAGCGGATCACTGACCCCACCCCCCGCCAGCACCCGGATCAGACCCACCGCCCCCGCCGCGACTGCCGGCGCCGCCACCATCAGACCCGCCGTCATCGGCGCCGCCGCCAGACCCACCACCCCCGTTGGCGCCGCCTTTACGGTGCTCGCCGCTGTTGTCGCGGTACTCATTACCGAGCGCGGCCAGCAGCTCGGCCTGCTTCTTGCTGTCCACCTTCGCGCTGTTGAGCAGCCGCTGGATCTCGGCGAGATTCTGGTCCAACATCGTGTTGAACAGCGCCTGGGCTTGCGGATCATTCCGCATCGTCGGGTCGGTCAGCATCTTCTGGTGAGCCGCCTGAATCCCGGCAACAAGCTCACTGACCCGCGCCCGCGTCTCGTCATTGGAAGCAAAGATCTTCTTCAACATCTCGGCCAACTTCTCATCGGTCGCGGCCACTGCCCCGCTGCTCTGCTGATACGTTCCCGCCGCCTGCTCCGCTCCGCGCGGCAGCCCGCCCGGACCTCCCGGAACCCCCACGTAAGGCTGCCCGCCGAACAACCCAGGCGTCAGGACAGCAGTCGCACGATCTCGTGGTGACAACCCACCGTCGTCTCCGCCGAATAAAGCGTCGATAGCACCACTAATCGGACTCAGAAGGTGTTCCAAGTCTTCCAAAAATCCCACGGGGACCCCCTAAGCGGTTCTACCTGCGTACTTCCTGGTGAAAAACGCTACCGCCGAGGTAGACCCCAAAGCGACGGGCGAAGCACACCAAAATTCGGCACGTTCCTCCTGCGGGTGGCAAGGGCGCCGCTGGACGGCACGTGGCACGGTTGGGAAAAACAGAACCCAGCGGGGCCGCCCCAGATCAGCGGAGCAGTAGTGAGGTCACACCCGACCAATTTCGGCTGCCGCCCCGATGGGGTCGCTTGGGCCAGATGATGCCGGGTGAAACATTTTTGGTGCCGCTGTGGTCTGGGCGGGTGCGGTGCGCTTACCGTGTGAGAACCGGCTCCACAACGGCATCCGCGCGGTATACCGCGCGGCGTGTCGGGCGCGGTATACCGCGCACTCGTGCAACTCTTGTCCCACCCACACCACAACCATCGGTCATAGGAGGGCGATCGGGGCCCATCAAAGGATCCACAACTTCATAGGCCCTCAGAGCAGAAATCCCCGCCGAAGCGGGGACACCTGCCGCCGGAGCTAGCGACTCCGGCCCTGGGCTTCCGACAAGCAGAAACCACGCCTAGCCAGGCAGGTTTCACGATAGAGGACACCCTCGTGAACCACAAGATCCAACGTCACCCAGGCACACCGTGCGCCCAGAACCCCGCCGACTGGCTGGACCCACGACGCCGCAGCCACACTGCGCGCGCCTGCCGCACCTGCCCCGCCCTGGCCCGCTGCGCGGCCGAGGCAGGTCGCACCCGGCCCGATTACGGCATGTGGGCCGGGGTATGGATCGATGGCGACTTCACCGGCAAACAGCACCTGCTGGTCCTGCCGCACCCCGATCCGTCCCGCACCGAATCGGTTGAGCACCAGGATCTAATTACCCCGGCGACAGCGATGCGGGCCGCACGGGTCCGCCGCGTCGGTGCCCTGTGTACCGCGGGTGCCCCGCCGGTGGTCGCCGCGCTGATCACCGCACGCGCCAGCGGGCACTGCGAGATCATGGCCCCGGCCTGCACCTACATCCAGAGCGCGGTCTTCACCCGCCGTCGCGGCGGTGCCCGCAGCCCGCTGAGCAGCCCCGCCGAAGCCATCGCCGCCTGCGCCAACTGCATCGACCTCGTCGAACACACCGCCGTGCCGACCGCGCTGGACCTCGGCTACATCCTCGACCCGCGCAGCTGCGCGAGCACCGTCGCGCTGTGGTGGCGCCAACGCCACTGGGTCCACCTCGACACCCGGGGCCGGCTGTCGCCGGCTGGCACCGCGCGGCTGAGCCCCACCGCCTGACGTGCCCGCCACCGCCGCTGCTTTGGCCTGCGAACCGGGTGCCGCGTGGAAAGCGCTGGCCCCGCTGCTCGCCGCCCGCCCGACCGTGCGGACCTGGACCGCTGCCACCGGCAAATTCGACCGCAGCGCCCCCCTCAGCAGCCGACTGCCCCGCCAGCCCGCGGCCGTCGCGCTCTACCTGCACGGCCGCACCCAGGTCCTGGCCCTGGACTTCGATACCAAACGCCATGACGCGCACACCGTCGACACCGACTTCACCCGCGCCCTGACCTGGATCACCGAAGCCGGCGGGCGCGCGGTGACCGACCGCTCGACCAGCGGCGGACGCCACATCCTCGTGCCGCTGGCCGCGGGCACCTCAGCCACCGCCGAAGAGCTCTTGCCGCTGCTGAGGCTGCTGGAGGCCCGCCTACCCAGCCTCGACAAAACCCCCATGACCAACCCTAAAACCGGCTGCATCACCGCACCGGGCTCCCCCTGCCGCGAAGGCGGCCATCGCCGCCTCGACGGACCCCTCAGCACCGCCGTCGACACCTTCGCGCAGCGCTCCGACCCCGCCCTGCTACCGCGGCTCAACATGCTGCTCGGCGCGCTGGCCCCCGCCCCCGGCAGCCGCACAACCCCGGCACCCGACTCGGCCGGTGCGGCGATCACCGGCACCGGCCGCCACGCCCGCCTCGCCCCTGAACACACCCGCACCGGTGACCTACCGGCCCGCATCACCACCTACGCCGCCACCGGAGCCTTGCCGTCCGATACCACCTGGCGCAGCCACTCCGAGGCCCGCCAGTCCGTCCTTGCCCACGCCGCGCTCCATGGGCACAGCCTGACCACCATCGCTGCCCTCATCGCCCCCGGAAGGCCCTGGCACACCGGCCTGGGCGGTGCTTACCGCCGCTACCACAACAACGCCGAAGCCGCCCTGACACGCGATTTCCACAAAGCCCTGACCTGGGCCGCTGCCAACGCCCCGAAATTCCGGCCTAGCCGCGCACAAGATGTCAAACATCACACACGGGGGGCGGGTAAGGGACCCGCGCTGCACCGACGCTGGCTGGCGAACGCGATTGCCTGGATCGAACGCGAATATCCGGCCCACCCCTACCGGTGGGTCGGCGCCGCGGTGTACCAGGCGCTGGCCTGCCACGCGGTGCGCGCCGGCGAGGTCATCAACGGGGTCCCCGTCGTCGGGGTGGGCGGACGGTCTCTGTCGATCGCCACCGGTCTAATCGCCGAAACCACGGTCTGGCAGTTCCTGCGCGATACCCGCGATCAGCCCGGATCTCCCCTGGTCCGGACCCGCATCGCTCAGGGCCGCGAACCCGACTACTACGCCCTGACCCGCCAAAACGTCTTAAGCACCCCTGAGCGGGCTGTGGCGGCCACGCGGGTTGAAGACGTCCATCTGGCCTGGAAGGTCGTCGGTCACCGCTACCGGCGCGTCTACGAGCTCATCGTTCACCACCGGCTCGATACACCTGCAGACGTCTTCGCTGCCGCCCACATCGGCTCGAGCAGCGGCTACACTGCCCTGGCGGCGCTGGCCACCGCCGGGCTCATCACCCGGACCCACGGAACGGTGGCACCGGGACCGACCAGCCTGGACCAAATCGCTGCCGCCCACCGACTCGACGAACTACGCGCCCACCGTATAGCCCGTCACCAGTGCGAACGCGCCGGCTGGCACGCCTGGCTACAAACCCGGGAAGACGCCCGCGGCCATGCGGTACAACTCGGCGTAGCCTTCGATGTGATCGCCGCCGGACCGGACGAGCCCCATCGGCAGGAGTACCTCGAGGCGGTGCTGGCCACCGGGCCCCCTACGCTAGATGAGGAGCAACGCGCCATCGACTTGCTCAGTGATGTCCTGGGAGCCAGACTGGTCGCCAGCAGGTGAAATCCACACCGCGGACAATATATTTGCCGGCTGGAATCACCCACCGCGGTGATCCGCCGTGACGCCCCGGCACGAGGCGGCCGCGTCGCAACACCGTTGAGCGAGCCCGCGGTAGTCGCTTTCTGCCCCTAGGTGGCGTGAGCCGCTCAGGGGACAGCTGCTCATGCTGAGAGCTGCTCACGCCCTTCGAGGAGTTGGTAGGCCGTGCGGCGGATCAGGTCCATGGGGTCCAGGCCGCGCTGCTCGGCGATCGGCAGCAACTCGGTGAGAAGGTCGCCGCACTGCCGGATGAGGTTGTTCAGATCGCTGCCGGCCGCCGCTTCAAGTTCTTGCAGCTTGTCCGGGTCATAACGAAGCTGAAGCCGAGCCCTCATACAGCGGGTCTCAGATCCCTGGCGCTTCTTGCGGCGCAGCGCTTCGGCCTCGCGGCGCGCAACGGTGCGAGGTGTCTGAGCTGTTCGGCTCATTAGGTCCGGCTCCCCTTCTGCGGTCAGCTAAGTCGAACCCCTCTAGCGCTCGACCTGCGAAAACATGATTCTCGTAACAGAATACCTGTAACTCATACCGTGTAACGGGGTTTGCGTAATAGCATGTCAGTCGTGTCGTACGCCCGCTCGGAGAGAGTGCAGGAACTCTCCGCTGCGGTGTTCGGACAACGGCATCGACTCGCGCTCATGGCGGCAATCGCGCAGAGCGAGGACGGTGTCGTCAACCCCAGCGACCTCGTCGAGACCTTGGAGTTGCGGGCCCAAAGCTCGCTGCAGGGCCCTCTGAACAGTCTCCTGGCAGCCGGCCTGGTGACGCGGATATCTGGGATCGGCGATCGCGTCTATTACCGGCGAGAAGCCAGTGCTGCCTGGGAATTTGCACTCGAACTGCTGGGCCGGGCGCTACGCGAGGACGCACAACTTGACGAGTTGGCGACCCCAGACCGTTAGGCGATCTAACGAAAAGGTCCCGACCCTCCGAGCGCTCTGATCGCATAATTCTTCAGCGCGGCGGGCACTATTCCGAGCTGCCGGACACGGTCGAGCGCGATCCGCCAGCTGATTTTTCGCCAGCGCTGACGGCGACTCGGCCGACCGCGGCCACGACCGGCGAGCGTCACGGCCGGCCATGGACCACACCGCGTGGCAGTCCACGCAGAGTCTAACTCTGCCGTCACACCGCCAACGAGGCCGATAATCATTTGTCGACGCCAAATCAGCAGCGAGAGTGCGCAGTCGGTTCGATACTGCGCGCGAGGAATAGCGCGCGGGACGCCCCGCTGGATGTTTGCTGCGTACTGGGTGGTGCCGGCGATGACGCACCGCCAGGTTGGGCCGAGGACCGATGCCACGGCCGACGACGTGCCGAATCCGCCACCCAAGGCCGTTGGCCCTACCCGAGCGGACGCATTGCTCCGCTGCATTAGGTGATCGAGCACTCGCTCAAATGATGTCCCCTGGCGATCCGTGATTGGCGCTTCGGCGACGGTGATGCTCCCGCGATAAGGCGCGCCTCTCGAAGATCGACGCGGAGTGCCGCGAGCGCACCCCGGGGGCGGGGTGTTGGGGCAGGGACGATCATGCACGTCTTGTGCTCCGTCGTCGCAGTGACCGATGACTCCTGCGCAGCGGTAGATCCAGAAGCCCCCGGTGGGCCACCCACTCCCCCACCGCGTCGCCGACCACGGCCAGCTTCAAGGACGGTCGAGCGGCTGTGAGCGAGACGCGGGATCGTGAACCCGCGGGAGGCGGTCGGCTCCGGCGTGGCGGCCACTGCCCTGCTGCGCCGTCGGGCATTTCCGATGGGGCGCACACGCCGTCGGGCCCACTCGTGGGTTTGACTAGTCGTTGCGACGCGCCGAATCGCAGCGCGGTGACCGCGGCGTGTGACGCGCATCTATAGGGAACGCGCAGGCGACGGTGCACCAATGACATACCCGGGAGCCAAGCCAGTTTTCCGCGGAAAACTGGGCCTGGGGTGCACTCATAGTCGCAGCTCAAAGCCACTTTCTGCCGAGCTCACCTCAGCCTCGATCAAGGGATTGCGCTGCGCACCGGGCGTCGGTGCCCTAGCAGTTTTCCGCGGAAAACTGCTAGGTATTAACACATAGTCAGCGTGTCGGCCACGCTGCGTATGTGCGCAGACCGTAGTCTTTGGGGACCTGTTCTCGGCCTGGCCGCAGTCGCGGCCACAGAATGCAAAGGTCTCATTCCCATGACTAGAGTCGTAACAGTTTTGAACCAGAAGGGCGGCGTCGGCAAGAGCACCGTGACCGTGAATCTGGCCGCGGTGCGGGCCGAAAAGCTGATGGCCACCCTGGACGCTGACGCGCCTTCGCCGGTCGCCGCGGTGTCGATCGACCCGCAGGGTTCCGCCAAATGGTGGGCTAACCGGGTCGATGCACTCCCCTTCCATCTCGTGCAGGCCCACGATGATCCGCTCGAGTGGCTACGCCAGCTCAACAACCTTCCCGGCATTGCCGAGGTGTATGTCGACACCGCTGGCTGGTTCGACCTTGACCCGGACGCGACCGGAGACGGCCTGGGCGACGGGTACTCCGCGGATGCGTTGCGCACCGTCCTCGACGTCACCGACGAAGCGATCGTGCCGATGCTCACCGCACCGATGTGCTTCGACCCGACGGCTCGCACGATCCGCAAAATCCTCCAACCGCGCGGTATCCCCTACCGGGTGTTCATCAACGACTGGGATCCACGCGACGGCGAGCACTGGCTGGACCAGACGCAGAAGTTTGTCCGTAGCCAGGGTTGGCCGCTGGTCGAGACGGTCGTGCGTCACTACAAGATTCACACCAATGCTTCCAACGAGGGCATCGTCGTCACGCAGTACAGGCAGATCGGCACGGCGGCCAACGCCGCCGCCGACTTCTACAAGCTCGCCGACGAGCTCAGCCTGGTGGGTGCCCGGTAATGGCTCGCGGTGGTGTGAAGACCTTCGACGGGCTCGTCGCGGCAGTCGGGGACAATTCCTCAGTCGACGGCGACGCCGGCCCGATCGGCCCGCGGCCGGCGATAACGCGAGCGGTGCCGCTACGTGAGTTGATCGCCAATCCGCACAATCCCCGCGATTCGGTCGGCGATCTGGACGAACTGGCCTCGATCGCCGAGTTTCAGCTTCAGCCTGCGGTGGTGGTCACTCGCGCCGCCTTCGAAAAGCTCTACCCCGAGACCAGTGTCTCGGCACGCTGGGTGGTCGTCATCGGCAACCGCCGCCTCGCCGCCGCCCACAAGTTCGGCCGTTCCGAACTCGACGTGGTGGTCAAAGACGAGTTAGCCCGGGACAGGGCGACGCTGCTGACCGCCGTCATATCCGAGAATGTCGACCGGTCCGGGTTCGACGTCATCGAGGAAGCCAAAGCGGTGGAGAGCCTGGTCAACGAATACGGCAGCGCCGATGCCGCCGCCGATCATCTCCGCAAAAGTAAGACATGGGTTTCGCAGCGGCGCGCCCTGCTCAAACTCGCGCCGGCCCTGCAGGAGGCCACCCGCAGGGGTGATCTGGCCATCAGGGAGGCGAGATCGCTGGCGCGGGTGCCGCTGGAACAGCAGGTGACGCGCTGGACGGCGGTCACGGACCGCCGCGGATCGGGCCGGGGGACTGAAGCCGACGGCGGCAAGTCCGGCGCCGAGGGCAACGGGGACGGCGGGGGAGGGGCGGCATCGCGCACGTCGCGGCCGATTAGCAAAGCCTTGCATAAATTCGACACCGCGCCCGACGAACTAGCTATTGCGCTGCGGGACCAGCTCGGCGACGCCGGTGCCAAAACTCTCCTCGTGCAGTTACGTAAACTGCTCAAACAGGGCTGAGCACAGAAGGCTCCGATCCGAAGCTGGCTGTGCATCAAGTCAGTGTTGGCAATCCGTGCCCCAGTAGCGGCCGACACTTGAACGCCCAAGGCGGCTGTACAGCGAACCCGGGACCACGGCGGTTTCAGGAGCAGGCGTCGGCTGGTTCTGGGCGGCATCGCGACCGAACAGCTGCGCTTAGGTGCAACGGAGCATCCGATCGATGTCGGCGACGCGGATGCCCGACTGGCTTGCGAGTTCATCTGGGGCGGGTCGCGTCTGAACCGAAGCCCCGCCACCGAGCCCACGAGCGCAACCGTCGAGCCCACCAACAGCACGTGATCGGGGAGGGAGGTACCCCAACTTTGGGCGGAGAGGGTCCGCGGCGGCCAAAGCATAGCCCTCGAGCGCCCGCGCGGAGTGAAGTTGATCCACCCGGTCCTGCCATCCTTTGGCCGATGAATACGGATGCGGACATTGCAATGCAAGGCGATAGCCGATATGGCGGGGGAGGGGTGGCACCCTCTCGCGGACTGGGTGGTCGACACGACACTGCACGGTCCGACGCGGGACTAACTGGACGGTCAGGATTTGGCCGCCGCGGACGTCGAGCTAGTGACCTCGGACCCGTGAGACCCGCCCGATGGCCAGTTTTCCGCGGAAAACTGGCTACCTAAGTCCTGGGGACATAGGGACTGTGATTGCCAAAGACACTCAGCGACAAATCGTTTCGGCATCGCGCTACCGCGTCGGTTTTGATGTGAATGTGTTAACCGGTGGTGGTCCTGGGCGGAGGGAGCATGCGCGAGCTATCCGTCGAGACGTCAGTTGCGAGATCGGCCGGGGTGGTGGGGGAGCCGTCTGGTCTGCCGCAATCGGGGCGCGGGCGGCCCGGGCCCTTGCTCAACCGTCGGCGTCATGTGGCATGCGCTCACGCGCCAGGACGCACAGCCGAGTGGTGCTCGGTACCAGGGCCACACTTTGGACTGGAGCCGAAACGCCTTCTGTGCCGGTGGTGCAAACGTCGGTCCAGGAGGCGACAGGTCTGATTGTGTCACGGGCAAGCTGAATCGAATCTTCGCGTTTGTGAGAAGCGAGGTGATGGTGCGCAGGTCGCTGCGCATTGGACCCGGCGAGTTCCGGCCGTCGAATCTGCCCTTCGGAAAAGGGCCTGCAGAGGAACGGCCGCCAGAGTCTTTGGAAGTAGTTAGACGTTCGCGCGACGGGCGGGGATACTCCCTCTCGGATTAGGCACACCCAGAACCCGAGCCTGAGATCGCCGACGAAATCGGCGCTGGCGGGTTGCACGCCACGCGTTCGGTTTGCCGGAAGTCGTAAAAACAGCCGCCTAATCCGTGCCGTCGATGGCTATTGTGCGGGCGTTGCCGCACCGCACCAGGCACGAGGTCTGACCCTATGGGCCATCTGGCGTGATGGGAGAGACTGTTTTAGTGACAACCGTGCTGCCGGCCCTGCCCTCTAGTCCGATGCTGGCCACACCCGCGCAGTCGCAGACGGGGCCGGAATGGATCGTCGAAGCGAAATGGGACGGCGCCCGGGCGCCGACGCGAGTTCACGGCAGCGCCGTCGACCTATTCAGCCGCCCCGGCTATAACCTGGCAGCTCGCTCTCCTGACCTTCTTGCCGGCCTGCAAAGCGCCCTCGATGGGCGCACCGTGATCCTTGATGGCGAGATCGTGGCGCTCGGCAGTGACGGCCGACCAGACTTCGACAGGCTCGCCCAGCGCCTGCGCGTCACCAGTCCCAACGCCAGGCTGCGCACCACAGTGCCCGCACGCTACCTACTCTTTGACATCCTGCACCTGGATGGAACAAATCTGAACGGCATGCCCTACGCGCAGCGGCGCGAAGCGCTCGAGACCCTTGGACTGTCCCGCGATGGAAACATCGTGGTGCCGCCCTGTTGGCACGGCCTCGACGGGCACGTATTACTCGCCGTGACACCCGATTTGGCGCTCGAAGGGGTGGTGTGCAAGCGCGCGACATCGACCTACCAGCCTGGGCGGCGATCACGGTCTTGGGTCAAAACCGTCATCAGGCGCAAGGCGCCGCTGGTCCTGGTGGGCTGGGTCCCGGCCGCGCGGACCCGCTCGGCGCGTTGTTGCTCGGCGGGCATGACACCGACGGACAGCTGGTGTACTGCGGGCCGTAAGTTCCGGGTTGAGCCAGCAAGCCTGGCGGCCCTTGCTCGAGCAACTCAGGCAACTCGAAACGTCGACGTCACCAATTAGGGGCCGTCCCGGCAACCCGAACTTCAGTCACGTCCGTTGGGTGCGGCCCGCGCGGTAGGCATTGCGAATACCGCGACTTCAGCGGGCGCTTGCGCCACTCCGCCTGGAAAGGGATAAGTTGTTGACGACGGTCGAAATCTAGGCCAGAAGCGACGGTGAAAAGTAGGCCACGTGGTCGGTGGTTATTGTGCCGTGTTGTCGGCTCTGGCGGAGGGCAAGGTGTCGATTCCGGTGTCCTTGAGTCGGTAGCTGGAGCCTTTGAGGGTCAGGACGTCGGCGTGGTGGACGATGCGGTCGATCATCGCGGCGGCTACGACTTGGTCTCCGAAGACGTCGCCCCAGCGGGCGAAGGGCAGGTTCGAGGTCAGGATCAGTGAGGCGTGTTCGTAGCGGCTGGAGACGAGTTGGAAGAATCTCAATGCAGGTTGTCAAGCGGCGGTGGGTAATTCGGTGGCCGAACTGACGAAGGTGGTGCGGTCTCTTAGGAGCGCCCAGATGACGTTGATTCGTCGTCGGGCGAGGGCGAGTACCGCCTGCTTGTGGTTCTTGCCCTCCTGTCGTTTGCGGTCGTAGTAGGCGC
>NZ_JCALCF010000048.1:0-22612 GCF_059812185.1 Mycobacterium sp. NGS67
TAGCCCAGGCGCGAGATCACTTCCAGCGCAAGCCGTTCCATTTGCTCTCGATCTTCGGCGACGTCCGCGCCGACGGGGTTGAGCAACAGCATCTGCGCGCCCGCGTACATCACCTCTGACAGACCTCGGGCCACCTGCGCCGGGGTGCCGGTGACCGCGACATCCTCCAACCCGGACCGGCTCCCGTAGATGCGTTGCAGACCGGTCTGCGCGCGCTCGCGGGCCCGGTCGGCGTCGTCGTCGACCATCACGTACACCCGCTTGGCGATGGTGAACCCAGCGGCGTCTCGGCGCTGCTCGGCGAGTTCGCCGCGCACGATGCGCACGGCTTCGGCGAAGGCGTCCGTGGTGGATGACCCGGCCCCGATGAAGGCGTCGCCGAGGCGCGCCGCCCGCACCAGTGCCGCCGGTGCGCGCCCGCCGAACCAGATCGGGGGATGTGGGCGTTGCACGGGTTTGGGCTGGATCGGCAAATCGTCGACGTCACGGAACCGGCCGTGGAAGGTCACCCGTGGCTCATCGGACCAAGCGGCCCGCATCAATTCCAGACCTTCGGTGAAATACCTTACGTGCGTTGACTTCTCGACTCCGAACGCACCGAACCGGCGCGAACCCCCGCCGGCCACCACACCGAGGTCCAGGCGTCCCTGGCTGAGCCGGTCGACGGCGGTCACGGCCGACGCGAGCTGTAGTGGATCGTGCAGCGAGGTCACCAGTACGGCGACCCCCAACCGCAGTCGTTGCGTGCACGCCGCGGCGTAGGCCAACAGTTCCAGCGGTGCCAGTAGGGGGGACTCGCCGACGGCCTGCTCGAGCGTCCACCCGCCCTCGAATCCGAGTTCCTCGGCACGCGCGAGATAGGCGCGCAACTGCGCGGTGTCCAGGTCCGCCGAGCCGAGTTGGGGAATCGAGATGGAGAACCTCACCCGGTCCACCGTACGGGTGGTGCGTCGGTGCGGATCGGTAGGCTTCAAAGATGTTCGCCTTCATGCCAACCCTGCCAGGAATCGATGACGTGCGGGCCCTGGTCAACCGGGTAGACACCGCCCGTCACCACGGCGTACCCAACGGCTGCGTGCTGGAGTTCAACCTGAGCAGCATGCCGCCGGAGAGCACCGGGTTCGACCCGATCACGATCATCACCGGCGGCGGCCGGCAACTGTCGCTGCGCGAGGCGGTCGCGGCCATTCACCGCGCCACGAAGGACCCGCGGGTGGCCGGGCTGATCGCGCGGGTGCAACTGCCGCCGTCGCCGATCGGTGCGGTCCAGGAACTGCGGGACGCCATCGTCGCCTTCAGTGCCGTCAAGCCGTCGCTGGCCTGGGCGGAGACCTTTCCGGGCACGCTGTCCTACTACCTGGCCTCGGCGTTCCGTGAGGTCTGGATGCAGCCGTCGGGCGAAGTCGGGCTGATCGGGTTCGCGTCCCAGGCGCTGTTCCTGCGCGATGCACTGGACAAGGCCGGCATCGAGGCGCAGTTCATCGCGCGGGGCGAATACAAGTCGGCGGCAAACCTTTTCACCGAAGGGGGCTTCACCGAAGCGCACCGGGAGGCCGTGACCCGCATGCTGGAAAGCCTGCAGTCGCAGGTCTGGCAGGCCGTCGCCCACTCCCGCGACATCGAGGCCGGCGAGCTCGACGAACTGGCCGACCGCGCCCCGCTGTTGCGTGACGACGCGCTCGCCTCCGGCCTGGTGGACCGGATCGGATTCCGGGACGAGGCCTACGGCCGGATGGCGGAACTGGCTCTCGGAGAACATGATTCGTCGGCTGCGGAAGAAATCGACCCGGACGAGAAACCGCCCCGGATGTATCTGGCGCGTTACGCCGGTACGGCCCGGCCGCGGTTGGCGCCGCCGGTGCCGTCCATCCCCGGTCGCCGGCCCAAGCCGATCATCGCCGTGGTCAACGTGGAAGGCGCCATCGTCAACGGACGCGGTGGGCCACAGGGTCTTCCGTTCGGCCCGTCGAACGCCGGCGGCGACACCATTGCGGCAGCGCTGCGGGAGGCGGCGGCCGACGACGCAATCTCGGCGATCGTCCTGCGGGTGGACAGCCCCGGTGGTTCGGTGACTGCATCGGAGACGATCTGGCGTGAGGTGAAGCGCGCCCGCGAGCGCGGTAAGCCGGTGGTCGCCTCGATGGGTTCGGTGGCCGCGTCCGGTGGTTACTACGTCTCGATGGGCGCCGACGCCATCGTGGCGAACCCGGGGACCATCACCGGTTCGATCGGTGTGATCACCGGCAAGCTGGTGGTCCGGGATCTCAAGGACCGGCTCGGCGTGGGCTCGGACACGGTGCGCACCAACGCCAACGCCGACGCCTGGTCGGTCGACGCGCCGTTCACCCCGGAGCAGCAGGCGCATCGGGAAGCCGAGGCGGATCTGTTCTACACCGACTTCGTCGAGCGGGCCGCGCACGGCCGTAACCTGACCACTCAGGACGTGGATGCCGTTGCGCGCGGCCGGGTTTGGACCGGATCCGATGCCCTCGAGCGCGGTCTGGTCGACGAGTTGGGTGGCCTGCGGACCGCGGTGCGCCGCGCCAAGGTGCTGGCCGGACTGGATCCCGACGTCGAGGCGCGGGTGGTCAGTTACCCGGGGTCGTCGCTGCTGGACATGCTGCGGCCACGAGCGTCGTCGCAGCCGGCCGCGGCGTCGCTGCCCGAAGCCGTCGGGGCGTTACTCACCCGCTCGGTCCTGGGGATCGTCGGCCAGGTCGAGCAGACGATGAGCGGTGCCAGCGTGCTGTGGTTGGGACAGTCGCGGTTTTAGAGGGCTAACCGGCCAGGCGGGCGCTGATGAAGATGATCTCGCCCAGCGGGTCGTCCTCGCTGGGGTCGGGGACACGCAACCCGTGGCGTCGGAACAGTTCGGTGCGGGTCACTCCGTCGGCCTCCCAGCCCTTGCCGCGCAGATAGTCGACCACGTGGTTGCGTTCACCGGCGTAGACCAGGGATGCCATGTCGATGTCCACGCCGTGGTCGCGTAACGACGGGGACATGTCCCGGACCTTGTCGGCGTCGAAATCCACGATGCCAGGCACGAATTCGGTGGCGATGGTGCTGCCCGGGACGCTGAGCGCGGCGATGTTGTCGAACAGCCTGTCCTGGGCGTCGGGCGGCAGGTAGATCAGCAGACCCTCGGCCAACCATGCCGTCGGCTGGCTCGGGTCCAGGCCGGCTTCGCGCAGCGCCGTCGGCCAGTCTCCGCGCAGATCGATGGCGACGGTGCGCCGGACAGCGGTGGGCTCGGCGCCGAGGTCGGCCAGCGTGGTCGTCTTGAACTCGATCACCTGCGGTTGGTCGATCTCGTAGACCACCGTCCCGTCCGGCCACGGCAACCGGTAGGCGCGGGCGTCCAACCCCGAGGCTAGGATCACCACCTGACGGACCCCGGCGCCGGTGGCTTCGGCGAAGTACTCGTCAAAGTACTTGGTGCGCACGCCCATTCCGTCGATCATCGCCTGCACCCGCTCCGGGGTGATGTTCTCGAACGCGTCGGGGTCGAGTTCACCGTCGAGCATCTTGGTGAAGAAATCCACCCCGACCGCGCGTACGAGTGGTTCGGCGAACGGGTCGTCGATCAGGCCGTCGGGAGACTTGGTCACCATCGCGCGCCCGGCCGCGACCATGGTGGCGGTGGCGCCGACGCTGGACGCCAGATCCCAGTTGTCGTCTTCAGCGCGTGGCATGCCTACAGGGTCCCACTGACGTAAAGCATCTCGACCACCGGTGCATCCTCCTCCACAACGGCCGGCGGAAGACCGTTGGCCGCCCGCAACTCGGGAAGCGGGATAGCGGTCATGCGCCAGCCGCGCTCGGACAGATACGCCGAAGCTTCGTTGCGCTCGCCGAGGTAGATGAGATTGCCCATGTCGATGTCGAAACCGTGTGATCGCCAACGCTCGGAAACCTTGTGCATGTGCTGTTCGAGTTGGCTGTCGTCGACGGGCTCGGTTCTGTTCATGCCCTCGGTGGCCAACCGGCTGCCCGGTGCGCTGAGTTCGGTGATCGTGTCCAACAGCCGGTCCTGGGCTTCCGGCGGCAGGTATCCGAGCAGCCCCTCCGCGCTCCACGCGGTGGCCTGGGTGGCGTCGAATCCGGCTTCGCGCAATGCCGTTGGCCAGTCGTCCCGCAGGTCGACGGCCACGGTGCGCTGGTCCGCGCTGGGCGTGGCACCCAGCTCGGCCAGGGTGCGGGACTTGAACTCGATGACCTGCGGCTGGTCGATCTCGTAGACCACGGTCCCGTCCGGCCACGGCAGCCGGTAGGCCCGCGCATCCAGCCCGGAGGCCAGGATCACGGCCTGTTTGATGCCCGCCGCCGTCGCCTCCAGGAAGAACTCGTCGAAGAACTTGGTGCGGACCGCCATGTTCTCCGCGACGTTGGCGACGCCGCTGAACGGGCGCTGCGGATCGTTGTCGAGCTCGGCGACGGTGGTCTCCCCGGACGCCAGCCGGGTGAGGAGGTCCACGCCGACGGCGCGCACCAGCGGCTCGGCGAACGGGTCGTTGATCAGCGGGTTCTCGGCGCGGGTCGCCATCGCGCGGCCGGCGGCCACCATGGTCGCGGTCACCCCGACACTGGAGGCCAGATCCCAGGTGTCGCCGTCGTATCGTGCTCCGCTGGAAGTCATGGGATGCCTCATTCGCTCGTGACCAATTGATACTTAGCCAACATAACAAATCTTTCGCGCCGAAACCGGTCCCCAAGCCTTCGCTGCACGGCAACCTGGAGCCATGACTGACCCGAGTTCGTTTCGGTTGGCAGGCAAACGGGTGCTCATCACGGGTGCCTCTTCGGGCGTGGGTGCGGCCCTGGCCAGGATGGCGGCTGGCCAAGGGGCGGTGGTGGGGCTGGTCGCCCGGCGGAAGGACCGGCTGACCGAGGTGCTGGCCGACTGCCGCGCCACCTCGCCGGATTCGGTGATGTGGACGGCCGACCTCGCCGACGCCATCACCGCCAGCCGGTTGGCGCTGCAGGCCTGGCATGCGATGGGTGGGATCGACGTGCTGGTCAACAACGCCGCCATCCCCAAACGGCGGGCCGTGACCGCACTCAAGCCCGACGAGGTCGAGGCCGTCCTGCAGGTCAACTTCGTCGCCGCGATGCGGCTGACGCTGGCCCTGCTGCCGCGGATGCTGGCGCGGCGCTCGGGGCTGATCGTCAATGTGGCCAGTATCGCCGGGCGGCTCGGCATCAAAGGTGAATCCGCCTACTGCGCAAGCAAGTTCGCGTTGTGCGGCTGGAGCGAAGCGATGGCGATCGATTTGGTGGACACCGGCGTCGCGGTGAAGTTGATCCAGCTCGGCCCCGTCGACACCGAGATCTGGGACCAGCCCGACAACGACGAACCCTTCTACCGCGGGCCCAAGGTCGCGGCCGACGAAGCCGCCCGGGGCATCATCGCAGCCCTCGGGACCGATCGATTCGAGCATTACGTGCCCGACCTGAAAGCGGTGGTCGACGCCAAGAACGCCGACCTCGACGCATTCATCGCCGGTGCCGCGGCCATGGGACGGCAGTGAAAGCGCTCGTCTACGGTGTGGCGCCGGAGCCGGTCCAGGTTCCCGGCGACGCCGGCCCACTGGCGCGCAACCTCGTCCATACCCCGACGGCTTTGCGGCACGTGCCCGATCCGGCTCTGCTGCGCCCGGATTGGGTGATCACCCGGCCGCGGTTGACCGGCATCTGCGGATCGGATTCCAAGCAGATCCTGATGGACTTCGGCGAGGACGACGCGGACAACGCGATGGCGGCGTTCTGTTCCTTCCCGCAGGTCATGGGCCACGAGGTGGTTGCCGATGTGATCGAGGCGGGACCCGGCGCCCGGGGACTCGAGGTCGGCCAACGCGTGGTGCTCAATCCCTGGCTGTCCTGCGTGCCGCGCGGCATCGAAAAGCTCTGCCCCGCTTGTGAAAACGGCGACTACAGCCTGTGCTGGAGCTTCACCGACGGGGACATCAAGGCCGGCATCCACACCGGTGTCTCGGCCGACGTCACCGGGGGCTACGCCGAGTTGATGCCCGCCCACGACAGCATGCTGTTTCCGGTGCCGGACTCGCTGCCCGACGAAGCGGCCGTGTTCGCCGACCCGTTCTCGGTGTCCCTGCACGCGATCACCAGACATCCGCCACCCGCCTCGGGACGCGCGCTGGTCTACGGCGCCGGGTCGCTGGGGCTGTGCGCGGTCGCGATACTTCGGGCGCTCTATCCGGACGTGGCGGTGGCGGTGGTGGCTCGTTTCGGCGCCCAGGCCGAGCTGGCCCGGGGGTTCGGGGCCGCCAAAGTCGTTGCGCACGAACCGCGTCTGGCCGTAATCGAGGAATTGGCGGCCTGGGGCGGGGGGCGGTTACGGCAGCCGCTGCTGGGGTTGCCGATGGCCCATCCCGGCGCGGTCGACGTCGTCTACGACACCGTCGGCAAGCCGGAGACCTTCGAAGTCGGGGTGCGGGTGCTGACCGCGCGGGGAACGCTGGTCAAGGCCGGGGTGCACGCGCCCGGGCGGTGGGAGTGGAGCCCGCTGTACTTCAAGGAGATCAGCTGGGTCGGGTCCAACGCGTTCGGCGTCGAGGAGGTCGACGGGCAGCGCAAGCACGCCATCGAGCACTACCTCGACCTCGTGACTGCCGGCCGAATCGACCTGCGCCCCATGCTCACTCACACCTTCCGTTTGGAGCAATGGCGCGAGGCTTTTCTGGCGATCGCCGATCAGGGTCGTAGCGGCGCGGTGAAGGTGGCGATCGATCAGCGCTGATCGTCAGCCATCGTCTGCGTGTTACGGCGATCACCGCATTCGAGCTGCCCGTCGGCGCCGGCTACCTGCAGCGTCGAGACGATTTTCTCCGACTATTGAGTTCCCGTACATTCCCCGCTCGATCGCGGAAGTGCGCTTCGGGCAGGCGAAGTGGCGGCCGCTGATGTCGCGACCGGCTAGCCCGGGCGGGTGGCGCGGTAATACACCAACTGTCCGAGTAGGCGATGCGGCTGCACGCCGACCTGCGTGCACTCGAATCCGGCCGCCCGCAACAGGTCCGGGATCGGGCAGGCATGGTGGTGTTGGTGCCGCAGCAGCCGTGTCAACGGTCCGCTGTGGGTATGAGCCTCACCACCGATATCGACCAGGTGCAGGCTGCCGCCCGGACGCAGCACCCGCAGAACCTCGGCCGCCGCAGCCGGTTTCGCATCGTCGGAAAGATGATGCAGCATCATCGACGAGAGCACCCGGTCGAATTCGCCGTCGGCATAGGGCAATCGCTCGGCATACGCCTGGTCGAACCGAATCCCGCTCAAGCCGGCCGCCTTGCGTCGCGCCCGGTCCAAGATCTGCGGGTCGGGATCGGACCCGACGGCATCGATTCCGGGCCGGGAGCGCTTGGCCGCGATGATGACATTGCCGGTGCCGCAACCGATTTCCAGGACACGCTGGCCATCGGCGAGTTCGGCCTGCGCGACGAGTCGGGGATAGACGCGGGTGAGTCCCATCAGCCGGGCGATCAGGTCATACGCGGGCAGCAGGGCAGGATGAGCCGTGGCCGGAAGATAGTCATGTGAATGATGTTTGGTCACGGCATCCATTCTGTCGCGCTGTAGCGCCGAGCAATTGGGTGATTGTCGACGAAATAGGGACTATCTTTGGTTGCATGTCCGCCCGCCTCAGCCGGCACCGCGGTGGTGTGCCCGTCTATCGGTACCGAAGTGATCCGGACACGCCTCCCGTCTCGGTAGCCCGGCGCGACGAACTCGTCGAGCCGCACGCGCATATCCACGATTTTCCCGCCCTGTGGTACACCCCGGTTGCGGGAGTGGTTCGGGTGGTCGCGCCCGGCAAGGTGCTCGAGCCACAACAAATAGTTGCCGCTGAGGACGGGTTCGCGGTGTTCTTCGATCCGGCGGCTCTCGGCGGGGACGCGGGGTCGCCGTGGCCGGCCTGGCAGACACATCCGCTGCTGTTCCCGTTCCTGCACGGTGAGGCCGGCGGGGTGCTGTGTCTGGAGGTTCCCGCCGACCGGCGATCGGTGTGGGATGCCGCAATCCGCGCGATCGACACCGAGTTGAGCGAGCGTCAGGAGGGTTACCGCCAGGCCGCCCTGGCGCACCTGACGCTGCTGCTGATCGAACTCGCCCGCCTGGCCCACGACGTGGTGGCCGATCTTCGCCGTAACGGCGAACCGCTGCTGGCCGAAGTATTCGCGGTGATCGACAAGCACCGCGGCGAGCCGCTGTCGCTGCGGGATGTGGCAGCCGAGGTCGGGATGACACCCGGACACCTGACGACCGTGGTACGTCGTCGCACCGGGCGCACCGTGCAGGAGTGGATCATCGAGGGCCGGATGGCGGCGGCACGCGACCTGCTCGCCGAGACGGATCTCCCCGTCGGCGAGGTCGCCCGGCGGGTCGGCATATCCGATCCCGGGTACTTCAGCAGACTCTTCAGCCGGACACACGGCGGCACCCCTCGGCAGTGGCGCGCCGGCCAGGGCGCCCATCGAGTGTGAATCGCCCGACGCGTCCCCGGCGTGTCGTGTCGTAGGAGTCCCGCTCGGCCACGGCACCCGTTGACAGCCCGACTCGAACACTGTTCTAATCAGAACGTTGTTCGAAAGCAACAACGCGGGGAGGCGGCGTGGAGGCACCGGTGCTGCGATACGGAGCCCTGGACCGCGCGCATCTGACAAGGCATCTGTGGCAGTTGGCCAAACGAGTCGGCGTCAACCGGGTCACCATGCGCGCGTTGGCCGCGGAAGCCGGGACCAGGCCGTCGTCGGTGTACTACCACGTGCGCGACAAGTCCGAACTGCTCGACCTGCTGATCGAATCGGTGCTCGCGCAGATCGAGGTGCCGCGTCACGGCGATTGGGAATCGCGTTTGGTCGCGCTCTACACCAGTGCGTGGACCGTGCTCATCGAGGTGCCGGGCATCGCGGCCCTGCTGTTGGACCATCCGCACACCGCCGCGGCGACCGAGATGGACCGGGCATCGCGGGCCATCCTGCACGAATCCGGTTTGCCTACTCCGCAATTCGAAGCGGCCCACACTGCGCTGTACATCCACCTGCTGGGGTCGGTGCAGCTCGCCCACCTGAATGCGGTGGACCAACAGACCTTCACTTATGGGCTGCGGCTGATCATCAACGGGCTGCGCGAGGAGATTCGATGACCGACACCACAATCGACCTCGCCCATCCGGCGATCTGGGCGTCGCAGTTCCCGGAAGACTTGTTCGCCCAATTGCGCGCCCGCACCCCGGTGTTTCACCAGCAGCTCACCGAGGACGTCAAATCCGCTGTCGGACGCGAATTCTGGGTGTGCACCAGGCATGCCGACGTGGCGCGAGTGCACCGCGATTACGAGTCGTTCACCGCAACCCGCGGCCCGCTGATCCAGGACATGCCGTTGTTCGACATCTATCCCGCGATCGTGAGCCTGGACCCGCCCGACCACACCGTCCGCCGCAGGGTGATCACCCGGGCGTTCACGCCACGCGCGGTGGCCAAGCTGGAAGACGGGATCCGGGCCCGGGCCAAGGCGATGGCGGGCGCGCTGCTGGACGCCGGTGGTGGCGAATTCGTCGATCTGGCAGCGGGATTGCCGATATCGGTGATCGGTGACATCGTCGGCATCCCCGAGCAGGACCGGTCGCATGTGTTCGGTCTGATCGACACGGTGCTCAAGACCGCGGGCGGGCAGCTGTCGATCCCGGGGGGCGACGACCTGATGCCCTTCATGGAACTGTTTCAATACGCCAGCGATCTGACCGCCCGCAAGCGCGCCGATCCTGTCGACGACATCTGGAGCGCACTGTGCACCACCGAGATCACCGCGGAGTCGGGGGAGACGTTCTTACTCCCGGCCAACGAGTTGGAGATCTTCTTCTTCATCCTGGGGTTGGCGGGCGCCGACACCACACGAAATGCATTGTGCGACGGCATCAGAGCGTTCGTCGCCAATCCCGAACAGATCGCGATCTACCGGTCGGATCCCGACGCGCGTCGCACCGCGGTCGAGGAAGTGATCCGCTATTCCACACCCATCATGTTCTGGGTGCGTGGCGCGACCAAGGACGTCACCCTCGGTGACACGCCGATCCCGGCGGGCGCACGCGTGGTGACCATGTTGCGCTCGGCCAACCGCGACGAAGACGTCTTCGTCGATCCCTATCGCTTCGACATCCGTCGTGATCCCAATCCACATCAATCCTTTGGCGGCGGCGGCGCCCATCACTGCCTGGGTGCCATGCTGGCCCGGGCTGAGGTCAGGGCCGCCCTAGACGAAATACTGTTGAACACCAACGAGATTGAGCTCGAGCAGCCGAGACTGCTGCTGCCGAACATGGCCAACAACATGACCGTCTACGAGTCACTGCCGGTCAGCCTCAATTAGAGCGGTCCGATGTCCAGCCACTGGTCGACGTCGAACCGGTCCTCGACGGCGCGCAGGGTCGCCCCGCCACGACCCGGATAGTGCGCCGGCACGACAGTGGCGCCGGCCGCGATCGCCTCGGTGAAGATCCGGCGCCGGGTGACCGCGGCGGCGTCGGCGTCCACGTCGAACGCGCACGCATCATCGGGCCGACGTATTTGCAGCGGACTGTGCGTGAGGTCGCCGACGAAGACCGTCGGCCGGCCCGCATCCAGCCACAGCACCGACGAACCCGGCGTGTGCCCGGGGGCGGGGAGCAGTCGCAGCGACGGGCTGATCTGGTAGTCGTCGGACCATTGGACGATCTGGTGGTCGACGGGCAGGACGCTGTCCTCGAAGACGAGGCGGTGACTCGACTGTTCTTCTTTGGTCAGTGCGGCGGTCGTGTCGGGGTGGAAGTAACGGTAGTCGGCTTCGGGTACCAGGTAGCGGGCGTTGGGAAACGTCGGCACCCAGGAATCGTTGTCGCGCATGGTGTTCCACCCGACATGGTCGGAATGGAGATGGGTGTTGACCACGACGTCGACATCGTTGCGGTCGACCCCGGCCGACTCCAGTGCGGCCAGGAACGGAGTGTCCAGGTGATCCAGCGGCGGCAGCTGCGGGCGGGCGCGGTCGTTGCCGACGCCGGTGTCCACCACGACGGTCAAACCGTCGACCTCGACGATCCAGCTCTGGACCGCGATGTGCCACCGATCGGTGGCAGGGTCGAAGAAGTGCGGCACCAGCAGGTCGGCGTTGTCGTCCCATCCCTGCGCCGGCGTGTGCGCTAAAGCAGCGGTGGGCAGGTCGAACCGCAGTTCCACCACTCGCGTCAGGCGGGCGCGGCCGAGCTGTACCGGGATCATCTCCCTCCTCGCGGTGAGCGTGAATTACGCGACGCAACTGCCGCGTGTCGCGTCGCAGAATTCACGGTGGGCGCCAGTATGACGCGGTTCAGGAGTTCGCTCGCAGGTAGCTGTACACCCCGGCGAAATTGCGGTTCACTTCCTCCGGTACCGGCACCGGTCCGCCGAGCGCCCTTGCACCCCAGGCTATTTGCGCGGTGCGCTCGACCAGGGCTGTGATGTGCAGCACTTTGTCGGGCCGCGGGCCCACCGCCACCAGACCGTGGTTGGCGATCAGCGCGGCCCCGCGGCCCTCCAAAGCCTTGACCGCATTGGCACCGACATCGGGCGTGCCCGACGCGGCGTACTCGGCGCAGCGGACATCGCCGCCGCAGTAGACCGCGAACTCGTCGATGCAGGCCGGAATCGGCTGGTGCGCAACGGCGAACATGGTCGCCCACACCGGATGGCTGTGGATGACACTGCCGATGTCGTCGAACGCGTGGAAACACGCCAGGTGCAGCGCCATCTCGGTGGACGGCATGCGGCCTTCCTTGGCGTGCAGCACGGCGCCCTCCGGGTCGACCAGCACCAGGTCGTCGAGCGCCATGTCCGCGTAGTCGACCGACGACGGCGTGATCACCAGGTTGCCGTCGGGGCGGCGCGCCGAGATGTTGCCGGCCGTCCCTTCGACCAGGCCCCGGCGCAGCATGTCCTTGGCCGCGGCCAACACCGCAGCTTCGGTGTCCTCCACGAACTTCATGAGCCCAGCACCTCCGGGTTGACGATATTGGCGGGTCTCGCGCCGGACAGCAGTGCCTCCAGATCGTCGGCAACCATCTGCGCCTGCCGGGCCTCAGTGTTCCACGTGGCCCCACCGATGTGCGGGGTCAGCACGACGTTGGGCATGGCCGTCAGCGGGTGATCGGTGGGCAGCCATTCGCCGGCGAAATGATCCAGTCCGGCGGCGGCCACCTTGCCGCTGCGCAACGCCTCGACCAATGCGTCGGTGTCGTGCAGCTGGGCGCGCGCGGTGTTGAGGAAGACGACACCGTCGCGCATAGCGGCGAACTCGCGGGCGCCGATCATCCCGGCGGTGTCCTCGGTGACCGGCGCGTGCAGCGAGACGACGTCGGATTCGGCCAGCAGCTCGTCGAGGCTGTGCTGAGCCTCGTCGCTGTACGGGTCGTAGGCGATGACCCGCAGGCCCAGCCCGGCCAGCCGCCAGCGGGTGGCCCGGCCGACGGCGCCCAAACCCACCAGTCCGGCGGTCAGTCCCGAGATCTCGGGGCCGCGGAACCGCTGATACGGGATAGTGCCGTCGCGAAACATGTTGCCGCTGCGCACATCCGCGTCCGCGGTCAGCAACCCGCGGGTGGCGGTCAGCAGCAACGCCACCGTCAGCTCGGCGACGGCGTCGGCGTTGCGCCCGGGGGTGTACAGCACTGGGACGCCGGCGGCGGTGGCGGCGGGCACATCCACGTTGTTGGGGTCGCCGCGGGTGGACGCCACCGCCCGCAGACCCAGCTGCAGCACCGGTCCCTTGACCGAATCACCTTCCACCACAATGATTTCGGCAGCTTCAGCAGTGATCCGCTCGGCCAGTTGTTCGGCGCTGTAGATGCGGAGCGGCTCGAGCTCACGTATCCATGGGTCGTACACCACGTCGACCAGCCGGCGCAGTTTGTCGAACCCCGGTCCGCGCAGCGGGGCGGTTACCAGGGCACGCGGTCGAGGGGTCACGTCTGCCAATGCTGGCGTACCGTGACGCCCGTGTCACGCGAAGACGTCACGATCGGCATCGACGTCGGCACCACGGCGGCCAAAGCGGTCGCGGCCGACGAGAACGGCCGCGTCCTGGCGCGGGTGCGGATCCCGCATCAGCTGAGGGTGCCCGAGCCCGACCAACTCGAACACGACGCCGACGAGGCGTGGCGCCAGGGTCCGGTGGTGGCGTTGCATCGGCTGGCCGAACCCGCGACGCGCAGGGTGCAGGCGGTGGCGGTGTCGTCGATGGTGCCGTCGATGACGGCCGTCGACACCGCGGGCCGTCCCGTCACACCGGGCCTGCTGTACGGCGACAGCCGCGGCCGGGTGCTCGACGCGCCCGAGCAACCGGTGCCGGCGGTGGGCGAGGCTGCCGAGTTCCTGCGCTGGACGGCGGCGCAAGCGCCGGAAGCCGCCGGGTACTGGCCCGCGCCGGCGGTGGCCAACCACGCGCTGGCCGGCGAGGCGGTGGTCGACTTCGCCACCGCCATCACCACGCTTCCGTTGTTCGACGGGACGGGATGGAACCCGGCGGCGTGCGCCGACTGCGGCGCCCGCGTCGAGCAGATGCCGCGGGTCGAGACCTTCGGTGCGCCGGTGGGGCAGGTGCATGCCGCCTCGAAGGATTCGGCCGTGCTGGCCACCGGGGCGATCGACGCGTTGTGCGAGCAGATCGTCGCCGGCGCCGATCACGACGGCGACGTGCTGGTGCTGTGCGGCACCACGCTGATCGTCTGGATCACGGTTCCCGAAGCCAGGCAGGTGCCCGGATTGTGGACCATCCCGCACACGGCGCCGGGCAAAAGCATGATCGGCGGGGCCAGCAATGCCGGCGGGTTGTTCCTCGGATGGGTGGATCGTGTTCTGGCGCAAGGTGATCCGACGACGCCCGACCCGCGGCGGGTTCCGGTCTGGCTGCCCTACATCCGCGGCGAACGCACCCCGTTCCATGACCCGGACCGGCGCGCGCTGCTGGACGGGGTGGATCTCACGCACGACTCCGCAGCGCTGCGGCGCGCGGCCTACGAGGCCTCGGGGTTCGTCGTCCGGCAGATCCTGGAATTGAGCGGCGCTCCGGTGCGGCGCATCGTCGCTTCGGGCGGCGGCACCCGGGTGCAGCCTTGGATGCAAGCCCTCGCGGACGTGACCGGTCGCCCGGTCGAGATCTCCGCAGCCCCGGAGGGAGCCGCGCTGGGTGCGGCGTTCCTGGCCCGGCTGGCCGTCGGCCTGGAATCGGTGATCACCGACGCCGCCCGCTGGGCACGCGTCGGGCACGTCGTCGAACCCCGCCCGGAGTGGATCGGGCCGACCAAGGACCGGTACCGGCGGTTCCTGGAGCTCAGTGGATCGCGATTGAGCCACAGCTAGTGGTCAGTGCGGATGAGTTCAATCGCTCCCGAGACCTGTTGAACGCCTTCATATATCACCATGGCACCGATGAGAAAGATATGGGATACCGCTATGCGTCTCGGGTTCTCGCTGGTGGCTAACGTGTCACGCAGAGCAGTCGACCGCGACCTCGAGAGCCGTGCAAATGGCGCGCATCCGCGTGTCGGCGAGCCTGCCAAGCCGATTCACCAACACCCCGACCGACACACTTTCGACCGAGTCCAAATTCACCGCGGAACGGCGTGGGATCGGATCCAGACCCGGTTCAAGAACAACCTCGCTGGCCAGCCCACGGATGTTTGTGGTGCAGGGAGCGACGAGTGCCCGTCGAAGCCGCGGGATCGCCGCATCGCGCGACAGCACAACTACTGGACGTCGGCCGATTCCGGCCATTTCGCACCACCACACCTCTCCGCGCGCCGGAAGTGCGCTCACGAGTCCCCAGCCGCCCGACGCCACGACGCTAGATCGCCCCACTCGTCGGGCTTATCAATGGGGTGCTTGTCGTAGGCCGCATAGCTCGCATCCACCTCAGCCGATCGATGACGAGCAAGTAATGCCCCAAGGGCCTCGTCGATCAGCGCTGCGTCAGTGATCCCGCTCCGCACGCTGCGTGCACTGCTCAGCAGCAGGGAATCGACAGTAGTGCTCAGGCGTATGCGATTCATGCCATTATTATGCCACGACTGCGGTGCAAACTCCGCTGCAAGTTTGTTGGCGCATCAACCTGGTGAAGCGCGCGGCGACCTCCGGGCTCAGGGCCTCCTCAGCGGCGGAAGGCACCGTGCCGTGGCCGGCCTTCGCGAAGCCCGAATTGAGGCCGAAGCCACGAAATGTCAAGAACCGGTACCGAAGGATCCGTGGCGCGCATCCGCGCGTGGCGTTCTAGGCTTATGCAATGACCGACCACGACCAGACCGCCGTTCGTCGAGAGATCGCAGACGCCTTACTGGCCGCGCTGGAACGCCGGCATGAGGTCGCCGATGCCATCGTGGAGGCCAAGAACAAGTCCGCCGCGGTCGAGGCGATCGTGAAGTTGCTGGGCACCTCGCATCTGGCCGCCGAAGCCGTGATGAGTATGTCGTTCGACCAGCTCACCCAGGATGCGCGGGCGAAGATCCTGGCCGAGCTCGACGACTTGAACAAGCAGCTCAGCTTCGCTCTTCAGGAGCGGCCGGCCAGCTCGGGGGAGACCCTGGAGCTGCGGGCGTTCTCGGCCGCCGAAGACCGTGACATCTTCACCACCCGCACCGAAGAGATCAAGTTCGCCGGTGACGGATCCGGTGCGCCCGCCGGCAGCATCGACGACGAGATCAGCAAGGCGCTCAAACGGCTGCACGACGAAGAGGCCGTGTGGTTCGTGGCCGAGGATTCCGGGGAGAAAGTCGGGATGGTGTTCGGCGAACTCCTGCATGGCGAGGTGAACGTCCGGATCTGGATTCACCCCGAGCACCGCAAGAAGGGTTTCGGCACCGCGGCGCTGCGCAAGTCACGTTCGGAGATGGCCTGGGCCTTCCCGGCCGTCCCGATGGTGGTGCGCGCGCCCGCCGCTAACCCCGAGTAGCGCAACGCGTTTCGCGGTCAGCCCCGGGTCGCGGTGACGGTGACGATGTTGCGCAGTTGAGCCAACTCGGAGTCGTCGGGGAAGGTGCGACCGTATTCGGCGAACAGCTCCCGCCGGGGACGGGTGTTGACCTGCCACCCGAGTCCGGTCAGGTAGTCGACCACGTTGCTGCGCTTACCGTCGTAGAACAGTCCCGCCAGGTCGATGTCGCAGCCGAAACTGGCCCACCGCCGGTTGAACTGCTGTGCGCGTTCGGCCATCGCCACGCCCGAGTCGGGGTGGTATTCGGTGGCCAACCGGCTGCCCGGCCCGCTCAGCGCGGTGATGTTGTCGAACAGTTGGTCCTGCGCTTGCGGCGGGAGGTACATCAACAGACCCTCGGCAATCCAGGCCGTGGCCAGATTCGGGTCGAAACCGTTGCCGCGCAACGCCGTCGGCCAGTCGTCGCGTAGGTCCACGCCGACCCACTTGCGGTGCGCCGACGGGGTGGCGCCCAGCGCCGACATCGCGGTGTTCTTGAAGTCGATGACCTCGGGCTGGTCGATTTCGTACACCACGACGCCCCGCGGCCATTTCAACCGGTAGCTGCGCGCGTCCAGACCGGCGGCCAGGATGACCACTTGCGCAACCCCGGCACGGGCGGCGTCGAGGAGGAATTCGTCGAAGAAGCGGGTGCGGACGGCAATGGAGTCGATCTCCAACGCGAAGTCGTGCTCGGGAGCGTCGTCCGCCAGGTCGCCGTCGAGCAGGCGGACGAAGAAGTCGACGCCGACGGCTCGCACCAGCGGCGCCGCGAACGGATCGGTGATGACCGGGTTGTCCTGCTCGCTGGCCACGGCTCGGGCGGCGGCGACCATCGTCGCGGTGGCTCCCACGCTGGAGGCCAGATCCCAGCTGTCGCCGCTGGCTCGCTGTGACTGGGTAGGCATCGTCACTGCCGCTCCGCGCTGAGGAAGACCACCTCGCCGAACGGGGCGTCGTCACCTTCGGCCGCTTGCAGCCCGTGCTCGGCGAACAGCTCGGCGTTGGCCGCCGTGGCCGTCTGCCAGCCGTGGGCCGTCAGGTAGGTGTCCGCGTCGGTGCGGTCGTCGAAATACACCAGCGCGGCCATGTCGAAGTCCAGCCCGTGCCGGCTCCAGCGCTCGTTCTGGCGACGCATCCGGCGCCGCAGTTCGTCCTCGTTGAGCTCGTTGATGTCGAGCAGTCCTTCGGTGGCGAAGCGGCTGCCCGGCACGCTCAGCGCGGTGATCTGATCGAGCAGCCGGTCCTGGGCTTCGCCCGGCAGATACCCCAGCAACCCCTCGGCTATCCAGGCCGTGCGCTGGGTGGCGTCGAAACCGGCTTCGCGCAGGGCGGCCGGCCAGTCTTCGCGTAGGTCGACGGCCACCGTCCGGCGGTCGGCGGTGGGTTCGGCGCCCAGGCCGGACAGCGTCGCGGTCTTGAACTCGATCACCGCGGGCTGGTCGACCTCGAACACCGTCGTGCCCGACGGCCACGGCAGCCGGTAGGCGCGCGAGTCCAGACCCGCGGCCAAGATGACGGCCTGCCGGATCCCGGCACCGGTGGCAGAGCTGAAGAAGTCGTCGAAGAACCTGGTCCGGACGGCCATTGCGTTGGCGAAATGTACGGTGCCGGTTGCCGTTTCCTCATCGAGGTCGGCCAGATCGAGTTCACCGGTGGCGAGCCGGGTGAAGAAGTCGACACCGACCGCGCGCACCAGCGGCTCGGCGAACTGGTCGGTGGCCACCGCACCCGCGCCCTCGGCGTCCCGTGCGGCCACGGCCCGAGCTGCGGCGACCATGGTGGCCGTCAACCCCACACTGGACGCCAGGTCCCACGTGTCACCTTCGAACCGCGCGCTGCCCATCTGGGTCATCGAACAAACTCCCCACATACATTTCTGTTATTTAGCAAATATAACGAGCAACCCAGACTGTACGCCGCGCTCGCGGCCGCCACGGTGCCGTTAAAGGACCAGCGGTGAAAGGCTGTTAGTCTCGTACACGGTTTGACGCGCCTGTATCGTGGCAGGCCGTACGTCCTGGCCTGCTGGTATCGGGCACGTGCACGCGGAATAACCCAGGAATGATCAGGAACAGGACCCAGCCGGCCAATCCCGGTTGGCATGCCGCGACCACAGTTCGGCTGCGCAGGAGGAAGAGTGCTTTCGGCTTTCATCTCATCGCTGCGAACAGTCGACCTGAGACGGAAGATCCTCTTCACGCTGGCGATCGTCGTGCTGTACCGGGTCGGGGCCGCGTTGCCGTCACCCGGGGTCAATTTCCCCAACGTCCAGCAGTGCATCAAAGAGGCCAGCGGCGGGCAGGCCGGACAGATCTACTCGCTGATCAACCTGTTCTCCGGCGGTGCGCTGCTGAAGCTGACGGTGTTCGCGGTCGGAGTGATGCCCTACATCACCGCCAGCATCATCGTGCAGCTGCTCACCGTGGTCATTCCGCGGTTCGAAGAGCTGCGTAAGGAAGGTCAGTCCGGTCAGGCGAAGATGACGCAGTACACGCGTTATCTGGCGATCGCGCTGGCCGTCCTGCAAGCCACCAGCATCGTGGCGCTGGCTGCCAACGGCGGCCTGCTGCAGGGTTGCTCGCTGGACATCCTCGCCGATCAGAGCATCTTCGCCGAGATCGTGATCGTGCTGGTGATGACCGCCGGCGCCGCCCTGGTGATGTGGATGGGCGAACTGATCACCGAACGCGGTATCGGCAACGGCATGTCGTTGCTGATCTTCGTCGGCATCGCCGCACGCATCCCGGCCGAGGGCAACCAGATCCTGCAGAGCCGCGGCGGCATGATCTTCGCCGCGGTGCTCGCGGCGGCGCTGCTCATCATCGTCGGTGTGGTGTTCGTCGAGCAGGGGCAGCGACGGATCCCGGTGCAGTACGCCAAGCGCATGGTGGGCCGCCGGATGTACGGCGGAACGTCGACATATCTGCCGCTGAAGGTCAACCAGGCCGGCGTCATCCCGGTCATCTTCGCGTCCTCGTTGATCTACATCCCCAACCTGATCACCCAGCTGGTGAACAGCGGCAGCGGCGGTGCCGGTCACGGTTGGTGGTCCAAATTCGTCTCGACCTACCTGTCGGACCCCAGCAACGCGGTATACATCGGCATCTACTTCGGCTTGATCATCTTCTTCACGTACTTCTACGTGTCGATCACGTTCAATCCCGACGAACGTGCCGACGAGATGAAGAAATTCGGCGGCTTCATTCCCGGTATCCGGCCCGGCCGCCCCACGGCGGATTATCTGCGTCATGTGCTGAGCCGAATCACCCTGCCGGGCTCTATCTACCTAGGCTTGATCTCCGTGCTACCCAACGTGTTCCTGCAGATGGGCAACAGCGGCGGGATACAGAATCTACCCTTCGGGGGTACCGCGGTTCTGATCATGATCGGCGTCGGGTTGGATACGGTCAAACAGATCGAGAGTCAGCTCATGCAGCGCAACTACGAAGGGTTCCTCAAGTGAGAGTGGTATTGCTTGGACCGCCCGGGGCGGGCAAGGGGACGCAAGCGCAGAAGCTGGCCGAAAAACTCGACATTCCGCACATCTCCACCGGCGACCTGTTCCGATCCAACATCAAAGAGGGCACCAAGCTGGGCCTGGAAGCCAAGGGATACCTGGACGCCGGCGATCTGGTGCCGTCCGAACTGACCAACCAACTCGTCGACGACCGGCTCGACAATTCCGATGCGGCGAACGGCTTCATCCTGGACGGGTATCCGCGTTCGGTCGAGCAGGCCAAGGCGTTGCACGACATGCTGCAACGACGCGGCACCGACATCGACGCGGTGGTGGAGTTCCGGGTGTCCGAAGACGAGCTGCTGGAACGTCTCAAGGGCCGAGGCCGCGACGACGACACCGAGGAAGTCATCCGCAACCGGATGAAGGTCTATCAGGGTGAGACCGCGCCGTTGCTGGACTACTACCGCGACGAGTTGAAGACCGTGGACGCCGTCGGCAGCATGGATGAGGTGTTTGCCCGCGCACTGCAAGCCCTCGGCAAATAGCTGATGGGTGCCCTGGCACGGCTGCGGGGCCGCAGGACCGTACCCCAGCGCACCGCCGCTGAACTCGATGCCATGGCCGCGGCTGGCGGCGTCGTCGCGGCCGCGTTACGCGCGGTGCAGGCGGCCGCAGTCGCCGGGGTGTCCACCCTGAGCCTGGACGAGGTCGCCGAATCGGTGATCCGCGAAGCCGGTGCCGTCCCGTCCTTCCTGGGTTATCACGGGTATCCGGCATCGATCTGCGCTTCGGTCAATGACCGTGTCGTGCATGGCATCCCGTCGGCCGCCGAGGTGTTGATGCCCGGAGATCTGGTGTCCATCGACTGCGGCGCGGTGCTGGACGGCTGGCACGGCGACGCCGCTGTCACTTTCGGGATCGGCGCTTTGATCCCCGCCGACGAGGCGCTGTCGCAGGCGACGAAGGAGTCGCTGGAGGCCGGCATTGCGGCGATGGTCGTCGGCAATCGGCTGACCGACGTCTCCCATGCCATCGAGACCGGTACGCACGCCGCCGCGGCTCGCTACGACCGGGCGTTCGGGATCGTCGAAGGTTACGGTGGCCACGGCATCGGCCGGCAGATGCACCTGGACCCGTTCCTGCCCAACGAGGGCAGCCCGGGCCGGGGACCCCTGCTGGCGACGGGTTCGGTGCTGGCTATCGAACCGATGCTGACGCTGGGCACCGGTAAGACCACCGTCCTGGACGACAAGTGGACGGTCACCACCGTCGACGGGTCGCGAGCGGCGCACTGGGAGCACACGGTCGCCGTGACCGAAGAAGGTCCGCGCATCCTGACCGTTTGAACCTGCGGGTTCTCCGCCTCGTGTCAGTAGGCGGGAGGTGATCGAGTGGCTCGTGTGGCCGGCGCTTGGAGTGCGTCCGTGGGTGCCGAAGCCGCTTTGATGAAAGCGCTCTACGACGAGCATGCCGCGGTGCTGTGGCGCTACGCGCTGCGGCTGACAGCCGACGCCAACCAGGCCGAGGACGTGGTGCAGGAGACGCTTTTGCGGGCGTGGCAGCATCCGGAAGTCGTCGGCGACAGTACGCGGTCGGCGCGGGCGTGGCTGTTCACCGTCGCCCGCAACATGGTCATCGACGATCGGCGCAGCGCACGTCACCGCAACGTCGTCGGCTCGACCGACGAGGCCGGTGCGCCGGAGCCGGCCGGGCCGGACGAGGTGAACGCCGCGCTGGACCGCTTGTTGATCGCCGACGCGATGGCCCAACTGTCCGCCGAACACCGGACCGTGATCGAACGGTCCTACTACCGCGGCTGGACCACCGCGCAGATAGCCACAGACCTGGGGATTGCGGAAGGAACCGTGAAGTCGCGACTGCACTACGCCGTGCGGGGGTTGCGGCTGGCGCTGCAGGAACTCGGAGTCACACGATGATGTTCGAGGAGGGGGACGAAATGGACGACCACGCCTACGCGATGTGGGATGCCGCATACGTGTTGGGGGCGTTGTCGGCGGACGAACGACGCGAGTTCGAAGCGCATTTGGCTACGTGCTCGCCGTGCCGGGCCGCCGTCGCCGAATTGTGCGGCGTTCCGGCGCTACTCGGGCAGCTCAAACGGGAGGATGTGACGGCGATCGACTCGGCGGTGACGACGCAACCGCCGGCCGGGTTGTTGCCGTCGTTGCTGGACACCGTGCGCCGGCGGCGTCGACGTGCTCGGGTGGCGACCTGGGCGGCGGCTGCGGTCGCGGCAGCGGTGCTCGGTATCGGTGTGCTGGTCGGTGTGCAGGGGTCCCTGTTCGGTGGCGCACCCCAGAACGTGGCCGTGTCGGTGCAGCCGATGGCGCAGGTCGGCACCGAGCTGCTGACTTCGACTGTCTCGCTCAGCAGCCAACGCTGGGGGACCGCCATCAACCTGCAGTGCTACTGCCTGGCTCCGACCGACGCCCACCACGACACCTTGGCCATGGTGGTGGTCGGTCGCGACGGCAGCCAAACGCGGCTGGCGACCTGGGTGGCCGAGCCGGGCCACACCGCCACCCCGGCGGGCAGCACTTCCACGCCGATGGATCAAATTGCCTCGGTGCAGGTTGTTTCCGCCGACAACGGCCGGGTTCTGTTGGAGCGTGCCTTCTGAGCGGGTAAGAAAAGGTGCGTGGCCGACTCTGCGAAGCGTGATCCGATCGCGGCGGCGCGGACCAACTGGGAACGGGCCGGGTGGGGAGAGGTCTCCCAGGGCATGGTGGCGGTGACGTCGGTGATGCGGGCGCATCAGATCCTGCTGGCCCGGGTGGAGGCCGCGCTGCGCCCCTACGATCTGAGCTTCTCCCGCTACGAACTGTTGCGGTTGTTGGCGTTCAGTCGCACCGGAGCGTTGCCGATCACCAAAGCCTCCGACCGGCTGCAGGTGCATGTCACCAGCGTCACGCATGCCATCCGGCGGCTGGAAGCCGACGGGCTGGTGCGACGGGTGCCGCATCCCACCGACGGGCGCACCACGCTGGTCCAGATCACCGAACTCGGCCGCTCGACCGTCGAGGACGCCACGGTCACGCTGAACGACCAGGTGTTCGCCGATATCGGCATGGCGGCCGAGGAATCGCAGGCGCTGGTGTCGTCGATCGAGACGCTGCGCCGCAACGCCGGTGATTTTTG
>NZ_JCALCF010000049.1:0-21071 GCF_059812185.1 Mycobacterium sp. NGS67
CGGCATCTCCAACCAGCACCCAGCCCGGGCCGGCTGACTCCCGAAAATAACTGTGCCAGTTCGCCATTACTCGTAGCGGACCCTGCCGCTCGGCGTGTCGCACAATGTCATCGAGTTCGGGCCAGGCATGAATAGCATTGCGGAAGTTGACTTCTCGGTTTCGATGGAAGTCCGCGGCCTCGCGATGGTCGACGGCGACGGCCGCCATGTACAGCCCAGAATCTGTGGGGCTGGCCAGGTATGCCAGATTGCCTCGACGCCCGATCCTTAGTCGGGGCTCTTGGGGTCCGGTGGCGAAATAGCCCCACACCGGTATTCGACCCGCCGGTTTCACCAGGTACTTGCGCGCATGAACCGACTTGGCGACTATCGACTCCCGACCGTCGGCCCCGATCACCAGATCGGCACTTACTGGTTCATCAGCAGTGTCCACTCCGGTGACCCTGTCGTTGTGAGTGCAGACGCCCGTGACGCGGCAACCCGTCCGAACGTCGACTCCAGCCTCCACTGCCACCTGCTGTAGCGCCTGATCGAGGACTGCTCGGCGTACGTTCAGTCCCGGATACGAGTAGGCGCCGTCCAAAGTGCCATCAATGCGGACGTCTTCAACGACGAGACTGAACCGCTCCAATGGCGCCGCATCCCGCGCCAGTAGCGGTTCCAGTGCGCCGAGTTCTGCGAGCACTTCCACCCCTCGGGGCTGAATCACGTGCGTGGACGGCGTCTCGCTAGGGAAGGCAGCCTTATCCATCAGACAGACCCGTGCCCCAGCCCGGGCCAAATAGGTGGCGAGTGACGCGCCAGCGCAGCGAGCACCAACTATGACGACGTCAAATGATTTCATCCGCGATCCCATGGCTGCAGCGACTTACCAATGGTAAGACTAGGGTTGAACTGGAAACTTATCAATGGTCAAATCGTCTACCCGATATAATTCCCACATGTCTTCACAGGACGGTCAGCGTGAATACCACCACGGTGACCTGCGTGCGGCTGCCGTCGCCGCGGCGGTCGTCGAGGTGCACGAAGTCGGCATCTCTGCTGCTTCTATGCGCCGCATCGCCAAACGCGCCGGCGTTACGCATGCTGCACTTGCCCATCACTTCGCCGATAAGACTGGTTTGTTTACCGCCGTGGCCGCAGAAGGGTTTCGGCGCATGGCGGCGGCGATTGGCAATGCCGCCGCTAGTGATCGGGGGTTTGTCTTCGGAGGGGCGGAGTACGTGAGGTTCGCGCTCGAAAACCCCGGCTTCTATGAAGTGTTGTTCCGGCCATCCCTGTGCAAACAAAACGACCCCGACTTGAAGCAGGCCCGCACAGAGGCTTTCGACATCCTCTACGGAAGTGCCCGGCGAAGCCTGACCAGTGTTAGTAACTCCGAGGCGATCACCGAGGGCGACGTGGCCAGCCTCGCCATCGCCGGCTGGTCAATGTCCCACGGGTACGCGACGCTATTCGCGACTGGAAACTTCGCCGATCGCCCCGCCGGCGACATCTTCCACGGAGTCAAGCTCCTGGCATCTCTGATCGCCAGCGCCTCGCACGGCTAACAACCTAAGGTCGACCCGAACTCCGCAAGTCACTTCACCTCTCGCGGCCAACCCGCAACAGTTAAGGAAGCCTCGTCGAGGAGAGTTGCCGAAGGCTAAGCACGACCGCTACGCGGGCACGCCTCCGTGAATGCTCAGAGCGAACGCTTTTTCGCCGTCGAACACCCGTTGATTCTGTAGGCAGTAGTAGAGCTGACCTAGGAACTTATTGACAAGGTGGCGCATCGCCGCCGCGTGGCGGTCACCCTGTTCGCGTCGCCGGCGATAGTGCTGCTGAGCTGCGGGATAGTTGCCCATCGCGGCGAAGGCCCACACCCAGCCGGTGGCCGCGAGTCGGTCGTTTTTGATTCGTCGCCGGGTGATGGAGATCGACCGTCCTGATGCTCGCGTGATGGGCGCGGAGCCTGCGTAGGCTTTCAACGCTCGGGCATCGGCGAATCGTGTTCGGTCATCACCAATCTCGCCCAGGAGACGGGCGCCGGTGGAATCAGCCAGTCCGGGAAAGCTGGTGATGATTTTATAGTCGGGATGCGTCTGGAATAGCTCTCCTGCGGCCTGACCGAGTTGCACAACGCTCTGGCACGCGGCGTTGAGAGCGGCTAGGAGTGCCAGGGTTTGGCGCCCCATAGCCGTCTCGACGAGCGGCAATTGCCGCAGTTGCGGTGTGCGAAGCGTTGCTTTGAGCTCGGCCGCGATCTGGTCAATGTTCCGGCTTCGGCCGGATCGCCGCAGTGCCGCCGCGATGCGACTGACCGAGAGCTTCACTGCTGCCGCGGGTGTGGGGGCGATGGCAAGGATTGCCCGGGCTTCGGGACTGGCGATGCCGATCTGGAAGCGGCCGTTGAAGGCGGCCAGGAATGTCGGGTAGAACTCACGAAGGAATGACCGTAATTCGTTGCTGGCCTTGGTACGTCGCCAAATCGCGTCTTGATGTCCGCGGGCCAGCACTGCGATGGCTTGGCAGAGTTCGGTATCAGCTGGCATCGTCCGGTGCAGGTGGGCGTCGACGCGCAAGATGTTGGCCAGAGTCATCGCGTCGGCGTGGTCGGACTTGGAGCGGGCGACCGAATGACGGTCTCGGTACCGTGCCACGGCCAACGGATTCACCGCATATATGGGACGTCCGGTGGCCCGCAGCGAGGCCACGAGCAAGCCGCGGGGCGTTTCGATCGCGACCGGTATTTGCGCGTCCGCGCAGTCGCCGGCTTCGGCGAGCAGTTCGACGAGCTGGGCGAACCCACTGGGATCATCTGGGATGCGCCTCTTGGCGATCAGGTTGCCGTCGTTATCGACGATGGCAATGTCGTGATGGGCTTCGGCCCAGTCGATGCCGCAGAATAGTTTCACCGTGCCTTTTCTCCTGCCATGTTGAGGGGTCTGTGGGTTCACAAACCGGGCCGGGTGCGCAGCGCTCTACTTATGAGGCTCGATGGCCTTCCCTCCGATGGAGCTGTTCGCGATCCCAGCGATCTGCACGGAGTCAGTCTTTGTTCAAGAACTCGGCGGTTCGCAAATATCGAGACGTCGATCCGTGCAGACGGCTTGCACCACGAGCTCAATCCCAGCCGCTCAAACCCCTGCAACCCGGACCCGACACGCACGGTCTAGAGAAAGGACTCTAAGTCCGGAAACGAGAAAGGCGTTTGCCGCAGCCAGGCCGCAGGGGTGAACGAAGCCGCTAACCCAAGTGAAACGCCAGGCATTGACACCCGCAGCACGCGGTCGTTCGGAACTAAGTAGAAACGAGACAGCCCGCGGCACCGCCGCGCACGGAGAGTTTCGACACCGTTCGAATCAGTCACGGTAAAGTTACCGACGTTTCTCGGCGTGTCTACCCTGGACATGAGCTAACCTCCATTACCATTCGGCTAGTACCGCTCTTGACAAAACGCAAGAGGGGTACCTACGCTTCGTCCTATACAGGATGGAGAAAGCCTATGGCCACCCAACCGCAGCACTCCGCGGGCTCGACGAGCACCGCAAGCACGACACCGGCTCTGGCCCAGCTCCTCTTGATGCCAAAGTTGACCGACACCTTCGAGGTACCCGGTGGCCAGATCCTGACGTGGGACGAAATCAGGCGTACCCGTCCGGTGACCCCGCCTTTCTGGTGGCGAGACGCCTTGGAGCGACGAGGAACCATTCCCAACGCACTGGAATGGCTCCGCCAGAAAAAGTTCGTCTTGTCCGGCGAAGCGACCGGCTGGCGCGTCGTCCATCTCGGTAGCGGCAACGTAGTCGCCCGGATGCGCCCCGAAGACCCGTCGGCCACCGTCGATGTTCACTTCAGCCGCTGATCCTCGGTCGAATAAAAATGCTTCCTGTGGGAATAGCTCTATTTGTCATACCCGCGTTTTAGTCTTAATCAACAGCACACCTACAAACACAAACACACCTAGAACCACGCCAACATGGAGATCACCACAATGCGGAACGACGCAAGCGCCGGCCACTCACACCCCACACTTCTCCTCGACAAGGCGGCGCCTTCGGCAGACCCTGCGTCAGGAATTCCGGAATCCGTGTCACCCGCCGAAGGGAACAACGGAACCTGGATCGTGACCTATGACTGCGAGTCCGAGCTACGGACACCGGATCTCGACGACGCCCTGATCGACGTACTCGCCGACGAACTCCTCGACCACCTGCCACCCCACAGCCGGCCCGTGATCTCTGCCATCGGCACACGACTTCGGCTCACCTTTCAAGTCACCGCCGACGCCGCCACCGCCATTCCGATCGGCATTGCCCACACCTGGTCGGCACTGGAGGCCTGCGACCTCTCGGACTACCAGATCACCCACGCAGCACAAATCAGCCTGCGCGAACACCAACGCCAAACTGCCGCAGGGAAACCCCAGCGCCTGCACCTCCTCAACGCAACCGAATGCGCCAAGGAACTTGAAATCACCCGCCAACGCGTCGGCCAACTCATCGACGCAGGCGACTTCCCCGAGCCAGCCGGCATGGTTGGAAAGCGTTTCGTGTGGTCCGAATCCGACATCCTTACCTACAAAACACGACGCGCAGGACGCTGACACGACGCTTCAAGCCTGCAGGGGACCGTACTAGGCGGTCTCCTGCAGGGTGGAGACCGCGCGTCGGTGTCAGGCCGGTACAGACGGCCCCGGCTTACCACCGAGACAAAGAACTGAGCCATCTTCATTCTTTAGAACGAGACAACAGAGGTGTTCAAAGCGCTGTGCTGCTATGTGATCCACGCCACATAGCCGCGCTGGCCGCCACCGCGCTAATATTCAGCTCCCCGGTAAATGCGCCGGTCCCGCACCCGAAAGGTGTAACTCTCCTTGAAATAGCTCTCGCAGTTTGAACCAGCCCAATGACATGCGGCGATGCCGTGTGTTCAGAGGTTCAAACTAAATAGAGAGGAGGGGAGGATGGGAACGAAGGCCTCACTGGTAGCCAAGCTGCAACTCGCAGTCGCCGCTATCCAGCTGGTTGTGAACATCATCTTCATGCACCACCCGGGTCTATAAAGATCCTCAAGGCCCTCGGCGGGCTTCCCGCCGAGGGCCTTTATGTTGCAGCGCAACGACTTACAGTGCTGGACTCACGTAGCGATGACCTTTTTAATCGGGTTCACGGTCCGAGACAGGATCTTGAGCCGTGTTCATTTAGCAATGAGACAGGGGCCTATCGGTTGGACTGGTGTGATTGCTGCGGTTGATTGCATTCAAGGTTCCTTGAGCGACAACCAGTTTGGCTCTTTCGGGTGTAATCTCACCCAGGCGAGCGCCGAGTGGTGGTGCCAGGGTGCTCAAGTCTCCATTGCACGAAGACCTGTCCTGGTTTGCAGTCTGGGATTGCTGAGACATGGCGCCGCGCTGGAGTGCCGGAATCAAAATATGGAATGTCGTCGCCGGCTACCCACGCTTGCAGTTTCACGCCGTCTCGAAACGCTTGTACGCATTCCGCGGGGACAGTGCCGGGGGTATATGTCAACGGCGACTGCTGAATCCCGTTTGGGTAGTAGCCCTGAAGGTAGTTCCGCCACTGATCGTTGGGCATCAGGAAGTCGATGTTGTAGGCGTAGCTGTCGGTGCCGCTGCCAAGTCCTTTGGTGACATCGGTGGCCGAGGCGGGCACGGCGACTTTGAGCGCGAGTTCGGGGTTAGCCCAGTCATCGTTGTGAATGTGCAGGTCTTTTTCGCTACAGCCTGTGCCCACACCGATGACGAAAACTGCTGTGAGAGCAAGCCAGGTACGCAGGGTGCGAACGTGGACGTGGACGGTTCGGTTCACGGTCGTCACGGGGTGTGGCTCCATTGCGGTGAGGAGGTCCCGGTCGTGTCGAAGGTTCGTGCCCATCCCGCGCGATTGAGGTCGTTGAGCATGCCCAGCTTCCCGCGGGCATCGAAGTTGTAGTAGTCATAGACCGTTGTCTGCGCGGCGATGGTGTAGGCGCCGTGATCTGAGGGCATCGCGACCCCGCTGGTCTGATAGGTAAACGTGCCGAGAGTGAAAAACCAGTCGGGGTGAGTTTCCCAGTCCGGGGTGTAGGAGCCGGTGTAACCGCTTTGGAACGCAATCGGTCCGGTGTAGCCGGCGGGCATGACCGCGCGGGCACGCTCGACCGCCTGGCGAGACAAGGAATTGGTGGCCGCCTGAAATCCCGGTAAATCACGGAACATGGCATCGACCGACACGCTCGCTTGGGTCCCGGTGTTGTCGAAAAAGTGCCGCAGCAGGCGGTTGAAATTTTCCATCCCTTTGTTCGAACCGAAAGAACCGCCCTCTTCCCAAAAAGCGCGCACCGCTTGCATTTTGACCTGATCGGTCAGATCGGGTTTCCACGTCCGCCACTGCTCGTCGCCCGAACCATCGCGGTCTGCCCGCTCTCGCGCAGAACCCGGGCCAGTAGTCGGTAACTCCCGCGGCGGCGGTAAGTGCGGGGTGAAAGGCCGCTCAGCATCGCTGACCCCCATCAAGGCGTTGGTGATCTGCCAGTCATACATCTGTGCCGCAGCCTCAGCACTGAGCAGCAGCATCCGCAACGTGTCTTCCAAGGTGGCCCGTCGCGTCTGAATGTTGTCGTCATAGGCCTCGACATCGGTGCGGATGGTGACCACGCCATAGTCGCTGATGGCGAACAATCGTTGATTTTCGGCATTGTCAACGATTTCCAGAATCGCCTCACGCAACAGGCCCAACTGCTGAGCGGCGGTGTCCAACACCCCGGAGGCATTCGTCCAACGGCGAGCTTTTTCCTGCATCGAAGAGGCGTGATCCTTCGCGCGCACCGTCGCAGCATCGCGCGCTTCCCCCGCCCAGTCGCTGCCGATCCCGCCCAAACCGTCGATGATCCGTAACGCGCTTTGGCTGATGTCGGTAGCCCCCAGGCGCAGTCGAACCGCTGTCGCCGTCAAATCCGTCAGCGTCCATTCCCGGACCTGGCTGACACTGGGAGCCATCAGCGCGCTGATCGCTGCTTAGTGCGCAGACGGTCGTGGGGCGTCGCCGGCGTCCTGGCGCTCGAAGGCATCAATCGCCCCCAGCACCGCATCCCCAAAACCATCCAAATCACCTGTGAGCAAATGCATCTCGTCGTTCTGTGTACCGGCATGAGCAACGAGTCCCGAGTTGAGGACAGTGCCGTCACACGCGCTCGCGCCGGACAAAAACACATCGCGAATCCGGAGGGCAGCTAACGTGTCCGAGACGTCATAGACGACCTTGGCGAACCCGCGCACCCGATCAGGATCAAGCCGAAAATCCCTGTGATGATGCCGCTGTTCAGCCATCGCCATCTTCCCTCGCTTCGAGCAACGCCAGCCAAGCCGAGCCTAACGAACACCGGTGACCAGACACCCGGTGTTGGCCCGCCCCATACCCCCGGAATCAACAGATGCGCTCAGGTCGCCTGGTGTCCAAGTGGTGGCGTCCTTAGTCGAGGGTGACCCAACCTGCACACCCATCCGATCGGAGTAACGAAGAAAAGAAGTTAACCGCCATCTCGTTGGCAGGCCACGCCATCCCCGTCCCGGTCCAGGGCCGGGTGATAATCGATGTCGCCCCTGGGAATGTTGGACCTTCCATCCGCCCAGGCCTGGTCGCAGTTCTGGTAGTGATGCGGAAGATTGGTCGGCGCAGACCGGGTCTTTGTCCACGGCTACGTCGGCGCGCCGTCTTCGCCCAGGTTCTGGGCGTTACCCAATCCGGCGGCTAGTCAATGGCGCCAGCCAGTAACCGCGGCGATCATGTCACCGACGGCTCGGACGATGTCGGCCACCGCGTGTCCCAGATCAGTGATTCCGGCGGTGGAGCCGGTAGCGTGGACGGTGTAGGCCCCCAGCAGGCAGAAACAGACGATCGCGACGATGCTGACTACAGCGGTGTTAGTGCTCACAAGCATGCTCCATTCGGAGTTGCCGGACCGGGACCCGTCGCCGGGTCGTCCCGGGGGTTGGCAAATCGCCGTATCCCACTAGTTCTGGGCGGAACTCGGCCCGAACACAGTGCGGCGACAAATCGCCTGACCTTGGTGGTGGATTGCGCAGACGGGCTTCATAGGCGAAAAAGGTACGGAGCTGGGGTGCACGACCCCACGTAAAACGCTCTGAGCTGGACATACCGCAGGCGATCGCCCTTATTTAGGGCATCACAGCCATAAACAGCCCTATCTTCTGGTTGCTCACCACACGAAATACAGGATGGGAATGCGCAGCGACCCACCACCTCGGCCGCCGATCACTGGCAACGCCACACAGCCATGCGCCCGCTACCAGTTCGGGGTCACCAACAATCCCAACAGGGAACCGTCGGCTGGGTCCTACAGCTCCAGTCCGTGGCTTCGGTCGCGTTGCTGCTCGCGGGTGCGGTGTAGGTGCTGCTCCACCCAGCGGCGTTGTTCGAGGATGACCTCGAGTTGTTGGTCGTGCCAGGCGCGGTAGGTGCGCTGGCGCTTGTGCAGGGCGCGGGTGCGCCGCGCCAGGAGGCCGCGCACGATGTCGGGCAGCTGGCGGGGGTCTGTGGCGGCGGCGACGTGATGAGCGGAATGGGCTGCGTCGCCGCGGTGGGCGATCACGGCACGCACCAGCTGAATGGCTTCGCTGTCGGTGCCGCGGCGCAGCACGTGCATCCCGGGCTGGTCGCGGTGTTCGTGCGCGGTCTCCCCGCCTTGACGCTCATAGAGGTAGGCGGTGTTGGACTCCCGGCCGCGGGTCATTGCCACATACAACAACGCCCGGTTGGTGCGTTCCCCCAACACGGCGTGGGTGGTCTCCGCGGTGACCCCTTGCGCGGAGTGCACGGTGACCGCATACCCGTGGGTTACCTGCTGGTGCAGGTAGTCCCGGAGAAAGCGGCCCGCGCCCCATCAGTGAGGCGCCGCGCGGCGATGCGGTCACCGGCGGGGTCCACGGCCAGGACCTGCCAGCGTTGCCCGTTGCGGACCGGGGCATCCACGCGTCGGGTGTTATCAGCGGCCGCCAACACCGTGATGTCGGCAGTGTTGCGCCGGGTCAGGATCAAATCCCCCACCGCGAGCTGGTGCCCCCGCGCTGCGCTGATCGTCGGGGCGTGGGGGTCGCGGGCGGCGTCGAGGTGGTCGTCGTGGAGCCGCTGGTTGAGGGCGTCGGCGATCTCGGTGGTGTCACCCACTAGCAGCGCATCTTCGCCGGCGGCGATGTCGGCGCGGTACGCCTCAAGGGCATCGGCAGCCATGGAGATCGGGTCCCCGCACCGCAACCGGCCATGGGCGGCATACCAGTTCACCGCGCGGCGTACCGGGGCGGGCCCGCCCTCACGCAACGCCAGCGACGCAGCCCGTTCACCGGGATCGGTCATTCGCCACACCTGCGAGAGGGTTTGGGTCCAGGGCAGATCCGTACAGAGTTGGGCGAACATCCCCCCACACGCTTTCACTGGGGACAGTTGGTGGGGCATCACCGACCAACACCGTCTTAGCGCCGGCCGTAGTGGTCGCGGTCAGCAGCGCCCGTAGCTCGGTGGTGCCGACCATGGCGGCCTCATCAAGGATCACCAGGGTGTGCTGATCCAGCTGCAGCGTTTCGTCACGCAACGCCGCTAGCGCGGCGGCGACGGTCATCCCGGTATCCCCGGCGCCTTCACGGACCGCGACGTCGACGGCTTTGCCGGTCGGCGCGATCACCAGCACCCGTTTACCACTGTGGCGGGCGCCGATCCGCAGCGCCCGCATCGAGGTGGTTTTCCCGGCCCCCGCCGGCGCCGAGAGCGGGCAGACAAGCCACGGCAACCACGCAATGGTGGTTACTGCACGCGCCTGATCCGCCGAGAGCCCCGCCACATCCAGATCCCGCAACCCGTAGAGCTGTCCGCGCTCGTCGCGGGCGTCGACCAGCTCGAGCAGGCGGGCCTCGGTGGCAAGGATCTTGTCCAGGGTGAAGCGTTGCGATCCCTCCCGCTGATGGGCCGCCCGCGGCCCCGAGATCCGCATCCCGAGCTGCTCGACCGTAGCCTCGATCACCTCCCGAGGGGTGCGCGGATCACCGTCGATGTCGACCGGGAGTTGCGCGCCGATCAGCTCCACCAAGTCCGCGCGCGTCAGCACCGCTTTGCCGCGCTGTTCGGCTGCCTCGACCAGTCGGCTGCGCGACCACACCCCCCGCGTCGCTCTTGCTTGGCGGGCGTGGCGCGCCGCCTGGTGCGCGTCGCGATTAATCGTCCAGCCGCGCGGATCTTCGCGCCACAACCGGCGTAACTCGGTCCACGCCAACTGCTCGGGTTTGCCCGGGCGGGTCGCTTTCTGCGCGGCCGCTAATTGGGCTTGGGTCGGCCCGGTCGCCGGGTCGACCACGACCAGATTTTTGGCCGCCCACGCCCGCAACGCACTAGCGCGCTGCGACCACGCGGTGATACTTCCCGGGTCGATCGCGGCGACTTCGGCCATCCCGGTGGCGGGGTCGATCGGGGACCATTCCACCCCGATCGCGCGGTGCAACTCCCGGCGCAGCGTCACCTGATAAATCACCCCCGCCGCCCGCGCCTCATGAAACAACGACGTGCCATCGAGTGACACCAGTTCCCCGTCCGCGCGGGCTTGGCGGTTGGGCACGATCACATGGGTATGCAGATGCGGATCGATCCCCCGCCCAATGCGGGAGGCATGAAAAGCATGGGGCCGAAATTGGCCCGTTAGGTGTTGTCGTTGAGGCCACGGGCCGCGCGGATCAGCGCCTCGTGGCGCGCGGTGTCTGTAGCTACCAATTGGGTGCGCCGGGCGGCGGCTCGCCGGGTCGCGGCGGCGGCCGCCGCGACCGCCGCGAGGTGTCCAGGACCGCCCAGCGCCGCCACCCCGACCGCGCGCGTCGCGGCGGCCCGCGCGCGGTCGGCGAACTGGTCGGCGACCCGAGCACGCGCCGCAGCCAACTCCTGGGCTTCACGGGCCATGTCCGCTGCCGCCGGCCGCACACTGAGATCGCCGTGCCAGGCCAGCATCGCCCCCAGTAGTCCGATCGGTCGATACGGCGCATCCGGCAGCCACCCATGCACCCCAGCCCAGTCACTGACCAACTGATTGATATCGCGCGCAACCCAGCCGTGTCGGGCCGGGCCGGCCAGCACCCTCGCCCACGCTGCCGGGCTGTAGCGGCGCGCCCACGCCGGCTGGCGCGGCGTGTAGCGCCGCGCGTTGCGGCGCCCTGAGGGCGCCGGCTTTCGGTAGTAACTCCTTCCTTACAGGAGAATTCGTACTCAAAAGAGGACCCTTCGGGGTGGGGTGACAGCGCCCTCAACCTCGTGCTGAGGGACGGGTAGTCGTGCAGCGCCCACACGCTGGCCCAGCCCCGCCCCCGATCCCTCACCCGCCACGACGCCAGCCGCTCGGCCCGGGTCCGTTGCCGCCCCCGCAGCACCTCAGTAGCCACCCCCAACAACCGCAATGCGGTATCGGCGCGCTGCACCGTCCGCACCGACAACCCCGTCACCGCCGCCAGGCGCTCATTAGTGGGCCGGCAATTACGCCCCGTTCCGTAATCAGCGAAACCCGCGCGGGCCTCAGCGACCGCCAACAGCGCTTGGCGACTAACCGGGTTACCCGGCATCAGCACACGCACCTGCGAGTCATAGCGGCAGTCATAGGCCACTGGAACCGTAAACATCGCCCACCGCGCCGCGCGCCCACTCCAACACGGCACCCCCGCCCACGCCAGCGCACCCAAATCCAGGGCGATCGCCGGCGGCGCAAAAGCGCGGCACTTCGCATCCCACAACACGCGGGTACGCGGGCCCGTACGCGCCACACCACGCCGCGGCCGCCCAGCGGTACACCCCCGATAAGGGGGGATGAGACTGTCCCCACCCAGTGAGGACAAAAGTTGATCACGATGCGCGCCGTTATCTAGAACCGCAGACAGGTATGCGCTACCGTGGAACGAGTCCAGCAAGACACGTCCCTTTCAAGGGGCAACGGGTGCGGACCCAGAACCGAGCGCCAACTCGGTTCAAACCCTCCGACAGGGCCCCGCAATTGCGGGGCCTTCGTCATCTCAGCGAGTCATCCACACCGCTATGGAATTTTTGGCCATCCGCCCGACTGTCGGGCTGCGGTGCTCACATCGCCAACGGCAACACCTCGTTGTCAAACTCGCGAACGGCGTCAGGTCGACCTACCGCGATCGCGAGTAGATCAGCGGAGAGTTGACTAACACTGGTGCCGCGCTCGGCGGCCATTTCACGTAGGCGGCCGTAGACGACCGCCGCGGCGCGTACTTTGATCTGTTCGCGATCACCTTTATGCGGCTGTGCCATGTCCCTGATTTTTACTGCGGCATGGCCGTACCTGGTACCGACACGCCGCAGCGTCTGCCCATGGCCATGAAAAAGTACCCACTGGTGGCCAAGTCGAGGTATCCGTTTTTGGCCGGGTAAAAGTATCCACCCCGTGTTCGTCGTGTCGATCAGGAACTGCGGGCCCCGATGGTGACGGTGAAGGCGCCAACCAATCGCCATCACCACCGGGGAGTTCCATTGAAGTCTGCGAAGGACCGCATGGACATCATTTCTGCCTACCAACAGCTCGGGTCGTATAGGGCCGCCGCGGAGGAGTGCGGCACCACTCACCGCACCGTCAAGAAGGTCGTGGACAAGTTCGAGGCCGACCAGGCCGGTGTGCCGCCGCCACCGCGGGCCCAACGGGCGCATAACTATGATTCGGTGGCCGATCTGGTCGCTGAACGGGTCGCGAAGTCACATGGTCGGATTTCGGCCAAGCGGCTGCTGCCGAAGGCCCGGGCCGCCGGATACAGCGGTTCTGACCGTAACTTCCGCCGTCTCGTTGCAGAGGCGAAAGCGTTGTGGCGCATTAGTAATCACCGTGGCCGGCGGCCAGCGGTGTGGGAGCCGGGTGAGTATCTGGTCATAGATTGGGCCCAAGTCGCGCCGGGGTTGTTCCTGTTCTGCGCGGTGTTGGCGTTCTCGCGGTGGCGCTTCGTGCGCTTCGCCAGCGACCAACGTGCCTCGACCACGTTGGCGTTGATCGCCGAAGCTCTGGCCGCGATCGGCGGGGTCCCGGCGCGGGTGCTCGCCGATCGGATGGCCTGCCTCAAAGGCGGCGTCGTGGCCAATGTCGTCGTCCCTACCGCGGACTACGTGCGACTGGCCGGCCACTACGGGTTCGCCCCGGATTTCTGTCACGCCAGCGACCCGCAGTCCAAGGGGATCGTGGAGAACCTGTGCGGCTACGCCCAGGACGATCTGGCCGTACCGCTGTTGACCGAGGCCGCCGTCACCGGGCAACCGATTACTCTGCGCGATGCCAACGCCGCAGCCAAAGTGTGGTGCGCGGAAGTCAACGCCGCGACCCATTCAGAGATCTGCGCCATCCCCGACGAACGCCTGATCGTCGAACGTGAACTGCTGCAACCGCTCCCGTCCCTTCGGTTGCAGATCGGGGCACCCTCGGTGCTGCGCAAAGTCGACCGACTGTCCTGTATCCGGTACGGGTCGGCCCGCTACTCGGTGCCGATGCGGTTGATCGGCACCACGGTGACCGTGGTCGTCGACCACGGCGCGATCGTCTTGCTCGACCCCGCGACCGGGGTGGTCGTGGCCGAACACCAACTCGTCGCCCCCGGCGGTGTCTCGATCTTCGACGACCACTACGACGGACCCCGGCCGGCACCCAGCCGCGGGCCACGCCCGAAGACCACGGTGGAAAAGCAGTTCTGCGATCTCGGTGAGGATGCGCAGGCGTTTCTGGTCGGTGCGGCGGCCATCGGCAACACCCGCCTGGCCTCGGAGTTGGAGATCCTGCTCGCCCTGGGCGCTGCCCACGGCCGCGACGCCCTGGTCGGTGCGCTGCACCGGGCGGTGGCGTTTCGCCGGTTCCGGGCCGCCGACGTGCGTTCCATTCTGGCCGCCGGCACCGGCACACCCCAGCCCCGCCCGGCCGGCGACGCGCTGATCCTGGACTTGCCGGTGGCCCCGACCCGTTCCCTAGACGCCTACAAGATCACCCCGGTCACCTCCGACGGCGAGGTGATCTCATGACCACGCCGCCACCGGTGACCGCCACCGAACCCGTTGCACCACCATCGGTTCCGCCGCTGGCCGCCGATCTGGACGCCGGGCTGCGGCGGTTGAAGCTGGCCGCGGTGCGGCGCACTGCACCCGAAGTCCTGATCACCGCCAAGACCCAACGCTGGACCCCCGAGGAAGTGCTGCGGACCCTGGTCGAGACCGAACTGGCCGCACGGGATGCCTCCAACGTCGTCAACCGCCTCAAAGCCGCGGCGTTCCCCGTCCCCAAGACGTTGGACAGCTTCGACGTGGCCGCGTCCTCGATCCAGCCGAAAGTGTTCGACTACCTGTCGAGTCTGGAATGGGTTCGAGCGCAACACAACCTGGCGATCATCGGCCCAGCCGGCACCGGTAAGTCTCACACCCTGATCGGGCTGGGGACCGCCGCGATCCACGCCGGGCACAAAGTCCGCTACTTCACCGCCGCCGACCTCATCGAAACCCTCTACCGCGGCCTGGCCGACAACACCGTCGGCAAGATCATCGAATCGCTGCTGCGAGTCGACCTGATCATCCTCGACGAACTCGGATTCGCGCCCCTAGACGACACCGGCACCCAGTTGTTGTTCCGCCTGGTCGCCGGCGCCTACGAACGACGATCACTGGCCATCGGCTCGCACTGGCCCTTCGAGCAATGGGGTCGGTTCCTACCCGAGCAGACCACCGCCGTCAGCATCCTCGACCGCCTGCTGCACCACGCCACCGTCGTCATCACCGACGGCGACTCCTACCGCATGAAAGACGCCAAACACCGGAAGGAGCGGCCCACACCAACCTAGGAACTACCGCACGGGGTGGATACTTTCAACTGGCCACCAGCGGATACTCCAACTTGGCCATTGACAGCGTCCGTGACATTTTCGTTATCGCCAAGCGTGCTCCCATCGCCAGGATTGGGCAGCGCTGACTGTTGGGCGAGGTGTGGCTGGCGACAACGAGACCAGCGGGGAAAGCTGATGCGGCGGCGATTACCGCCTATGCCGGGCAAAGCGGCGATAAAAATTTCCCCGGTATGACTGCGCCATATACCGCTGAAGATCACACCGGTGGCTTTTCCGCGGTTCCGCTTCTTCGGGAGACCGGACATTCGTGGGCCGATGACCTCAATCGGCCGGACGTGTTCGCCGTTGTCGTAACAGCCGCGGGATTTAGTTGAAGCGTTCCCAAGCAGCTTGTCGGGTCACTCCGAGTCCCTGCCCGATACGCGCCCAGCTCACTTCCCGCCTGCGCAACGTGTCTACTAGTCCGCGCAGCCCGGTGTCAGCTGCGGCAGCGCGCCCAGCTGCCGGCGCCAACCGGGCAAGAAGTGCCGCGTCACCCTCGGACCTGAAATCCGGAAAAGGCACCGACGGGTCGGCGAGGATGCGTACACAGCTGTCGACGCAAGCGTCACAGATGTGGGCGGACGCTCCGGCAAGCAGCCGCTGCACCACCGTTGCATCCTGTAGGCAGAAACTGCACGCAAGCTTGACCGCCGACACGGACGCAATTGAACTTCACCATCGTCCGTTGTGTCAAGATGTCCTTGACACAACGGACGGCTCTAGCCACTGGCCCCCGCATGGTGACAACACGTTGTTTGCCCTTTACAAAAGGGACGGCGCGCCGTGTCTCGTTTGTAGAGATTTGGGGCCGACCAGATCTTGTCTCAATTGGTCTAAATGGATGATCCTGTGTTCTCGGTTGGCGTGGAAAGCGGCTATGCCGTATCCGACGCCTCTGGCCTGGGATGTCCACCTGAGGGGTAAGGCTATTTCGGTCGGCCGAGGATCCATTGCACGTAGGCTTTGCCTGGCTGGCAGTCGGGGGTGACGCTGACCATGCGAAGGACGTGTTTGTTGGTGTTGCGGTACTGGATTTGGTCGTCGACCGTCAGGTCGCTGAGTTTTGTTCCGGAGCGCAGCACAGCGAAACATAGGGGTGAGGCGCTGCCGTCGTTTTCTCGGACTGGTTGTTCGTCGAGTTTTTTCCCGGGGTAGTAGTGCTCGACGTAGTCGCGCCATTCGTTGCTGGGCATGAGGAAATGAACCCTGTCCTGCCCTGTACCCATTTCGCTACCAAAGCTGGTGGCGGATTTGGGTATCTCGATTTTCAGGTCGCCGACAGTGCCGGGGTCTTGGTCGGTCCAGCCGGGTCCGCACCCGGTGACGACCGGGCCGATCAGCAGTGCTGCGGCGGTGATCAGGGTGATGCGGTGTCGGTGGCGGGTCACGGCCAGGTGCTCGTGTAGGTGCTCGAGGTGCCGGTGGTGGTGAAGTTTTGTGCCCAGGCGGCGCGGTGCAGATCGTTGAGGTCGGAGGCTTGCGGCCAGGGGTGTCGGTCGGTGCTGTCGAAGTTGTAGTAGTCGTAGATGCTGGTGCGCGCGGCGATGCCGTAGTGGCCATCGCCGCTGGGGGTGGCTATTCCGCTGCTTTGGTAGCTGAACGTGCCCAGGGTCGCCCACCAGTCGGGGTTGGAGGAGCTGTCGGGGCGCGCTGGGGTGCCGTCAGGTTTGACGTTTGCATAGCCGGTTTGAAAGGCCACGGGTCCGTTGTACCCGGCGGGCATCGCCCCGACAGCGGTCTCGACGGCCTGGCGGGTTTGGGCTTGGGCTGCGGCACGGAACCAGGGCATGTCGTAGAGCATGTTGTCCACCGGCACCGTCATGGGTGTGCCGGACCCTTGCAGGAAATGTTCTAAAGCGTCGGGAGCGAACTTGTTTCCGGCTATCCGGGCGCCTTCCACCAGTCCCTCCGCCCACAGCTGGGTGCCTTGGAGCCCCATTTTTCCTAGTGTGCCCGGGTGATAGGTCCCGTGTTGGTCGGGGCCGGACCCGTTGGCGTTGGCGTTCTCTATGGGCCCGGTCGGCGGTGCGGCCGCACCCGGGAAGAACCCGCGGGAGTACCACTCGGAGCCGACCAGTGCCGCTGTCGTGGCTTCGTCGTACTGCTGGGCACATAACTGCGCGGTCGCTAGCAGTGACCGCAGCTGTGTTTCCAGAAGGGCGCGGGATGCCTCGGCGCGCTGCTGCTGGGCTTCATTTTGGAGGGTTGCCGCGTATTCCTTGGTTAGTTGCACGCTGCCGTCATCGCCGATGAGGTACATCCGGACGTTCTCGGGGTCATCGACCTTGTCCAGGACGGCGGTGCGCAGCAGTCCGAGCTGTTGGGCGGCTTGGTCGAGGACAGCGGCGGCGTTGTGCCAGCGCTCGGCTTTTTGTTGCAACATGCCGGTGGCGTCTTTGGAGCGCACCACCGCGGCGTCGCGTGATTCGCCTTGCCAGTCAGTGTCAATGCCGGACCGGCGAGCCCGTTAATCACGGCCAATCCGCCTTGGCTCATCTGCTCGGCGCCGCTGCGCAACCCGGCCGCGGTGTTGACCAACCCGTCCAGTTTCCAGTCCCGAACTTGGGAGATCCGCAGCGTCATCCAGTACGCGGATTCGGTGGTGTCGGAGACAAATTGCCGTCGAGTTGTTCGAAGGCATGGACCGTGTCGCGCACCCAATCGCCGAAACCGTCGAAATGCGCCGACAACGCCTGCACATGACCGTGTTGCTCTGCGGCATGCAGGGTCAACCCCGACACCAGCGCGGTACCCGCGCACGCAGCTGCCCCCTCACGCAAGATGACGTCGGCTCGAATTTCGCTCAGCTGGTCAGAAACCCCGTATACCTCGCGGGCGAACCCACGCACCGCCTGGGGGTGCAAAACAAACCGCTCCGCCATGACCTCACCCCCAATGAAATGCGGTTTCCACAATCAACCACAAGGACACCCCAACGATAAGTGCTATCGCTGCGTCACCCGTTCTGAGACGCACGGCTTCCTGCCCCTGAGGATGTCTCGAATCTAGAGAAACGAGACGGCCCCACGCGACTACATTGCGGTCGCGTAGCACCAGGTCGCACTGTCTCATTTCTACTTAGATGCGAACGGTCGGCCCGGTGTCAGCGGCACGTGAATTCTGACCCCGGCGCGGCAACTGAAATTTGACCCCCTGGTGCGGTGGCCTGGCTTTAGTCGAGCCAGGAGGACCCAAGGGAATGTTGTCTGTGGAGGATTGGGCTGAGATTCGTCGTCTGCGTCGGGCCGAGGGCCTGCCGATCAAGGTGATCGCGCGGATGTTGAACATTTCGAAGAACACGGTGAAGTCGGCGCTGGCTGATGATGGGCCACCGAAGTACGAGCGACCGGCGCGGGGTTCGATCGTCGATGAGGTCGAACCGCGGATCCGGGAGCTGCTGCAGGTCTATCCGAGGATGCCGGCCACGGTCATCGCCGAACGGATCGGCTGGCAGCGCTCGATCCGGGTGCTCTCAGCGCGGGTGGCCGAGTTGCGGCCGGTGTATCTGCCACCGGATCCGGCCTCACGCACCGCCTACGCCGCAGGCGAGGTCGCCCAGTGCGATCTGTGGTTTCCCGACGTGGAGATTCCGGTCGGCTTCGGCCAGAGCCGCACCGCGGCGCGACTGCCGGTGCTGACGATGATCAGTGCCTATTCACGCTGGCTGCTGGCCATGCTGATCCCGTCGCGGCGAACCGAGGATCTGTTCGCCGGGTGGTGGGAGCTGATCAACCGGCTCAGTGCGGTGCCGCGGGCGCTGGTCTGGGACGGCGAAGGCGCTATCGGTCGCTGGCGGGGTGGGCGGGTTGAGCTGACCCAGGAATGCCAGGCGTTTCGCGGGGTGCTGGCCACCAAGGTCATCGTCTGCCGACCGGCTGATCCGGAAGCCAAGGGCCTGATCGAACGCTCCCATGACTATCTGGAGCGTTCGTTCCTGCCGGGGCGGACGTTCGCTTCGCCGGCGGACTTCAACACCCAGATGAGTGACTGGCTGGCCGTGGTCAACACGCGCACCCGCCGCGCGTTGGGCTGCGCCCCGACCGATCGGATCAGCGCGGATCGGGCCGCGATGCTCGCGCTGCCTCCGGTCGCGCCGGCGGTGGGATGGACTGCCTCGTTGCGGCTGCCGCGTGATCACTACATCCGCCTTGACGGTAACGACTACTCGGTGCACCCGAGCGCGGTCGGTCGCCGGATCCTGGTCCGCGCCGATCTGGATCGGGTCCAGGTGTTCTGCGACGGGCAACCCGTCGCCGCCCACGACAGGATCTGGGCCACCCATCAGACGATCTCCGATCCGATCCATGTCGAGGCGGCGAAGGTATTGCAGCGCAGACGAATCCAGATTCCGCCGCCGCCAGCCGAGACTGAGGTGGCGGTGCGGGACCTGTCGTCCTACGACGCGGCGTTCGGGGTCGATCTCGACGGCGGAGCCGCCTGATGGCCACCACCAAAACCACGCCCGGCCGTGACGTCAGCGCCGAACTGGCTTATCTGACCCGGGCGCTGAAAGCGCCGACCCTGCGTGACTCGGTCGCCCGGCTGGCTGAGCGAGCCCGCGCGGAGAACTGGACCCACGAGGAGTACCTGGCGGCGTGTCTGCAGCGCGAGGTCTCCGCTCGGGAGTCTCACGGCGGGGAAGGGCGTATCCGAGCAGCCCGGTTCCCGGCACGCAAGTCGTTGGAGGAGTTCGACTTCGACCATGCCCGCGGACTCAAACGCGACACCATCGCACATCTAGGAACCCTGGACTTCGTGACCGCCCGCGACAACGTCGTGTTCCTCGGACCACCCGGCACTGGCAAAACCCACCTGGCGATCGGTCTCGCGATGCGGGCATGTCAGGCCGGCCACCGCGTCCTGTTCGCCACCGCCGCCGAATGGGTCGCCCGCCTGGCTGACGCGCATCACGCCGGACGCATCCACGCCGAACTGACCCGCCTCGGGCGCTACCCGCTCATCGTGATCGACGAGGTCGGCTACATCCCCTTCGAACCCGAAGCGGCCAACCTGTTCTTCCAGCTGGTCTCGGCCCGCTACGAACGCGCCAGCCTGATCGTCACCTCCAACAAAGCCTTCGGCCGCTGGGGCGAAGTGTTCGGCGACGACGTCGTGGCCGCCGCCATGATCGACCGCCTCGTCCACCACGCCGAAGTCATCACGTTGAAAGGAGACAGCTACCGCCTCAAAGACCGAGACCTCGGCCGCACACCTACCGCGGCCACCACCACTGAGGAATAATCACCAACCACCCCGGCAGGGGGTCAGTTTTCACCTGCCGCCAGGGGGTCAACTTTCAGCCGCCGTCGACACCCGGGGCGCTCGTTGGGTCTGTTCGGTTCACCTCGCGGCTACGTCGTGGCAACGTCTTTCTCATTTCGGGACCGCGTTTGAGTCCTTAGACAAGACCGAGCGTGTCGCGGCGGGTCGTGAGGGTTGTAGTGGGTGGGATTGGTCGTGGTCGTTGCCCTCCGCGCGGAGATCGTCTCAGTGTTTTCCGGCCGTGTAGGCCTTGACGAAGGCCGACAGCCGTGCGGGTCGCTGGGATCGTGAACAGCTCATCGGAGGGAAGGCCATGGAGCCTTGTAAGTAGAGCGCTGCACGTCCCTGCCGGGTTGACCAGCTGTTACACGCACTCATGGATGGAAGGCACTTCTCACGTGACGCTGTTTTGTGGAATCGACTGGGCTGAAGGGCATCACGATGTGGCCATCATCGATGCTGGTGGCACATTGGTGGTCAAGAAGCGCATCACCGACGACCCCGCCAGGGTCGCTGAGCTCATGGACGTGCTCACCGCGCGGCCGGCGACATCGCCGAGCAACCGATTCCGGTGGCGATCGAGACGCCGCGGGGACTGTTGGTGGCGGCGCTGCGGGCTACGGGACGGCCGGTGTATGCGATCAACCCGCTGGCAGGTGGCCCGCTACCGGGAGCGTCACTCCGTGGCTCGGGCGAAGTCCGACCATGCCGATGCGATGACGTTGGCTCATATTCTGCGTGTCGATGCCCATCTGCATCGCCACCTGCCCAATGACAGTGAGTTATGCCAGTCGATCGCCGTCCTGGCTCGTGCTCATCAGGACGCCATATGGTCACGGACCAAGGCACACAACGAATTACGTGCTGTGCTTCGCGAGTTCTACCCGACATTTCTGGCTGTCTTCGCTAAACGGTT
>NZ_JCALCF010000005.1:0-263577 GCF_059812185.1 Mycobacterium sp. NGS67
CCCAGCGCGTGCAGGCTCTGAAACACCGTCTATCTCCTTAACATGGCGGGAAGCCATCGGCGACGCGCCAAACGTCTTAGTCGTGCGTGTGTTTCGGGGTCGAGGTGGGCGACGCCGACTTGGGGGTGGTTGAAGAAAGGCGCCGGAAGGTCGGCTGCTTTCAGCGCGCCGCGCGCGGCGTGACGAGCGGCGCGCTGGTCACCGTCAGCCACGGCGACGTCGACGAGCACGATATGGGCGCGCAGTAGATCCTCGGGGGTGTGCGATCCGCCGCGGTCACGCCAGGCCTGCAAGGCTTGGCGCGCGGCCGCGGGATTGGCCTGGGCGACCAGCACTTCGGCCAGCGACAGCTCGACCTGCTGCGAGGTGCACTGCAAATCGGGATGTTCAGAGAGCAGACGCCGGTACCACCGCTCGGCCGTCGGTGGGTCCGACTGCGCATAGGAGTCCGCGAGGTGTTCCAGCGCCCCGGCGCGGGAGTACCCGCCGACGTCGGCTTTATCGAATGGCTGATCAAGAACGCGCACCCACAATTCTCGCGCCGCCTCGATATGGCCGGCTCGTTGCAGGTGCACCCCCTGGACGCGAAGATATTCCGGCCGGTTGTGGGCGCGGGCACGTGCGAGCCGGCGCTCGAACTCGGCGCTGATCTCCGGCGTCCACGCGTCGTTGCGGTACCAGTCGGTGGCCACCTCGTCATCCAAGCACCGGATTGTGTCTTAGCGGCCTTTGACCGGTGTTTGCTCGGGTGCGGGGCCGCCCGGTGTGGCGGTGTCGGGTGCCGCCGCGGGTGGTGGGATGGGCCTGGGGTGGCGTCCGTTGGCGGGGGCGGGGGGTGGTTGGAATGTGGGTTTGGGCGGCGTAGCGCGTGGTGCCGCGAGGCGGGGCTGGCCGTGGTCGGGCTTGTTGCCGTGGTGGGGGCGGTGGAGTTTGTGTGCGACGTGGGCGGCGACGGCAACGCCGGCGACGACTTCGGGGGCGGCCACGGTGGCGGCGGCTTCGCCTGCGGTGGTCGCGGTTGCGGCGACCCGTGCCGCCGTGCCGCCGGCGCCGGCGGTGCGGGCAGCAGCAGCGGCGCTTGGGGCCGCGGATGTGGTGGTCGGCGAGGCGGCGGTGGGCGTGGGACCGCGTGGTGGGGTCGGCGGGTGGGGTTTGCGGCCGCGCCCGGGGGTGGGGGGCCGCCCGCCGGGGGGACGGCCGCCTGCGGGGGTGCCGGTGCGGGGTTTGTCGGAGTCGCCGTCGGAGGTGGTGCTGGTGTTCCAGGGTGCGCGGGCACCCAGGTCGCGGCCGCGGTCGTAGGTGTCGCGGCCGCGTTGGTAGCCGTCGCGGCCGTGGCGGGCCAGTTCGGTCACGGCGTGGGTGAGTTCGTGGCGGGTGTGGTCTCCGAGTTGGTGTTTGAGCCAGCGGAAGGCGCCGATGGCGGCGGCGGAGAACAGGGCGATCATGATGAGCCGGGCCAGGGGATGGGTCATGCCGACTTGGTCGGCGTAGCCGCCGCGGGCGGCCATTTTCAGGACGATCAGTGCCGCTACGGAGATGTAGAGGGTGTAGGCGAACAGCAGGGCGGCGTGTTTGAAGAACAGGGTGAGGCGGCGGGCGGCGCGGCGCCGAGGTGCGCCGTGGATCATGGCGGGCCCGGCCGCGATGACGGAGAGCAGCGCGTTGAGCAGGGCCGCGCAGCAGGCCATGACGTAGCTGTAGGTGACGTAGCAGATGAACAGGGTGAAGATGAAGCCCAGAAGGCCGTAGAACATGCCCAGTGCGAGGTTGGAGCCGTCGAGGTGTTGGGCGAAGCTCAGCGCCTGCGGTGCTCCGCATTGGGTCATGGCATGCGCTGGGCCGGCGAGGTCGCCGGGGTTGTGCGGGGCGAGCATCGCGGCGGTGTAGGCCTGGCCGCAGCCGCCGATGTTGTCGATGGGTTCGCCGAAGTTCATCAGCTGCAGCGGCATCCGCACGGTGGCATCGGCGATGAGCCCGGTGAGGTGGTGCAGTTGGGCTCCGCCGCCGCCGGGGGTGAGGGCGCCGTTGTTCAGGCCTGCTTGGGCGACGGTGAAGCCGAGGTTGCGTCCTTGGGCCAGCAGCCCGTTTTCGCGGTAGAGGTCGGAGAGTGGGTCGCCGGTAAGCATGATGCCCAGGACGCCGATGGCGAAGGTGGACAACATGATTCCGGCACCGTGGCCTTTGCGGCCGTGCCAGAGCAGGTGGTAGGCGCCGACCCCGAGGCCCAGGGTCAAACAGATGGGGAAGACCCACAGGTCGGCCAGGATGGTGCGTAGTGTTTCGAAGATCGGGCGCAGCCAGGTGGTCAGCCAGTAGAGCCAGGTGTTGGACATCGCGAAGCGCATCAGCCACAGCGCCAGGGTGATCATGAAGATGTAGGCGGCGGCCTGGGCGGAGAGCAGCTCGGCGACGGCTTCGTGGGTCAGGCCGGTGTTGAGCGCGTTGGCCAGCCAGCGCGCCCAGCTGGACGGGTCGGCGGACAGGCCGGGGCCGGCTTTGGTGATCGCTTCACTGGTGGAGACGACCGACAGGTAGTAGTTGCCGACGGGCACGCCGTAGCTGTCGGTGATGCCCGTCCAGTTCAGGGCTCCGCCGATGGTGGAGGCGGCGGCCGGCGGCGCGGCCGCCACCGACCAGCTGGCCAGCCAGTGCAGGGTGAACCACACGGTGGCCGCCCGGCGCAGCCGCGGCCGGGTGGCCAGCTGGTAGCCGAGGTATTCGGCGGCGCGCCCGGTCACGGTGGTGGGTGCTGCGGCGGTGGTGTTCATGCTGCGTGGCCGGGAGTGGTGTCGTAGGCGCGGTGCACGCCGGGGTCGGGTTCGCTGGCGACCCAGATGGGGGATTTGCGGCGGAATTCGTCGACGAAGAATCCGTAGCCTTGTCGCTGGCCGCGATGGGCGTCGCCGGCGGTGGTGTTCTCGTCGTGGTTGTCGAACGCGGTGGGATCGCGCATTTCGTGGGCGGAGGGTTGGGCGAGGAAGAATTCTTCGATGTCGCCGTAGTCGTCGGCGCGGATGCCGACTTTGCCGGCGACTTGTCGTGCGAGGTCGTCGTTTTCGAACGGCATGATCAGTTGTTGGGTGATGAACTCGTCGCCCATCAGGGCGAGGTCTTTGATGGGGTTCTGGGTGATGATCAGCAACCCGGTGTAGTGCTTGCGAGCGCGGCGGCTGATCAGGTGGGCGTCGTCGGCGCCGGCGCGGCTGTTGAGCAGGCCGGCGGCTTCTTCGAGGACGATGAGCCCGAAGCGCGCCGCGTCGGCGAAGAACGTGACCCGCGCCAGGCGCACCAGCATGCCGTAGATGGCGACCGAGGCGCGTTTGCGGTCCGACAGGTTGGCCGCCAGGTGGGGGGTACTCATTTCTTCGGCGGTGGGTAGGTCCAGGCTGCCGGTGAGCCAGACCGTGACATCGAGGGCGGCCAGGTCGGGCACGGGCAGGGTGTCATCGAAGATGGCGCGGGTGAAGTCGTAGGTGGCCCAGGATTGCAGGGCGGCCAGGATGGGGGCGAGGTCCTCCGCGAGCCGGATGACCTGCGGTGCGCGGTCGTCGGGCCCGGTGGCGGGTGCCTGGATGCGGCTGATGTATTTCATGAGAGCGGCGGTGCTGGTGATGTCGAGGGCCGCCGCGACGTCGGCTTGCAGGATGGCGCGCAGGCGTTGCACGGCGACGCTGCGGCGGTCCAGGCTCATCATCGGGAGCATGTAGTCCAGCCAGTAGGCGGCGGCGACGTCGGCGGGGAAGGTGCGCAGCGGATCGCAGCTGAACTGATCACCGGCCATGTCGATGACGGCTTTGTTGGGGACGTCGGCGAGGGCTTTTTCCCATTCGGTGCCGGGGTCGACGATGAATGCTTGTGCGCCACGCTGGATTTCGGCGCGGGTGATGCGTTTGGCGGCATAGGATTTGCCGTAGCCCAGGGCGCCGCTGCAGACCAGGCACGGGTTGCGGTTGCGGCGCGCGGTGCCGGGCAGGTCGAGCAGGACCGCGCTGCCCATCGCGTTGTGCCGGGTGAAGCCGAGCAGCATTCCGGCGCTGTTGCCGACCATCGAGGAGGTGATCGGCACGAAGCGTGACCATTTGCGGGTGGTGGTGGGTTCGCTGAACTGATCGGCGCCGGTTTTGTGGTGGGGTACACCGGGGTTGAAGGCGGCCCACAGCCGGGTTTGGGCGCCGCGGTAGTGGCGGATGGCGATTTGACCGGAGCCGGTGAGTTCTTCGCGCAACCGTTTGACGCTGTAGTCCAAGCTGGCTTGGTCGGGGGCGCCGACGGCGATCAAAAAGGCGGCTTGCAGGGGCCGTTCGTCGATGTTGGCGTCGAGTTGGCGGCGGTATTCGGCGAGTTGGTTTGCGGTGGTGAGCAGTTGGGCGTCGCCGTTGGCGATGTCGCGGCGCTGGGTGAACTGGTCGTCGAGGTTGCCTTTGGCGCGGTCGTTGCGCACCGATTCCATTTCGCGGCTGAGCGTGACGAGATTGACGGCGAAGTCGAAGACCGCACCGGTGTCCAGGTCGTCGAGGGCTTGCAGGAATTCCGAGCCGGGGAACACGATGCCCGCTTTGGGCATGTCCACGACCGGCAGGATGGCCTGGTAGCTGTCAGGGTAGAGGCCATCGGGGCTTGCCACGCGCAGGGTTTTCACCGTCGACGGGATGTGGCGAACACCAGCGGCCCAGGCGCCGGCGGCGGCCACGGCCGCCGTGGCGGTGATCGCGGCCAGCGCGGGCAGCCCGGCCACAGCACAGACCGCGGTGGTCACACCCAGGATCGCCGCGCCCAGGTGCAGCGGCAACGCGCGGCCGCGGTGGTGGTGCTGGTCGCCGGTGTCGAAGACCGCCTCGGGCAGTGTGGTGCCGTCGAGGCGACTGATCGCGGTGTGGTGGCGCGGCATGGGGTTGTCGAACACCCCCCGCCAGGCGTTGTGCCGCCAGAACCAGTTGGTCATGTCTTCGGTAGCCGTGACGGGGGTGAATTCTTCGGGCAGGGCGGTGATGACGTCCTCGGCCAAGCGCTGGTAGGCGGCCACGGAGTTGTCAGAGTCTTTGTCGCGTCCGATCGCCCAGTCGCGCAGTTTGGCGGCTTGCCCCATGGGGCTGTGCCCGGCGCGGCCGGCGTCGACGGGGATGGCCAGCCAGAAGATGCGGGTGCGGGGGTGTTGGTCGGCGAGCACGGGCGCCATCTGTTGGCAGGCGGTGATCCAGCGTGGTTTGTCGCGGTGCCCGGCGAGCATGGCGCGCAGCAGCTGGCGTTGACTTTGCGGCACTGAGAGGCCGTAGATCCATGTGCCGGCGGGGATTTCGCGGGCCAGGGTTTGGTGGCGGTCAGCGACGCCGGTGCGGCGTTTGGTCGATTGCAGGTAGTAGGGCAGGCCGGAGAGCAGGTAGTGGGCGTAGACGCCGTGGCGGGTGAAGCTGAGGTTGCCGATGACGGTGTGCGGGGGGGCCAGCAGCGGGTCGCCGGTGCTGGTGGCTTGGCGCGGGCACACGGTGCGCCACAGGCTGTGCAGGCGAAAACCCAGGCTGGGCCGCCCGCGCGGGAGCAGTGCGGCGCCCCCGGCGGCCGTGGCGGTGATCAGTGCCCCGCCGATCAGGGTGGCGCGGGCGTGCCCGGAGTCGAGCACGGCCACGGTGAGCGCCACGGTCAGCACGGCGCCACCGTAGAGGCTGATGGCCACCGGCAGCCGCAGCGGTTTGTTGAACAAGATGTTGGTGTAGACGGGGATGTCGTGCACACCTTTGAACAGCTGCGCTGATTCGGTCACGGGAAGACTCCTGCCGGGTGCGGTGTGCTGGGCGCGGCCCAGCGGTCCGCCGAACGCCGGGATACGTGTCGGGTGTTGGGTAGGGGGCCGCGGGTTTATTGGCCGAATTGGCCGGTGGTGATGCCGGTGCGGTCGGTGGTGCGTTTGGCTGAGGTGTAGATGGCGTAGCCCGAGCCCACGACGACGGCGACGACGACGGCGACCAGGGCCCAGGCGACGGTTTCACCGATGCGTCCGCCGAAGAAGGCGCCGGCGGCGCGGGTGCCCCCGGCGAGCAGGATCAAGATGACCAGGACGCCGACGCCGATGGTGTAGAGCGAGTGGCTGCCAGAGACCAGGTCGGTGGCCGCCAGCAGGGTCGGGGTGGTGGTAGCGAGAAACATTGGTCGATTTCCTTTCGTGGGTGGGGAATTGGATGTGTCGTGTTAGCGCGGCGCGGCGGCCGCGGTGGGGATGACGGGGGTCAGTTCTGCGTCGGCGGCGAGCAGCGGTGCGTAGTCCAGGCCGGTGACGCTCCAGCGGCCGGCGGTGACTTTCAGCGCGATCGGGTAGTCGAGTTGCACGGGGGCGAATTGGGCGGTGACGGCGCTGACGGTGGCCAGCACATGCAAGGTGGTGCCGTCGGCGGGCACGGAGTCCTCGGGTGCGGAGTGGTTGGCAACGAGTTTGGTGACTTGGGCCGAGCGGTAGTCCGCGGCGGCCAGAAGTCCGGAGTCGGGGGTGACGTAGCGTTCCAGCCCTGGCGCGGCGGTGAGGAAGCTGGTCAGAAAACCGCTGATGGTGACAAAGGCCGGGGAGGTCGCGGCCAGGGCGCTGGGGTAGCCCAGGGGTGCATCCGCGCCGACACCGGGGCCGTTGATGCGGGCGGGAAGGGCGCTGGCCCGCACACCGTAGCGGGTGTAAAGGATGGGCAGCCGGTAGTAGGTGGTGTGAGGGGTGGCGGCTTCGAAGGGCCGTTCGGCCACGGTGATGACCACGCTCCATTGCTGGGTGGTGTCGTTGTCGCTGACCAGGGTGACCGCCGAGACCGCGGGGGAGCTGACGAGGACGGCCGGGGTGGTGGGCAGGCGCAGCGGGTCGTGCAGGGACCAGCAGTCGTGCAGAGACTGCTGGCGGGCGGCGGTGGCGGTGAGCCAGCGGGTCACGCAGTCCTGGGCGTAGGAGCCGACCAGGGCGGTGCGGTTGACCGCGCTGCGGGCGGGCCCGTCGACGTCGATCGGGTTGTCGGTGATCCAGCCCCAGATGGTGGACAGGGCCACGACGCTGCAGGCGCTCAAGCCCACGGCAGCCACGCCACGGCGCAGGCCGGTGCCGCTGGCCTCGAGTCGGTGGCGCCAAGTATTGGTCAGCATGGCGGTGAGCCTTCCTATTGGGGCGGGTGGCCGAAGATCTTGATCGAGGAGATGGCAAACGAGTTGTCGGCGGGGTCGGTGCGGGCGGGCTCGCCGGTGAATCCGGGCAGCACGGCGGGACTGCCCGTCGGTGGCGGCTCGGTAGCGGCCGGGCCGAGGACATCGCCGAACAGTCCGCCGGAACCGGGTGCGGGGCTGGTGGTGGGGGCGGCGTCGGCGGGAGCGCGGCCGGTTTCCTGGATGAGCAGGATGACGCGGGAGGCCAGCACGCCGCGCTCGGGCAGGGCTTTGGTGGCTTCGCCATGCACGCTGCCGGTGTCGTGGGAGATCGCGGTGGGTGGGCTGTCGTTGAAGCTCCACTGCACGCGGGTGGCCACACGGTGTTGGTGCCACTGGTCAACCCCGGAACTGTCGGTGCCGACCCAGCCCGGCGTCAGCGAAACGGCGGTGATGAGCATGCTGCGCCCGAGGTTGAGCACGACGAATTCACCGGCGTTGCCGCCGGTCACGCACACCCAGGCCTGGGTGGGGTCAGGGCTGGCCGCGGCCTGGGCGGCCGTGGACCCGGGCAGACAACCCACCGAGGTCGCAGTAAAAGGGATCGTCGAGTCATGCTCGCCCGCCCCGGCGGTGGTGGTGGGGGCGGCAACGACACTGAGGTGGGTGGTGGGCCCGCCGGCCTGGCCGGTCTCGGCGACGTGCGGCTCGGTGCGCATGGCCATCAGCGCTCCGCTGGCGACCAGGGCCGCGACCGCGGTCGCCCCGACGAATCCGGCGGCGATCTTCTTGTTGTAACGCGCCGCAGCCGGGGCCGCGGTGTCTTTGGTGTCGCTCACCACGAGGTCGTCGCCGGTGGGCTGCGCCGCGCGCGCCTCGGGGCTGTCGAGCGCGTCGGGCGCCGCGTCTGCGTCGGCGTCCCTTTTGTTGGGGTCGCTGTCAGCGTCGATGTCGTTGTCGGGCTCGGGTGAATCCAGATCGACGGGGGCCAGATCGACTGTGCTGGAATCGTTTTCCTGCGGCAGATCATCGACGTGGTCGTGCCCCTTGTGGGTGGTTGCGCCGGTACCGGCGGGCGATGAACCGCTCGGCGTCGCACCCGACTCTGCAAAGCCGGTAGGAGTCTGGTCACCGGGGTCCTCGCCAGGTCCGGCGTCGTCGATGTCGGGCGGGTCGAGGACGCCGGGATCGTCAGGGTGCGCCAGGACACCGACTCCGGAGTCGTCAACCTCAAGATCACTGAGGAAGTCTTGAGACCGGCCCACGAAGTGGACATCGTCGTCGGTGGATGGCGCGGTCATCGCCGGTGCCCGATCGGCATCGTCTCGGCGCACGCCGAGGCGATCACTGTTGCAACAGCAAACTGTCGTGGGGCGATGCGCAGGACGCGAAGCCCCAGACGGCATCCGCACATCGTGGCGAAACCGACACCCCTTAGAACATTGCGCACCATCGGCCGTATCCCTTTCTTCTTGGCTCAGCCTAAGGGATGCACTAACTCATATTCGACAGTTGTAGCGAAATACTTTGTCGGGTTGTTACGGTCTTTTCTGTGAAAGCAATACCTGCCGACGGGATCGAGCGGTTGATGTTCTTTCTGGAGGACCGTCTGGCACAGCTGCGATGGACCCGCCAGGACCTGGCTGCCGCCGGCGGCCCAGCCCCCTCGACGCTGCGCAAAGCGCGGCTGCGCGAGGGCCTATTTGCGCCGCGCACGTTGGCGCAACTGGACTTCGCCCTGGGCTGGCAAGAAGGCTCCGCGGAAGCCATCATGGCCGGCGCTAGCCCCGCGGTGCGGGTATCGGACCTGGTCAACTCGTGTTCTGCTGGCATGGAGGCGGCGTTGGCCGACAGCGAACGCTACCTGGTGGGGCGGTATGCGATGGAGTTGAAAAAGTTTCTCGACGATGTCGCGTTAAGGCTGAGCGCCTTTTACACTGAACCTGTACCCACCGCGGAGGGCGGCCACGATGACCGTTCCCGCTGACAGGTTCGACGAGATCCGCCGCAAGTGGATCGCCCGTAACCAACGGACATTTATATTCCAGAAAAGGCGCGCCGAATTGTTGGCGCGTCAAATTAGGGACCGCGATACAAAACGTACCGGCGCCCGTGTCGATACTGCCGATGATGACGTTATTCATCCGTGGTATGTGCGGCCGGTAAAAACACCGTACGCAATGCTGGATTGGGCTATTTTGATGACCGGTGCGGTATTGGCCCCGATCGGATGGCCGGTCGGTAAAGCCGTATCCAAAGCCATCGTGCAGCTAATCCCCGATGAGCTGCGGTCCTACCCGGTGGCGGCGTTGCTGTGGTCGGCGGCGCTTATCGGTGCCCCGATGCCCCTGATCTATGAGCCGGGGGAGTCGTTGTCCTCGGCGGTGCTGGCGCCGTGGCTGGCCGCCCAGATCCCGGCCGTACTGCTCATTGCCGGCCTCTACGGCATCGCCGAAGGCTGGCTGGCTGTCGACGGGGCCCGGGACTGGTGGCCGATGAGCCCGGCCGAGGAAGCCGAAGAGATCGATTTTGGGTTCACCGGACCCGACGACATAACTGGGCCCGGGATCTTCCCGACCGACCCCGACGACCCGCCCGGTGACCCCAGCCCACCACGGCGCAGGCAGTGATGGCGCGCTCACCCTCGCCGTATTGCGGGTTTCACCGCCACTCCGACAGCAACAAACTGTCCCTGGCCGCCGGCGCGGCACACCATCTGGTGTCCGCGCCCACCGAGTCCGGAAAGACCCGTGCCGTGCTGGCCCCCGCCGCCGTCCTGTGGGGCGGTCCGGCGGTCTGCGTGTCCTCCAAAGACGACCTGATGTGGTTGGTGTGCCAACGCCGTTGGGGGCCAAAACAAGTCATCGATCTACGCCCGGACTACTCCCCGTCCTACCCCCCGGATGTGCAGGTGCGCTCGTTTGATCCGACCGCGCTGATCACCACACCCGATGAGGCGGTGACAGTTGGCAACACGATGATGCAGATGGCCGCGGTCGGTACCGGCTCGGGCATCGATCAGGTCTCCGATGGCGGGATCTGGGAAAACAACACCGAAGCCCCCCTGGCAGCGATGCTCTACGCGGCCTCACCGTGCGGCAACGGCAAGGGCATCAGCTGGGTGCTGCTGGCCACCGACAACATGGAAAAAGACGACAAGAACCCCAATGAGCCGGGCTGGCACGCCGCCGCCCGCCAGGTCGAGGACCTCCCGCTGCTGCGCAACGGGTTGAAGCGCACGCTGGATATGGATGTGCGCATGCGCGATAGCATCGCGCTGACCATGCGCAAAGCGGTCACTCCGTGGATGCGCCTGGCACTGCGCGGCAACACCGGGTCTTGCTTCGATGACACCTTCCTCGACCAACCGGATGCCACGCTGTTCATCCTCGCCCCGGCCGAAGGCGCGATCGCCGGCGCCGCCGTCACCTTGCTCGAGCATCTGGTGCGCCGCTGGCGCGGCAAAACCGCGCGCAAAGAGATGCTGCACCGGCTATTGATCACCGTCGACGAGGCCGCCAACGTCGCCCCCATGCCCGCGCTGCGCCGACACGTCTCCGAAGGCCGCGGCCTCGGGGTGAACCTGCTGCTCTCGGTGCAGGCCTCGTGTCAGTTCGACACCGTCTACGGCAGTGCCTACGCCCGCGAGCTGCGCGCCACCTTCCCCGCGGCACTGATCATGTACGGGGCCGATGAGATGGAGATGCTGCAACGCGCCGAACAGTGGTCACGCGAAACCACCCGGCGCCAAGAATCCTTCGATCAGGCCAGCGGCGCCAAAACCCTGTCCTCGCACCTGGGCCCGAGTCTGGACTACCGCAGGTTGCTCCCGCAAAACCTCGGCCACGCACGGTTGCTGCACCGCGGCACCGCCGGCATCGCCACCGAACTACCGGACTGGCCCGAATTCGTGCGCCGCTACGACCACGCCGTGGGCACCTTGCTCAAAAGCATTGCCCCAGCGGATAAACCACAAACACCGTGGGAATGGGCGGTAGCGCGGCATCGGCGCGCCAAAGCGGCGGGGCAGCGGTGAACGCGACCCAGCTGCGCGCGGCACTGATCGAGGTCCTGGCCGCCACGCACGAGCCCATGACGACCAGCGCGGCGCGTATCGCGTTGAGCCGAAGGGCCGGCGACCGCGTGCGGCCGGTGGTGGCCGAAGAGGTCTACCGGGCGCTACTGATCCTGCAACGCCACGGCGCGGTACGCCGCGTCCACGACCAGCCAGGCCGGCTGGCTCACTGGGAGCTGACACAGAGTGCGCGGCCTCCTGCACAGCACGGACAACGGCAATGAGCACCCGCGTCGGCGCCGATGCACGCGATCCGGCCACATCCACTGCTGTTGCGGGAGAGGCCATGTGGATCGTCGCCGTCGACGCCCTGGTGGTCGTGGTGTTGACGCTGGTTTTCAGCTGCATCGGCGCTGGTGAGAACGAACTGACGACATGGCCGATGCCCTCGGGACAGATCTGCGGGACCGGCGGTGCGCGTAGCTGTGTTGTCGCGGCAGGGATTTCGATCAACACGGAGGGATGTCGTGAACGATAGAACAGAGACAACCGCTGACGCCGGCGCCGGTTTGGGCGCGCTCGTCGAGGCAGAGACCATCAAGCCGCAGCGGTATATCGCGACCGTCGAAGCCGAAGCGCTTCAATTGACCTCGGCGTCCGCAGCGACCATCGTGGAATGGCTGGGACTTGCTGACCGGTGCTGTTTTCCGGCCGGGGTCAACCCGGCTACTGGCGCCGACGAACCGGGCTATCTGCTGATTCCGACGCCGATCGGTGACGTACGGGCCGATCTGGGCGACTATGTCGTACTGCTTTCGGGCGGGGCGGCCTGGCCCTGCAAGCCCGAGGTGTTCACTGCGGCCTACCGGCGGCAGCCATGACCTGCCCGCACACCGGCACACCTGCGCAGGCCACGGAGCATCTGCCGCTGCTGTTGATCGGACTGCGGTGGCTGCTGGACACTGAACAACCAGCCGGAGCGCTGATCTGTCCGCACGGGCAGACGTTGAGCTCTGTGGGTAACCGCAGACTGAGGTTCGCCCCGGAGGGGTTCGATAACCGCCCGGCGGTGGTCGTCGAGGTCGGCGACGTTGACCGGCACTCCACCCGTAATCCGCGTAACACGTTGGGCGATAGTGAGATTGACGATTTGGCGTTTGTCCTCAGCGATTGCGGCGAACATGTCGGCGCAGCGTGGCGCAACGACGATCACAGCAGTGCCGCGTTCGCGCTGGCCGCTAGCGCGCCGTCGTCGTTGCTGGCAGCGGCGGCGCGGTATCGGCAGGGCTGTCCAACCCATGGCGGCGGTGCGCCGTGGTGCTGTAGCTGGTACCGGGACGGATGGCAGCGCGCCATCAGCATCCACGATGTGCACCGCGCGGCGGTGCAGGGCTCGCCGTCCGAAGTGGCCCGCGGTGAGTCAGACCTCACCGCTGCGGTGAGGATTGCGCGCGAGCCCGTGCACCCGCCACGACCGCGCGGGTCAAGGCGCAGCGCCGGAAGCCGCGCGGGAGGGCGCCCGATGGTGTTTTCGGATCGATGTGTACTGCGAGGCAGAGGATTACGATGAACGACGCACGCAGGTTCCCCTGGCTGAGTGGGTTGATCGCGGCCGCGGTGATAGCTCTGTGGTTGCTCTACGTTGTCCTGCATGGCGTGGTGACGATGAGCGTGGGTGTTGCGGCCGTCGACGGATGAGTCGTCAAGGGTTGAGGGTGTCGTCGAAGGGTGCGTCGGGGGCGATCGGCAGGACCTCGATCGCTGCGGAGGCGCACAGCTCGTTGATCAGCGCGGTGGTGCCGCCGATGATGGTGGAGTCGTCATCGATCTCGGTGGCCACACACCAGGTATGGTCGGCCGGCCACATGAAGTGCGGTGACTGGGCGGTGAAGAACGTTGCGTTGTCCCAGCGGCCGATGTGTACGGCCTGCTCGACAGCACCTTGGAACAGGTAGTAGCGGTCGCGGCCGGGCAAGGCGAAGGTGGGACCGGTCAGGTCGAGTTTCCAGTGCGCCGGCGCGGGCGGCGGTGGTGACAGGTCAGGCAGCACGCCGTTGACGGGGCGGTAGGCGGTCAGTGTCACGCCGCTGCCGGCGTGCAGGTTCCCGCATCCTTGCCAGGCCGCGAAAAAACAGTGCTGCGGGTTGGCGGTGTGGCGGGCCAGGACCGCGCACAGCGCGCCGAGCGCGCGGGGGCTCAGGTGTCCCCAGCGCGGCTCGCCCGGGTGCCCACGGCCTCGCTCGGCGTGCTCGGTGGTGAACGGGGCGGGTGAACTGATGTGTGCCCACTGCGCTGAAGGGTGCATGAGGCGGTCGTTGAACCGGGCGATGTCGGCCCAGCGCAGTGTCCCCGGGTAGTCATCGAGAGGGTGGAAGAGCCGGGCGTAGGCCTCGAATCCGGAGCCCACGACGTTGGTGACCCAGTGCGGGCCCCACAGATCCACGCGGGCGGTCAACCAGTCGGCCGGCGCAGGGGAGTCCGCCGGCCGGGGAGGGTGCGGTTCCAGCAACGCTGCGTGGCCGTTAGCCGCGCGGCGGGTTGGGGTCGTTGCCGTAGGAGTTCTTCTGGCGGATCGTTCCGTCAAGGTTGCGGATGGTGTGCTCGACCTTGCGGTCCTGCGCCATTTTTCGGCCGATCGCGGTCTGTTCGGCTTTGGTGCCGCCGGTGTGGGCGGCGCGGCGGCTGCCCTCCACTTTCGACTTCCACACCCCGTCTTCGTTGTAGGTGGTGATGTCGCCTTCGGGCATGATTCCTCCTCGGCTGCCGGGGCTTGCGTGTGCAACATTATTTCAACCGAAAGCCGCGTTGTCTTGTCTTACGGTGACGGCGCAGCGCACCACCCGGGGTCCGTCGGCCCGATACCAACAGATCACTTCAGGAAGCTTCCCTGGTTGAATATGAGTTTGAGGAAGTAGTTGTGTAAGTATTGGGGCCGAAATGTTGTACCGCCGTCGTCGTTGGTTTTATCTATCATGACCAAGATCGGGTTTTCGGATTTGTAGAATACTGCGCGTTGTGCCCCTTTGACGCTTTCGATACCCGCGATATCGCTGGAGTTGGTGATGGCGTCGCGGACGACTGCCTGAAGGTCTTCCGGTGAATTGATTCCGGAAATCTGCCCTTTGTGGAAGCGCTTTCCGACATGCCCGTGCGTGGGAGATGGCGCATAGCGATCGTCGATAGCGAACAAGATTCTTTTGATGTGTTGGTGGATAGCGCGGAAGTCCTCTGCCTGGAAGCCGGTGCGGGTTGAGAGTTCCTGAAGGAAACCGATACTGTGAGTGAAGTAGTCAAGGATTTCCCGTGATGCACAGTCGAACATAAGCAGCGCGTCGCGGCTGAGGTTCCAGCGGACGGTCTGGGTGTCGTTGTCGCTAATCTTGGTTGCCAGCCGCAGTTCACTGGTCGTTGGCGACCTCATTTGGTTTTTCAATGAGGCGAGAATGTCTCGCCTGTCTGCGAGTCGCTGAGCGGCGTTTGGCTGGTTCTCTCCCATCCATATGAATATGTAGTCAAAGGCATGGGGTTGGAAGCCCGTTCGTTCCAGGAAGTCGGCGTTTTCGACGATGTCAAGGACCTCCATCGTCGCAGCGCTGAGAAGCTGACAGTCTTCAAAGGAAATATCGACGATGGCACCATTACCTGATTCCGCTGTCGTTACGAATATCATGCTGAATCTCCTCCCACCCGCCTTCAGACGCAGGCCTACAGATAGCGCCGTTTCCCACGATCGGAATTGCCTCCGCCTGCATCATGAGAAGCTTTCGAGTGCGCGTCTCAACAACCGCCTCTGTTATCGGGCGTCAGCATAACGGCTTGTGGGGCAGCGAGTTTTGGGTTGTTGAGGGCGTCGCGCAAGATGGTGTGGACATCGGTGTTGGCGCGCGCGGCAGTGTCGAGTTGGTCGGCCAGATTGTAGAAGCCGTGAAACATGCCCGGGTAGCAGCGCGCCGTGGTCGGCACGCCGGCGGCGCGCAGCTGGCGGGCGAACTGTTCACCGGCTGCGCGCTGCGGGTCGGCGTGGGCGAGGACCAGATGTGCTGGCGGCAGTGTGCGGAGCTCGGCGAGAAGGGGTGAGGCCAGCGGATTGAGCCGGTCCTGTTCGCTAGCGAGATATTGGTCGCTGAACCAGTGCAGGTGTTCGGCGGTGACGACCGCCGCCCGCGGCGGAGTGGGGGTGGGCGCGGATTGGCGTCGCTGGTCGACGACGGGACAAAGCAGGAGCTGGAAGGCGATGGGAGGTCCGCTGCGGTCGCGGGCCAACAGGCACACGCCGATCGCCAGGTTGGCACCAGCACCTTCTCCGGCTACCGCCACACGGTGCGGATCGCAGCCCATCTGCTCGGCGATGTCAGCAGCCCAGCGGGTTGCCGTCCAGGCGTCCTCCAGCGCGGCGGGAAAGCGGTTCTGGGGGGCCAGGCGGTAGTCGACGGCCATGACGACCGCGCCGACGCCGTTGGCCAGGCGACGGCAATCGGCATCGCGTGACACGGAGTCGCGCAGGACGAAACCGCCGCCGTGAAAGTAGACGATCAACGCGGGACGGGAGTTGGTTCCCGGCGTGGTGTGGGTGCTCAGCGGTTCGTAGATGTGCGCCGCGATATCGCCGTGGCCCTTAGGACCGTGCGCCCTACGACAGTGCACGCGCGCGACTTGGACGTGCCTGCGGGGCGTGCAATTGCCGTGCAGGTGCTGGCGGAGCTCGAACGCGTCGCTGCTGTGGTCAAAGATTAGCGCCCATCGCTCGGACAGCCGTTCCATAAATGGTGTTTCCGCGGATTCGGAGGCGGAGGCCGCGCGGGTCATCGGCGATGTCCGTGGTGGCGCTGCAGCGGTGGTTCTGTCCGGCTACCGGCTGCCTCGGCGCCCGTGGCGGGAATCAAAGTCCGGGAGCGGATCGGCGCATGGCGGTGCGCGCACACATGCCGCCGGCACCGTAGGCGCGGCGTGGTCGGCATGAGCCGGGATCGTATCGCCCGCGCCCTGGTCGCGGTCGCCTTTTGAGGGGACTTCATAGCGCGTTATTGGTCAGAGGTCGATGCCGTAGCTGCGGTCGATGTGGCGGTCTGAGGTGGTGAGGTTGTCGATGTGGGCGGCGGCCTCGGCGATGTCGCGTAGGCGGTCGACGATCTGGGTGCGCTGGCGTAGTAGTTCGACGGCTTGGTCACGGGTGGTGCTGGTTGCGCTGGTGGTGGCGAGGTGGTGTTCGGCGCGTTCGATGGCGGTGCGCGGGGCCGGGTGCGGGTCGGGTTCGGGGGTGCCGAGTTGGTGGGCGGTGGTGGAGCTGTGTTGAAGCGCGGCGATCAGGGTGTAGGCGGGTTGGTGGTGGTGGTCGCCGGTGGTGATGAGGATGAGTTTGGTGTTGGTGGCGGTGGCGGCCGCGGTGAGCCAGTGCAGGTTGTCGGTGCTGAGGTGGTCGGCGTCGTCGACGACAATCAGGCTGCCCAGAGGCAGTTTCAGGGGCGTCTTGCCGAGTGTGGTGCGGGCGCTGTCGATGTGGCCGCTGGCGTCGGCGTAGGGGTGGTGGGCGGCGTAGTCGCGGGCTGTCGGGCTGGCGGTCAGGGCGAGCACACCATGTTCCTGGTCGTGTGCGGTGGCCATGAGCGCGACCAGGGCACCGTGCTTGTCGGCGCCGGGGTGTAGGTGCAGTGCTTGCACGGTGTGGATGTTGGCGGTGATCGCGGTAACAACGCGGCGGTGGGTGTCGTCGAGATCGGCGAGCGCGGTCTCGGGCGGGTAGTAGAGGGCGCCGGGGCTGACGGTGCTGGCGGCCTGCAAGAAAGCGACCTCGGCGCGCAGCGCGTCGAGGTCGGCGGCCAGATCGTAGGCGTGGGCGGGGCGCTGCGCCAGGGCGCGGGCCGCCCCGGCTTCTGCGCGGCAGAGTTGGTCATCGAGGGTGCGGGCGTTTCGGCGGGCGTCGTTAAGGGCGGCGGTGTCGGTGGTGATGGCCGCGGTGCGGCGGGTGTGGATGTGGTGTTCGGTGACGATGCCCTGCGGGCCGCCGGCGGCGTCGAGCAGGGTGGTGCGGGTGTCGTCGAGGCGGGTGCGCGCAGTGTGCAGCGCGACAGTGATGCGCTCGGTGTTTCCGGTGACCTGGTCGCGGTGAGCACGGTAGCGGGCGACGGCACCGTCATCGGCGCGGCCGGTTGCGGCGGTGATCACGGCGTCGAGCTGGTCGAGCAGCGTGGCGTGCAGCGCGGCGGCGTCTTCGGCGTGCACCCACCGGGTGTGGGCGTGGGCCAGCGCCTGGTGCAGGGGCCGCTGCTGGTGGTGGCGGCGGCGCAGGTCGGCGAGTTCGGCGGCGGCGGCGTGTTCGGCGGGTCCACCGCCCCCGCCCAGGATGGCTTTTTCCAGCTGGCGCAGGTGGCGGTAGGCGGCGTCGCGGCGGGCGCGCAGAGCGGGGATGTCAGTGTTCTCGGCCAGCTCAGCACGCAGAGGCCGGTGGTGGGGGAGGTCGTCGAAGTCCAGGCCGGCGAGGTCCTCTTCGGCGAAGCTGTAGGGGTAGTCGGTGGGATCGGGTGGCGGCTCGCCAAGGTCCTCCTCGAGCCCGTAGTGGCCGGTGGCGAACCAGTCGAGTTGGTCGCCGACCGCCTGTGTGTGCTGGGTGTCGGCGGGGTGCGGTACGTCGGGGTCGAGGGTGGCGGCGTGGTGGGTGAGCAGCTCGACGCGGTAGGTCAGCAGGCGCGCGTACTGGTCGGGGCGCAAAGGCTTTTCGGCGTTGATGTCGTGCAGGTGTTCCGCGGCGGCGGCGAGCAGATCAGCCGGGGGCCAGTCGCAGGCGGCCACCGCGGCGACCAGGGACGGCCAGGCGTGGTCGGTGAGGATCGCTTCGGCGACGACGGTGCCGAACAGACCGTGCAGCTGCGGGGCCCACGCCGGTCGCAGGGTGGTGTCGGCGCGATCCAGCGACGGCGGGGCCAGGGTGCCGGCCAGGCGCCACCACAGGGCGGCGGCGGGCATCTCGGACGGGAGTGGGCCGTGCGCGGCTAGGGCGTCGCGCAGCAACGTGTCGATGTCGGCGCCGGCCTGGGCGGCGTCGTTGAAGTGGGTGGCCAGGCGCGGCCAGAACGGGTCTGCGGTGAGATGTCGGTCGTGGTTTTCGGCGAGCTGGCGCCAACGCGCGGCGTCGGTGTTGGCTCGGGTCAGGGCGGCGTCGAGGCGGGCGTTGATGAGCTGTTGGAAGACCTTGGAGCGGTTGGAGTGTTGTTCGGGGCCGGTGATGCGGGTGTCGGCCTGATCGACGCCGTGGGCGGCCCTGAAGACGGCGATTTCGGCCATCAGAGGGTCGCGCTGGCCGAGCAGTGGGCGCGCCCATGCCGGTGCGGTGGCAGCCCCCCACCCGCGGGCGGTGGAGCGTACGGTGTCGGCGAGTTCGGTGACCAGTTCAGTCCGCGCGCGCAGGCACGGACCCCACACGTCATCGTTGCTCAGGGCCGCTGGTGTGGGGTTGAGCCAGTGCAGCGGGGCGGGTTGTGGCGCAGTGGTTTCGCCGCGGATGGGCAGGCGCCAATCCAGGACGGCGGCAGGGTCGACAGCATCGCCGAGTGGGGTGGCTGCGGCGTCGTGGAGGGCGGCGACGGGGTCAGCACCGTGCAGGGCGAGCAGAGCCAGGTTGCGGCGCAGCACCGGCCAGGCCGGGGCGTCGGTGACGCGGGTTCCGAGGCCCGCGGCCGCGGTGTCGATGGCGGCCATGACGGTGGTGCCGGCGCGGTGTTCGGCGCCCGCGGAGAGCGCATCGGCATACATCGCGCACGCTTGGTGTAACCGGGTGAACGGGTCGGCGTCGAGTGCGGCGGCGGTGTGAGCGGAGATTTGTGCGCCGTCGCGGCCGAGAATGGTCGTGAGCACGTCGACGGCGGTCGGCGGGTGGGTGGCTTTGGGCGCCAGGATGCGGTGCGGGTCGGATTCGGCGGTGGAGCCGTAGAAGTGGTTTTCGGTGCAGCCGCGGGTGCCGGCGGTGTAGAACTGCTGGCGGGTGAGCCGGTCGGAAATGACGGTGTGGCAAGTGCCTTCGACGTCGCGCCCACCCGCGGTCATGCCTTGGGCGGCGTTGATGGTGGAGGCGTAGCCCAGGGTGGTGTTGGTGGTGACGTAGCGGGCGGGTAGCCGCACCGTCGTGGCGCGGCCTCGGAGCGGGACGACGGTCAACGAGCCGTCGTCGTGCACGGTGCGGATGGTCCAGCGGTGGCCGTTTTTGACCCAGCCGCCGCGGCTGGTGGTCCGTATCCAGCGGGCGTTCTTGCGGGTGGCGATGATGTCGCCGGCCGAGGCGGTCAGCCCATCAGCGAGGGTGACGGTCGCTGCGGCTTTGGGTGTGCTCGCGTCGGTGCCGGCGGCGGTGAGACGGTCCAGTCGGGCGCGTTCGTTGAGGTGGGCGACTAGCTCGTTGGTGGGAGCCAACAGGATCGAGTCGCGCCCGGCGGCACGGTCGGCGGCCCAGGCGTCGTAGGCCATGTCCGCGGCGTGTTGATCGGCGCCGACATGGACACGGCCGTGGTCGATGTAGAAGCCGATGCCGGCGGGGTCACCGTTGCGGATGGCCAGGCTGGCGGCGGCTTCGGCGTGCCCGGTTTCGGGGTGGGTGAAGCGCACGACGGTGCTCAGGGTGACCGCATTGTGGCGCTGCGCCAGATCGCGCAGGATGCCGCCGGCCGAGATCGACGCCAACTGCTCATCGTCGCCGATGAGGCGCACGCTGGCACCGCGCGCTTCGGCACAAGCGCGGAGGGTGTCCAGGTCGGCGGTGGAGGCCATTCCGGCTTCGTCGACGATGAGCAAACTGTCGGCGTTGATGGTGTCGAACCATCGGCGGGCGGGGTCGTCGTGGGGGGCTTCGGGTTGGTCTGCCCGGGTGCCGGTGAGCTGCACCAGTTTGGCGAGGGTGTCGGTATCCGAGCCGAGGTCTTCGGCCAGGACTTCGGCCGCTCCGGCGGTGGGGGCCAGGCCGATCACGGTGCCGCCGCTGGTGCGCCAGGCTGCCGCGAGGGCGGCCATGGCGGTGGTTTTGCCGGTGCCTGCGGGGGCGAGCGCGAGTTGTACGCGGGCCCCGGAGGTGGCCATTTCGCGGACCATGGCAATTTGTCCATCGTTGAGGGCCACACCGGTGTTGGCGTGGGCTTCCAGCAGCGCCACTTCGATGCTGTCGGCGTCGATGACACGGCCGTCTGTGCGGGCGGCGGCGGCCAGGATGCGCCGCTCAGCGGCCAGGATGGCCTCGCTGGTATGCAGGGTGGTGTCGTGGCGGGTGTACACGCTGGAACCGTCGGCGCGGCGCAGGGCGGCGGGTTCGTGTTTGTCGGTGTCGGCGTGGCTGGTCAGGACCAGACTGTGCCCGCGCAGGGCGGCCGTGACGATGCGGTCGACCAGTTCAGGTCCGCCAGGGTGATCGGCGTAGCGCAGCTGGCGGTGGGCTTCGGCGCGGACGTGGTTGATGGTCCAGGTGGCGCGATGCTCGGAGACGGTGTCGATGACGTGAGCGGCCTGCTGGTGTACCCAGCTGTCGGTGATCGGGACGTGGTGTGCCGGTGCGTGATTGGTGACCGCGGCGACCATGTTGCTCAGCGCGCGCTGGCTGCCCAGGACCTCGACGGCTTGCACGCGCCAGGTGTGGCGCTGCTCGGCCAGGGAGCGGGGTTCGTGTTTGGCTTGCCGTGTTTCCAGGGTGGCTTGCTGAGTCAGGGCGAGCATCTCGGTGGCGGTGGGTTCGCGGCCGTGTTCGGTGTGGAACCCTTTGGCCAGCTCGCCCACCCGGTGGTCGATGGCGGCGCTGCGTGAGGAGTATTTCTCGTTGAGTTCCTCGGGGATGCCGTCGATTTCACGCACGGGTCGTTTACCGCGCCGGGACTGCCGCGCGGTGAACCGCACCCGCAGTTTTTCGACCAGCAACGCTTCGATGCGGGTGTTGTAGAACTCCGAGGCCGCGACCGCGGCACGGTGCAGTGTCGCGCCGTCCAACGCCATCCACCGGCCTATTCCGTCGGGGCCGATGACGTGGACCTTGTTGCTGACTGCGGCGTGGGTGTGCAGGTTGGGGTCCCCAGCCCGGGAGTCGCGGTGATCGAAAGCGGCCACGATCAAACCGGTGGTGTCGACCTGGGCGATGCCACCGGCTCCCATGCGGGAGAACGCGGCGTTGTCTTCAAGGAATTCCAGGGTCTCCTCCACCGCCTGGCGGTGGCAGTCCTCGATCGCGGCGGCGATCGGCGGTGCCCCGATGGCCCACAGCGTGGAGACCGATTTGACCGGGGTGAAGGTGAGGTCATAGCCGGCCACCGCGGTCGATGCCGAACGGGAATTGGCGGCGATGAAACCGGACAGTTCCCGCGCGTCTGCTGGTGGGCGAGCGTAGGTTTGCGTGAATAATTCCTGCCCGACGGCGGTGCGCAGCCGGGCCCGGATGTCGGGGGCGATGCTGGCTGAAACGTCGGCGCCGAGGGTGAGGTTGTAGTCGCGGTAAACCTCGCGAAGCCTGGTGACGAACCGGTTTTCTTTGCCATCGACATGGAAAGGCCGGCCCAGCCGCGCGGCCATACTCGCCCCGGCCGCACCGGCGCCCAGCTTCGTCAGAAGACCGGTGATTTGTTCGGCGTTGGGATGTAAACCCTCGCCGAAGAGCGCCTTCATCTGCTCTTCGCCGACCTGCGAGCCAGCCTGCACGCCCCAGTACTTGGCGACCAGCGGGTCACAGGCGTAGCGGGCCAGCGGAGTGGCCAGTGCCGCCAGGCCGCGGCCCATCCACCGGCCCGGGGATTCCCCCTTTTCGGTGTAGTACTGCGCCAAAGTGGGGCGGCCCCGCTCGGTGGCATCAGAGGCGGCGACTTGGCGGATCAAATAGAGATAGCCGTCGCCGGCGGTCAATTTATGTAAGCCCATCACTGCGTCATCACCTGAACCTGAAACTAGGGGCGGCCCCGCCCCCAGATAACGGCCGTTACCGAACCGTTACCTGAGTGCAAGAGGTGTGATGTTCGGCGGTAGGGAAAGATTAGGGCACCCTAAGTGCCGTTCGGGGCGGCGGTGAGTGATCGGGTGCGAAGCCCGGTGATGGGTGCGGTCGGAAGATTTTTGGCTTGCGTTGCGGCGCTGGGGGGTTGGTGGGGCTTAGCGTGTGATCCATGGCGAACACAGTGATCAGCAAGCAGGCCCGCCGCGCAGCGCGCGAGGCCGCCAGCGCCGCCCAGGACGACGTGGTGCGCCGCACCCGGGCCAACGTCGAGGATCTGGGACGGTATTTCTCCGCCCGCGAGCGCGTCGAGGCAGTGGACGGCTGGCTTGCGGCGCGCCAGCAGGTGTTGCGCGAGGACGCCGAGCGCCGCCGCGGCGCGCAGCGCGTGGTGTGCGGGCAGGCGCTGGCCGCGATGCGCGATCGGGGGGAGCCCCTGCGTGAGATCGCGCGGATGGCCAAGCTCTCCGAAAAGCAAGCTCGCGAACTGATTCGGGAAGCCGAGGCTGCCGGGCAGAATGCCGCGCCGCCGGCCGCGGAGGAGTCGGCAGCGGCGGCGCAGCCGCCGGCCGATGACGACGCGGCGGCACAACCAGCCGCTGTCCCTGCCGGCGGTGCCGTCGAGGCGAACGGGGCGGCGGCAGACACGATCCGAAGCGTGGCCGCTGTGAAGGCGCTGGCGCCGTCATCGGCGACGGCCTAAGAAGGTCCGATGTCGGTGTCCGCGGCGAGGATGGGTGCGGGTGCGGCAACCGGGCCGCGCGTAGGCATCGAAACGCAGTGGGGTCATGGGACGTTCGCAACCGCTACAGCTGGTCGTTGATCCGGTCGCGCATGCCGAGGAGCTGGCGCGCTTTGCCGCCCACGTGGTGCGCGGCCCCGGAGCGGAGGATTGCGCGATCTGGACCGGCGCGGTGGGAACCGACGGCTACGGCAGGAACCGAGCGGAGTTGCATCTGGTGAAGCATTGCGCCACTTCGCGATAACGGTGCGTGCGTGGCGGATCGATGGAAGCAAGGAAGATCATGCCACGATCGGATGCGGCCGGAGCTGCTTAAATAGGGATTGCTTCTAACGCAGTTATGTTGCATCCTATGCAACGTGGCAGATAGAGTCGATTTGGCAGGCGCGTCGCACCTTGTGCTCGTGCCGGGGGTTCGTCATCTCGATCCGGAGTCGGCGGTGTTCGAGGCCATGCTCGAGGGGTGTGCGCTGCAGCAGCGGACCCGATTTCTGAAGGCCGCAACGATCAGTTCACGACTGAGGCTGGCGCGGCGGGTCACCGAGTTCGTCAACGAGTATCCGTGGGATTGGCGGTCCTCCGACGTGGAGGCGTTCATTGACAGTTGTCTAAACAGAGCGGAGCCGATTGTGGTCTCGACCGCTCGGCTGTACGAGACCACGCTGCGAATGTTTCTGCAGTACGTGAGCGACCCCCGCTATGGCTGGACGGGCGAATGCCTGCAGCGCTTTGGTGTGGCACCGTCGCAGGTTCTGCACGAGTGGAACACCATCGTGCATGTCACCGAGTACGAAGGGGACCCGCGCCGACGTCCGTTGACCTATGACGAGATCCAGGCACTGTTCGATGCCGCTGATGGTCGGGTCGAGGAGATCCGTGCCCGCCGGTGCAAGGGAGGATTGGCGGCGATGCGAGATGCGGCCTTGCTGAAAACCATCTACGCGTTCGGACTTCGGCGCCGGGAAGCATGGGGGCTGGATCTTGCTGATCTGCGCCACAACCCGAAAGTCCCCGCGTTCGGGCGCTACGGCGGCCTGTTTGTCCGTTGGGGCAAATCCTCGCGGGGTAGTCCGCCGAAGCGGCGCACTGTGCTCACCGTTCCGGAGATGGATTGGATCGTCCCGGTCGTCGAGCAGTGGCGCAACGAAATTCGGCCGGCCTTGGGCGTCGGAGCCCATCCGGCGTTGTGGATGACCGAACGCGCCAGCCGTATCTCTATGCGCCGCATCGACGAAGCGTTCACCACCGCCCGTGATTCCGCCGGGCTTGACCCGTCTCTGAGTCTGCATTGCCTGCGCCACTCGTATGTCACTCATCTGATCGAGTTCGACTATCCGGAGAAGTTCGTCTCCACCCAGGTCGGACACACCTACGCGGCCACGACCGGGATCTACACCGGCGTCTCCGACGAGTACCGCAACCGGCTGCTGCAGCGCGCGCTCGACCGACATCCCGAGCTGTGGGAGACCTAGCGATGAAAAAGATGAGCTATCAGTGGAATCTGCGCAAGATCATGGCCACCCGCGACATGTTCGCCACCACCGATCTGGTGCCGCTGCTTGCAGAGCGCGGCATTCACCTCTCCCGCGAGCAGGTGTTCCGCCTCGTTACCACGACACCGCAACGCCTCAGCCTCGACACCTTGGCCGCGCTGTGCGACATCCTCGACGTCGGCGTCGAGGATCTCATCGAAATCACGGCGACTAGCGCCCAAGTCGCCAAGACTGTCGGCGAGACGAAAGCGGCTGCACCGCCGGCGGTTCGGCGGACCACCATTCGGCGCCCTAACGGGCTATGACGCGCCGGAAACATCACACCGCGGAGAACAGGCCGGCGGACATCGCGGCGATACTGGCGCCGCGACTTCCCGACGCGAGCACCGAATTGCTGACCGCCCAGATTGCGGGTTTGAGGCTGTTACCGGCGCATGCTGCCGGGCTCGCGGAATACCTCCAGGCCCATCCTGATGCATTGACCTCCGGTGAGGCCACCGGGCCTTCAGCACTGCGCGCTCTTCTCGATGTCCTGGCCGTCGAACACCCTGGCGTGCAACGGATGCGCTGCCACCGGTGCGGAGCACAAAGAGCCCTGCCGTACCGCCGGGATGGCGCGAGTATCTGTGGCCGCTGTTATACGCAGACGCATCGCAAGATGTGCGTGCGTTGCGGGGAGGTGGGTCAGCCGGCCTTCCGTGAAGGCGGTGGGATCGTGTGCATGCGCTGCCAGGCTCGCGATCCCGCTCGCAAGCATCCTTGTGCGCGATGCGGCACGATCGCGCGTGTCGCGTATCGCATCGACGGCCAGCCGCTGTGCCAGACATGCGGGCCCCGCAAGCTCTACACGTGCTCGTCGTGCGGCCGGGAGAACCAGCGCGCCCACGCACTGACCGTCCATGGACCGATCTGCCCTTGCTGTTATCACCGCGGCCGGGAACACGAGTGTGTCCAATGCGGGCGCACAACATCGGAGGCCCGAGTAGCTGACCGGATCGCCGGCACGTGGATTTGTAACCGCTGCTGGGTGCCTCCGACGACGACTTGCAGCGAATGTGGCCGCCTCAGGCCCTGCGTGCGAGGGAGCGCGTCGGGGCAGCCGATATGTTCGACGTGCCGCTCTCGTCGACGTCGCCCACGAACATGCGCGATCTGCGAGCGCACCGCCGCGATTCAGACCACGCTGCCACTCGGGCCAGTCTGTGTGCCCTGCTACCGGCAGCTGCGGCGGTCTCCGGCGCCTTGCGCCAGCTGCCAGCAGATCCGGCCCTTAGTCGGTGTCAGTGATGGCGGTGGCTCGGTCTGTGGCCCGTGCTCGGGCGACGGCCGCAACTGGATCTGCAACGACTGCGGACAGGTCGATCTCCTCGTTGGCGGCGCCCACTGTTTGGCGTGCACCGCGAAAGCGCGCGTCCGCGAACGGCTGGCCGGCCCCGACGGCCAGATCATGACCCAACTGGAGGGTGTCGCGACGTTTCTACTGCAGGACAACACTCCAGAACGGACTCAAGAGATCCTCCATGGCTCCGGGTGGATTCAGCTGCTAGGTGACCTCGTGGCCATAGGTAACCCGATCACCCACCAGGTTCTCGACGAACTCCCGCAGGACAACCGCGTCGGACACCTGCGCGACATTCTCGTGCACGCCGGGGCCCTCGACGCTCAAGCTGAGGGCCTCGAATCGCTTGGGCCGTGGCTGAAGAGCTTCCTCGCCCGTCTATCACCGAAGACCGCTCAGCTGCTGCGCCCCTACGCTTCCTGGTCCGTGTTACCGCGTACGCGACACCGTGCAACACGGCTGGGGATCACAGCGAGCGCCCCGAGGTACGCCAGAGCGCGGATCGAAACTGCAGAACACTTCTTGACCTGGCTCGAGGACAACGACCGAACCCTCGCCCACGCCACCCAACACGACGTCAATACCTGGATCGGGCTGGGAGCAAGTACCCGTCGCCGGGTACGGGACTTCCTGAGATGGGCCCACGCTCGCGGCCTTAGCGCGGATCTACAGGTTCACTGGCTGGGCCGGGAAGGCCTACCGGAAAACGTCCTCGGCGACGACGAACGCTGGACATTACTCCGGCGGTGCCTGCACGATTACAAACTTGCGCTGCGAGTGCGCGTGGCTGGCGCCCTCGTGCTTCTCTACGGTCAAATCCCCTCCCGCATAGTCGAACTGACCGTCGATAGAGTCACCACCACCGAAACCGACACCTACCTGGTCCTGCGGGACCAGCCCGTCCTTCTCCCGCCGCCGCTTGCCGCGCTGACACTCGAGCTCGCAGCTCGCAGCACCCACGAGCAGTCGACGACCTCGAGGACGGGAACCCCGGCATGGCTGTTCCCCGGCGCCCGACCGGGCTCCCACTTCTATGGGGGCCGCCTTTCGACCTCGCTCAACAAGAACGTCGGTATTTTCGTCCGCCCGGCCCGCGGCGCGGCGCTCAGCGCGCTCGCCGCCGACCTACCGGCTCCGGTCCTCGCTGACCTGATCGGGCTGTCCATCGCCACAGCGACGCGATGGGGCGCACTCGCCGCCCGGGATAACGCCGAGTACGTCGCCGCGCGTATCGAGTCGCATCCGTGGCGAAAGTCGGTGTCCGAGTGACCAGCCCCGCGTTGTCGGAGTCCACACGTACCCTCGCCGGTAACAGCTCAAATCAAGCGCGACAGTGAAGGCGATAATGGCGATCACGGGCACTCCGCTACCGCTGCATGAGCTTTCCGTCGGCGCCCGCTCGGCAAGTGTCGAGCAGCTCGTCCTGATCGGGCAGCCGCGACCAATCCGCGTTCCGGAGCGCCGATGGCGGTCCTGGCTCGATGACCCCGAGGTCGTCGCCCGGTTCGAAAGCAAGCGCTACAAGCGCGCCGGTGATCTGTGCTGGGTCTGGATCGGTGGGGTGTCCTCGACGGGTCACGGTTCCTTCCGGGCCGCCAGCCTGCCCGGCCCGACGAGACGCGGCACCGTCCCTGCCCATCTCTTCGCCTATCAGCTGGCCTACGGTGTGATCCCACGGCTCGGGTGGTCCATTGCCGAGGATGCCGTGATCTGTCACCAGTGCGATTTCGCCGGGTGTACGAACCCGGCGCACATGCAGCTCGGGACAAACACTACTAACCGGGCCGAGTATTTGACTCGACGGAGAAACCACGCCAGCCCGCTAGCGGACGTACGCGGTGCTGCCGGGCGCACGCGCGCCATCGCGGCCGCCGTCCGAAGCGGACTTGCCAACCAAGAGGACGCCGTCAGCATCGAGGCCCGGATTCGGTCAGCCGAAGGGGCCGGGCGTCCCTTCACGCTGTGGTGACGGCCAGCACCGTCGCGAAGCTTCGATCCGCCGCCCTCTGCGGAATCGACCACCGAATAGAAAGATTCGTGGTCGCCGCAAACCTGTAGCCAGGTACCGAATGCAAGGCCAGCGAAGGTGCTACTCGAAGTTCGAACCCGGCCGTATCGCCGAGCTGACGGGACCGGGGATTGTCGGCGATTGGGCCGATTTCTGCTTGACTCGGCACTTGGGTACAGGGTTCATGCTGGCGGTGTGAGCGAGCGAGATCGCCAGACCGGCTCAGGTCAACACCGCAGTCCCGCGGTAGGACGAACGCGGCGGCTTACATTCCGAACGGCAGCCAGCGGGCGCCTTCTGGGCGCCGCGGCCGCGGTGATGGTGATGGGGGCGATCGCAGCGTGCGGCCCCGCCGCTGATACGAATCCTCCCGCCTCGCAGGGAGTGAATGCCCCGAGCCCGGCCCCGGCCGCCCTGACCACCATCGACGGGCGGCAGGTCTCGGTTCCCGGCAGCGCCCCGATCGCACTGTTGTTCTTTTCCTTCAGCTGCGGCGAGTGCGTCGGCGGCGGGAAATCCCTGGCGCAGGCCCAGGCGACCGTGCAGCAGACCGGCAGCAAGGCCGGGTTCCTGCTGGTGGACATGGACCCCCAGGAGTCCCCGCAGGACGCCGCCCACTTCCGCGAACAGATCGACGGCAAGAACCTGCCCGCCGTCATCGACACCGGCGCAACCCTGTCGCGCACCTACAAGATCAGCGCACCGACCACCGTGATCGTCGTCGACCCGGCCGGCAAGGTCACATACCAAGGCCACGCCCCCTCCGCCGATCAGATCCTCGAGCAACTCGACAAAGCAGCCGGGAAGTGAACGGCCTGCTCGTCCTCGCGTTCACGGCCGGGATGCTCGCCCCGGTCAACCCGTGCGGGTTCGCGCTGCTACCGGCGTGGATCACCCACACCCTGGGCGAGACGGATACGTACCCGCTGCCGGTCCGACTGACCCGGGCGCTGCGCACCGGTGCCGCGCTGACGGTCGGGTTCGCCGGCACCCTGGCCGCCGCCGGGCTGGCCATCAGCGCCGGCGCCCGGGCCCTGATCACCGCCATGCCCTGGCTGGGGCTGGTCCTCGGCCTGGTCTTGGCGGTTCTCGGTGCCGTCATGCTCACCGGCCGCAGCCTGTCGCTGCACCTATCCATCCCGGGCGGCAACCGCCTGGCCTCGGGTCCGCTCGGTGTGGGGGCGGTGATGTTGGCAGGTGTCGGCTACGCGGTCGCATCGCTGTCGTGCAGCTTTGCTGTTCTGGTGGCGGTCATCGCGCAGGCCCAGACCGCCGCGAGTTACACGGGGCTGCTCGCGGTGTTCGCCGCCTACACGGGCGGCGCCGCGGCGGTGCTGCTACTGGTGTCGATCGCCGCCGCGGTGACCGGGTCGCTGCTCAGCCGACGCCTCGGCGCACTGGCCCGCTACGGCACGCGCATCACCGCGGTCGTGTTGCTGGTCACCGGCGTCTACCTGGCCTGGTATTGGATACCGGCCGCTGCGGGTAACGGAGCCACCGGCAGCACCGCGGTGGCCCGGTTCTCCGCCGTGGTCACCACGTGGCTGCAAGGCCACACCAGCACCGTCGCCGCCGTGGCGCTCGGCGCCGTCCTGGCCGCCGCGGCTGGTGCCTGGCGATACCGCAGATCCACCCTCTACCGGTCTGAGCCGACACTGACCGCCGATTCTGCCGCGTCGGGGTGCTGCGGCCCGGAAAACACCGTGCACGACCCGGCGGGGGTTCACGCTGTGGGTGACCGCGGCCCGGATGGCGTGCCGCCGTCAGGTGATTGGCAGCAGCGCGGTGATGCGTCGTGAGAGGGGAGCTGGGATGGCGCAGCGGTACGACACCCTGGTTCTCGGTGGTGGCATGGCCGGTTTGCCGTTGGCGCTGCGCGCCGCCCGCCACGGTCGGGTCGCGTTCGTCGAGAAGGAAAACCTCGGCGGAACCTGCCTGAACCGCGGTTGCATCCCGACCAAGACGATGATCGCCTCGGCCGCGGTGGCTCAGCAGGTTCGCCGGGCCGCCGAGTTCGGCGTGCACACCGCGGGCCCGGTCAACGTCGACCTGTCGGCGGTCGTCGCGCGCAAGAACGGGATCGTCGACCCTATTCGGGCGGGTTCCTACCGCACGGTCGAGAAGGTCGATGGGATCGACTTCTACCCCGCCGCAGGGATATTCACCGCATCCCACCACCTCAGTGTTGACGGCACCAATCTGGTCGCGGACAAGATCTTCCTGGCCACCGGGCTGCGTGCCGCCATCCCCGCCATCACCGGGCTGGAAGCCGTCCCGTACTACACCTCCCGCACACTGCTTGATGCCACCGAGCTGCCGATCCACCTTCTGGTGGTGGGCGGCGGCTACGTCGGCTGCGAGTTCGCGCAGATGTTCGCCCGCTTCGGCTCAAAAGTCACCGTGATCCAGCGTGCCCAGCGACTGCTGCCGGCCGAGGATCCCGAGATCTCCGCGGCGGTGGCCGCCGGCATGACCGCCGACGGCGTCACTGTGCTGACCGGCACCACCTGCACCGAGGCCGCCGGCGCGGCCGGAGACATCCGGCTGGGCTGCACCGGCGCCGAACGCGGCGAGATCACCGGCAGCCACCTGCTGATCGCGGCCGGCCGTATCCCCAACACCGACAAGTTGGGTCTGGAACACCTGGGGCTGCAACCGGATCCAGGCGGGTTCCTGCCCGTGGACGAGACGCTGCGCACCGAGGCGGAGGACGTGTGGGCACTGGGCGATCTGCGCGGCGGCCCGATGTTCACCCACACCGCCCGCGACGACGCCAACATCATCTACCGCAGCGTGTTTCGCGGCGAGGATCGCAGCACCACCGGCCGGGTGGTGCCGCATGCGGTGTTCACTGACCCCGAAGTCGGCGCGGTCGGGCTGACCGAGCCGGCCGCCCGCGCCGCCGGATACGACGTGATCATCGGACGCCAGGACTTCACCGGTGTCGTCAAGGCCCGCGCCATCGGCAACACCCGCGGCCTGGTGAAATTCGTCGCCGACGCGCAAACTGACCGCATCCTGGGCTGCCACATTGCCGGGCCCGACGCCGGCGACCTGGTCCATGAGGCCGTCATTGCCATGACCTGCGGCGCCACCTACACCCAACTCGCCGCCGCCATCCACATCCACCCCACCCTCGCCGAGGGGGTCAACACCGCCGCCGGCGGTATCCACCGCGAAATCGGCACCTAGCGCCGGTCGCCTTGACTTGGTAGTTGGGTACAGGGTTCATGCTGGTGGGGTGAGAACCAGCGAGGTCGCCGCGGCGGCCCACGTCAACACCCAAACCCTGCGGTATTACGAACGCCGCGGCTTGCTACCCCAACCGCAACGCACCCCCTCGGGATACCGGGCCTACACACTTGACGCGGTGCGGGTGGTGCGGTTCGTCAAACGAGCCCAACAACTCGGGTTCACCCTCGATGACATTGAGGAACTGCTGCATCTGGCCGATGGTGGCCCCGCCTCCTGTGACGAGGCCAAGACGATGGCCCGCGCCCGCATCGCCGACCTGCAGCACCGCATCGCCGACCTCGCCGGCATGCGGGATGCGCTCACCCGGCTGGTCGACACCTGTGATCAGCCCCGTGCCCAGCGGGACTGCCCGATCCTGCACGACATCCAAACCGCCGCCACCACACCACCTTCCACCAACCAGGAGTGACCGCATGCGAATCGAACTACTCACCGCGCCGAATTGCCCGCATGCCGCGCCCGCCCGACAGGTCATCACCGACTGCCTGACCGGCCTGGGCGTCGACGTGGCGATCATCGACCGGGTCGGTCGCTACCCCTCCCCAACAGTTCTCGTCAACGGTGTCGATGTGATGCGCCCCGAGGCCGCGCCTCCGGTCGGTGACGCATGCCGACTCGATCTGCCCACGCCGCAACGCGTGCTGGACGCACTGCGCGCCCACACAGCGGATCACGTCCAAACCCCGTCACAGTCAACGCAATTATGATGGCCGAGCAGCCCGCAATGACGGTCGGGGACCTGGCCCGCCGCACCGGGGTATCGGTCAAAGTGCTGCGGCGACAACAGGACCTTGGCCTGATCTACACCCGCGGCCGCAGCCCCGCCGGATATCGACTGTTCGATGAGAACGCCTTGTGGTGCGTGCGTATCGTGCGCGCTCTGCGCGACCTTGGACTCACCGAAGCCGAGATTCAACAACTCGCCGAAACCTGCGACACCAACCCTGGGCTGGTCGGGCCGCCCCTGGCCGCGCTACTGCAACGTTCCCGGGCCCGCATCGACGCACGCATCCACGAGCTCGAGCAGCAACGCCACCGCATCGACACGTTCGCCCACCGCTACCGCGAGGCGCTTACCGGACACGGCGCGTGCGGGACGCCCGATCCGTGGGGACCCGATCCCGCCGAATCCAGCGGCGCGGCTTGACTCTCCCACCGGTGGCAGACCCGACGATCGATACCGGAACAACAATGCAGCACGCAGAAGGGGACCCGATATGACCGCCGATGCCGACCGCTTCGCCAACACCGTCGCCGACACCCTGTTCGGCCCCGACACGCAGACTGGCAGGCACCTGATGCGCACCGCGGTGCGGTTGCTCGCCCACGGCAACCCGGTCACGATCACCGAACTCTCCGCGGCCGCCGGCGTCGAGGTCGCCGACCTGACAGATGCGCCCGCCGGCCAAGACATCGAATACGACGACCAGCACCGCATCATCGGGTGGGGACTGACGCAGAACCCCACCCCACACACCTACATCGTCGACGGTCACCACCTCTACACGTGGTGCGCCGCCGACACCCTGCTGTTCCCGGCGATCCTCGACCGCCCCGCACAGATCGAATCACGCTGCCCGACAACCGATACCGTCATTCGCCTGACCGTCGACCCGCAAGCCGGGGTCACCGAACTAACGCCGGCCACCGCCGTGATCTCGATTCCCGGCTCCCAGGAGATGGATACCACCCGGGTGCGCGCCACGACATGCCACCCGGGTCGCTACTTCGCCACCGCCGAGGCCGCTCAAGACTGGCTCGGCGCGCACCCCGACGGGACTGTGCTACCCGTCGCCGATGCTTACCCACAGCTGCGCCCCATCAGCAACCAGCTCCTCGACTAGCCCGAAGTTCCCCCAGCCGCAACGCCAACACGCTGACAGCCAAGCTGAGCATCCGCGACCGATGCGGGCGGACACCGCGGTGATTACGCTGCGGTCCAGGTGATCTGCGGTGGCCGCACGCGCGCGCACAGCGGATTGCCCTTGGCGTCAGTCAGACCGAGTGTGCCAACAGCCCTGACTTCGCGGCCGATTCGAGGACGCCGGTGGGCACGGCATCAAGCATCAGCTTCGCGCGCCGAAACAGGGGTGAAGCGGCCGCCATCATCGACGGTGCCCCAGCTCAGGTAGATGAAGCGTCCACCCGGGGGTCCCTGAATATAGGGCCCACGCACGTCTGTGCCGTCCACAACGCAGTCGAACGTCCACACCGCGGTTGCAGCGTCGCCCGGATGCAGATCCAACAATTCATCTCGGCGGTTCTTGCGCTGCACGCCGACGTGGATGTTGGAATAGCCCGGAAAGTCGCCGCTCGCTCCACATTCGCGGCCCGGCAGCTGCGTCCCGACAATCCGGATTCGCACACACCCATCATCCCGCAATACCGACCCGCTTGACGCACCTACACACGTGTAGATAACTCGCCATCCGCCGTCCGAACCGCACCAACTCAGACCATGAGTAACAGTCCCAAGCACCCCAAAGGCCTTACAGACAACGGACGGAATACCGCACGTTTCGAATAAGTACCCTCTGCCAGTCTTCTGGGTCGGGCGCGGGTCGGACCGGATCATGGTGCGCCCGAACCGGTATGCGCTGGCGGCCGCATTGGAAGGCGAACCGTTGGCACCGTGGGTGCGCGCTCTGCACGGCTGCGACAACCCGGCGTGTGTGCGGGTGAGCCTGCCCGGCGAGGTTGGGTTGCTGCACATCGTGGGCGGCAGCCAGCGCGACAACATGGTGATGATGGCGCGGGCGGGCCGGGGCGGCGGGCGCGTGCCGATCCGGCAGGGCGACAACGGTCTTCGGGCGCGCCGCGAGCGGGCGGTGGCGTTACGCGAAGCGGTGCGCCACGGGTGGGACGGCGAGGCGGTGGCTGCGGCGTTGCTGGGGTCAGGAGATCCCACGTTGTGGTGAACCAGCGCTGGACGGTGCATCAAGGGGGGTGTCCGACCACAATCCCGTCGGGTGGGTCCGTGGTCGGGCACCCCCGGGGACCGCACGTTACCAGTGCAGGTTCCACCCGGGTCCGGGGTGGCTGAGGCGGTAGTGGAGGCGGTCGCGCGCCCAGGCCCCGAAGTTCTGCGAATTGGCTGTGGTGCGTTCGGATTCGACGGTCAGCGTAGGCAGCGGTGTGCGCCGCCACCCGGTGTGGTCGGCGACCAGATCGGTGTGGGCGAGGTATTCGCGCTTGTCGAGGTTGCACAGATAACCTCTGCCGGTCGACACGGTTGCCTCGCCGAGTGGTCTGTTCGGTGCTACGCCGTCGGCCACGAGTCCGTCGAACCGCACGAAATGGCGGTCCTCGACAAGGAAGTACAGAGCGGCCTGGTGCCCGGGATCGGGGTCGGCGCAGTCACCGGCCCAGACCAGACGCAGACCGCCGTCGAGAGCCAGCAGCGTGAGCACCGCAGACATCAGCGGGGCGTCGGCGCGGGTGTGCCCGGCCAGCTTGAGGCCCGAACCATAGTCGGCGGGGTCCAGCGCGCAGACGATGTGCCCGGCGGTGTTGAGAAAGGTCGGGGTGAAGTACTCGCCCATGAGTTCGGCTCCTTTCGGTGTCGGGGTTTCAGCGGACAATGCCGGCGGTCAGGGTGGCGGCGGAGATCGGCTTCCATCCGATTGGGGCGACTACCCAAGCGGTTTCACCGGTAACGACGACGTCGCCCACGGACAGGCTGCGGTGCCCGGCCAGGCGGTAGCGCAGCGCCCAGATGTGTTCGGGGTCGTCGATGTTGAGCTGTTCGAAGACCACGTTAAGGGCGGCGTCGACGACGGCGGATCCGGTGAGGTGCTCGGGGAGCTCGAGGTCGAAGCTTTCGGCCATGCGCAGTTGCGCGGTGGTCTCGTCGAATCCGAAGAAGCGGGCGTGGGCGTTGTTGAGGTAGACGGTGGTCCGCAGAGTGGTCATGGGAAGGCCTTTTCGTGGAGGGTTGGTGTGCCGGTCGGCACGGGGTGTGGGCAAGCGGGTGAGGGTGGGCTGTCAACCCCGAAGAGTCCGGTGGTGGGGCCGGCGGATTTGTCGCCCGCGAGCGTCAGCGAGTTGGTAGGGCGGCAAATGTCCTCCGCCGCCGGCGCCACCGGCGGGCGTGGGTGGACAGCTCGGGCCCCCGCCCGGTTAGCGTGTGCGCCCCGTCGAGCGGCAAATCAAGGTGAGTGGCTACGGAGGTGGCCGCCGCTGAGGCGGCCCGCCCGCGCGCCGTCAGGCGCGGCGGTGAGGCCGGAAGAAAAAAGGGGCCCCGGCCAACCCCGGTGTGGGGAGCTGGCCGGGCCCGGGCGGGTCGGGTTAGAGCGTCTGCAGCATCCGGAAGGCTTGGGCTTTGAGCGAACTGGTGCTGGCCGCGCTGGCGATGTTGCGCAGCGCGCGGGCGGTGGCCGCGTCACTGCTGGTGCGGGCACCTCGGACCGGGACGTGATGGTCGAGGTATTCGGTGACGGCGTTGTAGGCCGCCCACCGGGTTCCGGCGATCGGGGTGAGGGTCGGCGAGGACGTCCACAGCTTCACGATGCCGCCCGCCCGTTCGCGGCGGTGCCGGCGGGTGGCGGTGCTGGTTGCGGCGTCGACCTCGAACAGTTGGTGGGCGAAGTCGCGGACTTGATCGGTGTCCATCGCGCGGGCATACAGCGCGGCCGCTTCGGCCTCGAACGCCTGGGTGTAGCGCCAGGTCAGTTTGAGTGCGTTGCGGGCCTCCAGGATGGCCGCCCTGGCGCCTCCGGTGTGCCGGATTCCCCAGCTGGCTTTGGCATCCCGCAATGCGGCGGTTTGGGTGTTGGCGCACACGATGCGGATCGGGGTGATGAGGAAGGTGAACTTCGAGGACCCGTCGTGGGAATTGAGCGCTGCCAGATAGAGCTCGGTGCGGTCTTTGGTGCCGTCGCGGCCGTCGAAGACGATCGCCTCGGGCAGCTTCATGGTGACGAAGGTTTCCCGTCCGCCGCGCAACGCTCCGGCGGTCTCGAAGTGCGCGCCGCTTTCGTCGACGAGGGCGTCGAGCAGATCGCAGGACGCCTCGTTTTGGACGGGCTCATACTTGCTGCCCACGACGCCGAGGACGTCCAGGCGGCCGTTGATGGGGTTGGTGCGCACGGTGGCGTAGAAATCGGGCACCGCCAGGGGTTCGGGTGCGGTGACGCCGTGTTCGTCGATGACGGGGGCCTGGGGCACCTGCAAGGCCATCTTGCGGACGTTCCAGCCGGCCAGTTGGGCGGCGTCGAGGGCTTCGCGTGCGGTCATGGTGTGGCCGACGGATTGGCCCAGTCGGTGCCAGTGGTCGCTGCGGGAGTTAGCGAAGGACGCGATGCCGCCGGTGATGTCGAGTTCGTGTGCCATGAGAGGTGTTCCTTTCGGGAAACGGTGTTGTGGTGCGCCGGTCGGCGCAGGGGTGCTTGCAAGCGGGTGGGGGTAGACGGTCAACCCCGAAGAGTCCGCGGCGGGTGCTCGCCGGGTTTTCGGCCCGCGCCCGCCCGGCGCGCAGCGACACGGGGCGGGCTGGCATAGGGCCGAAAACGGTCACTCGGGACGGCGATGCCCGACCGTGGGCGTGGGTTGAGCGGACGGGCCCCCACCCGGTTACCATTCGCGCCCTGCTGACAGGCAAAGAAGGTGAGTAGCTACGGATTACGCGACGCCACGGGCGGCAGCGACAGGGGTTTCCTACGGCGGCTGGCCGGTGTGGGGCCGGAAGAAAAAAGGGGCCCGGCCAACCCCCGGGTGTGATGGGTGCTGGCCGGGCCGCGGGTAGATCGGGTTCAGGTCAGGCCTGCGGCGACCAGGGCACGCCGGATGGCGGCCAGGTCGGCGATGGTGTCGTTGATCATGGCCCAGGTTTGCCAACCGTGCAGGGCGGCGTCGACGTCGGCGTGTGCGACGCGGGGGCGGGTGAGCGCTTGGGTGCGGCCGTGGTCGGGGCGGCGGGTGTCGTCGATGACGGCGACGAGTTGGCCGGTCCCGTCGAACAGCCGCGGGTCACCGGGGGGTGCCCAGTTGAGTTGGAATCGGAGCTGGCGGGCGATGTTGTCGGCCGGGTCGACGAAGTCGAGGGCCAGTCCGTAGTCGATGTCGGGCATGAGAGATCTCCTTGAAGGGGTTGGGGTACGGGGAAACCCGGCCCGCCGAGGAGTGGCGGGCCGGGCTGTGAGGTCGTCGGTGAGTGCTAGGCGGCGCGGCGGCGGTGGTGATCGACCAGGGTGTCGATGGCGTCGTCGAGGACGTCGTGGTCGGTCGGGCGGTGGTCGTCGATGGTGGTGGTCCACAGCGGGTCGTCGGCGTCGTCGAGTTCGTCGCCGGTGGCGGCGGCCAGGCGGTAGGTGTGGCCGGCGGCGGCCGCGGACCAGGCCCACTTGTTTTTGGGCAGGGCGTGGAAGGTGAGGTCGCCGGCGCGGACTTTGAGGATCCGGGTCACCGGGGGTGTGTGCAGGTCCGGTGCGGTGGCTTCGACGGCGGCGAGTTGGCCGTGGTCGTCGGTGGCCAGCAGGATCAGGCGGTGCCCACCGGTGGCGGTGCGTTCGTGCACGGTGGTCAACGCGATGTCACCGTGGTTGTGGGCGGCGATGCGGGTGATTCCGTAGGCCTGCTCGGCGATGCGGCCCGCGGCCTCGTCGCACAGGTTGAATGCATGCTCGAATTCTGAGATCTCCATGGTCGTGTTCTCCGTTCGCTCAACGTGATTGGCTGCGCCGGTCAGCGCTAGGGGTGCGGTCAATCGGTCGAGGGTGGGCTGTCAACCCCGAAGAGTCCGGTGGTGGCGTCGGCGGATTTTCGGCCCGCGAGCGGCAGCGAGCTTGGTAGGGCCGGAAATGTCCTCCGCCGCCGGCGCCGCCACCGGGCGTGGGTTGACAGGTCGGGCCCCCGGCCGATTAGGCTGCGCCCCCTTGCTGACGGCAAGAAGGTGAGGGGCTGCGGATTACGCGACGCCACGGGCGGCAGCGACAGGGGTTGCCTTCGGCGGTTGGCCGGTGTGGGGCCGGAAGAAAAAGGGGACCGGCCAACCCCCGTGCGGTGGGAGCTGGCCGGTCCAGGCTCGGGTGGTAATCAGTCGGTGTCGGGAGTGCGGGGTTCGGTAGCGGCGATGAGCGCTTGGCTGATCTTTTCCGGTGAGAGCCCCGCACGCAGTGCGGCCGAGAGCAGACCGGCCAGCCGCGGCTCGGGTGTGTGGCTGGAGTGGGCTTCGTCGAACGCGGCGTCTAGGGCGATGCCGGCGCGCACGGTGTCCCCGTTCAGGCACAGGCAGGCCGCCGCGACGGTGAGGGCTTCGGCGCGGGGTGCTCCGCGCAGTCGGCGGGCGATGTGGGTCCACAGGTCCGCGGCGTACTCGGGGGTGTCGATGGCCAGCCCGATCATCGCGTCGCGCAGGGCGGGGTGTGCGGTGATCAGGATGCCCGCGCGGGTGGCCAGGGTGGGGTTGGTGATGGGCCCGCCGGCCAGGGCGGCAGTGATCTCCCCGACGGTGGCTTCGACGAGGCGGGCGTGGTTGCCGATCTGGGCCGGGGGTGCCGGCGGCAACGGGCTGAATTCGTCCTCGATGTCGCTGCGGTGGGCGCGGATGGTGTGGCCGCTGTGGACGAGTTGGGCGGTGAGCACAGCGTCGGTGTAGGGGTAGGTGGGTCCGTACTGGCCGGTGTCGATGTCGAGCCACTGGCCGGTCTCGGTGACGTCGCGGGTATGCAGGCAGCGCAACACCTCGATGTTGATGGCGCGCAGGGACTCTCGGGTGGCCTCGAGCAGGTGGCGGGCGTGGATGTCGTGGGGTTGGTCGCAGACCGCGAGGATGATCGCGGCGGCGAAGTTCCCGGCGCGCAGGTTGCAGGTGGCGGGAAAGTTGGTGGCTTGCTCGGTGCTGTTGGTGATATCGAAGCGGGCCGCGCAGCGCACGCCAAGACCGGTGGTCGGGTGCTGCTGAAGCAGGTAGACCACGATGCTTTTGGTGGGAACAAATCCGAGCAGGCCTGGTGCGGCGGCGACGATGTCGGCGGGGGTGCGCAGTGCGTTGAAGTTCTCCATGGTGTTCTCCGTTCGGTGAAGGTGATTGGCTGCGCCGGTCAGCGCTGGGGGTGGGCGTCAATCGGGTGAGGGTGGGCGGTCAACCCCGAAGAGTCCGGTGGTCGGGGCCGGCGGATTTTCGGCCCGCGAGCGGCAGCGAGCTGGGTAGGGCCGAAAATGTCTTCCGCCGCCGGCGCCGGCGCCGGGCGTGGGTTGACCGCTCGGGCCCCCGGCCGATTACGCTTTGCCCCCTTGCTGACGGCAATAGAGTTGAGCGGCTACGGATTACGCGGCGCCACGGGCGGGCACCAGCGCAGTCGGCTGGCAGCCGGCGGGGTTGTGAGCCGGAAGAAAAAAGGGGGGCCTGGCCAGCCCTCCGTATGGCGGGGGGCTGGCCAGGCCGACCTGCACGGTCAGGCGATCCGGTAGTCGCAGCTGGTGGGGTCTGCGTCGTATTGCCGGCCGTCGGCGAAGATCGCGATCGCGGTCTGATGTGTGCGGCGCAGCAGTTCGATCATGGACAGCAGTCCGGCTTGGTCGCGAAGCTGCCAGGTCAGTGGGCCGGTGTAGAGGTCGATCCAGTTGACGTTCGCGGTTTTGATCCGGTTGAGCGCGGATTGGGTGACGACGGCGTAGGTGGGTCGGCGCGTCCACTCGACGCTGAGCGCCACACGGGCCTCGATCTCGTGCGGGTCGCGCCGCAGTGCCGGAATGTGGTGGGGAATACCCAGCATCTGTGTGCGGGCGGCGGTGAACGCCTCGAGCAGCCCCTGCACGGCATGGCAGCTGTAGAAGATCATGTGAATACCAGCACAGGCCAGAGAGATTCGGGCGTCCGGGGTGCGCGCGTGGTGGGCGGAGACCTCGGCGTGCTGTTGGCCTTTGACGGTGACGATGCTGTGGGTGATGGTCGCGGCCGGGGTGAGGTGGTTGGGCTTGGCCGAGGTGGTCATGGGTGTTCTCCGTTCTCCTGTGGTGATTGGCTGCGCCGGTCAGCGCTAGGGGTGGGCGTCAATCGGGTGAGGGTGGGCGGTCAATCCCGAAGAGTCCGGTGGTCGGGGGCCGGCGGATTTTCGGCCCGCGAGCGCAGCGAGCTGGGTAGGGCCGCAAAATGTCCTTCGCCGCCGGCGCCGGCGCCGGGCGTGGGTTGAGCGCTCGGGCCCCCGGCCGATTACGCTGTGCCCCAAGCTGACGGCAATAGAGTTGAGCGGCTACGGATTCCGCGACGCCACCGGCGGGCGTGACCGCCACTGCGCGCGGCAGCCAGGCCTGGTTCCGGGCCGGAACAAAAAAGGGGCCCGGCCAACCCCTGGTGTGGTGAAGGGTGCTGGCCGGGCCTTGGTGGATGGTTAGCGTCGCGCTTCGGTGGTGTCGGTGACGTATTCGGCTGCGCCGGTGGGTCCGGCGAAGGCCGGCTCGTGGCGCTGTCCGTCGATGCGTAGATCCCAGTATTCGCGCAAGTTGGCCGGGTTCAGGCGGCGGCTCAGTTGGTAGTGGTGGTGGCCAGAGGCAACGAACATGGCGGCGTCGGCGGGGTCGGGGCAGGCGTCGTCGGTGATGCGGGCGGCGGCGTTGTGCCATGCCAGTGGCCCGCTGCGGAAGGTTCTGATTCGTGAGCTGATGGCCGTGGGCAGGGCGCGTCTGGCGGTGGCTTCGGCGGCGGTATGCAGGTTCCCGTGGCGGTCGGTGGCGTGCAGTTGGGCGCTGTATCCCCAGGGGTGGGTGGTGTGCAGGGCGGTGACGGTGTGCCCGTCGATGGGGGCCAGGGTGCGGTGGCCTTCGGTGAAGCGGTAGAGGCTGTCGATGGCCAGGCCTGTGAGTCGCTCGGCGAGGTGGTAGGTGGTGGGGTTCGGTGTCGTTGTGGTGTGAATCTTGCTGCGCGCCATGATGTTGTCTCCTGATTCTTTGATGGTGATGTGGGGTTGGTGGGCGGGTTGGGGACACACCCGGCCGGGCCCTGTGCGGTACCCGGCCGGGGTGTCGTGTTAGACCGCGACGGCGTGGTGGTGCTCGCGGACGCGGTGGTCGAGTTTGAGGACCTCGAGGATGGGCGGGGCCTGGGTGTGCTCGCGGCGTGCTGCGACGTCGACGCGGTCGATGAGGGTGGCGCTGATGCCGGGGTTTCCGCCGGCCAGGGCTAAGGTGGCGGCCAGGGTGAGGCTTTCGATGCGGGCTTGCCCGCTCAGGTGATCGGCGATGCGGGTCCACAGCAGTGCTGCGGCCAGGGGGCGGCGTTCGGCGATGTGGTGCAGCGGGATCTTGTTGAAGGTGTCGTCGAGGACGAGTCGTCCGGCGAGCTCGGCCAGGCCGCGGCTGGGGTCGGGTTTGCCGGCGAGCAGTTGGGTGTGTAGTGCGGCCAGGATGGCGATGCGGTTGTAGGACATGATGTTTCTTCCGTTCTCCTGTGGTGCTTGGTTGCGCCGGTCAGCGCTAGGGGTGGGCGTCAATCGGGTGAGGGTGGGCGGTCAACCCCGAAGAGTCCGGTGGTCGGAGCCGGCGGATTTTCGGCCCGCGAGCGGCAGCGAGCTGGGTAGGGCCGAAAATGTCCTTCGCCGCCGGCGCCACCACCGGGCGTGGGTTGACCGCTCGGGCCCCCAGCCGATTACGCTTCACCCCCAAGCTGACGGCAATAGAGTTGAGCAGCTACGGATGACGCGACGCCACCGGCGGGCGGCAGCGCAGCCCGGGCGGCAAACTTGGCCGGTGGTGGGCCGGAAGAAAAAAGGGGACCGGCCAACCCCCGTGCGGTGGGGGAGTTGGCCGGGCCCGGGGTGTTAGAACAGGCGCCCGGCGCGGTGCGGGTCGTTGTGGCAGGGGCAGCCACAGCGCCAGCAGAAACCGGGCAGGGACAGCTTGAGCAAAATGCCGCCTTCGTGCGGGCCGCCGAGGCGATGCCCGCACTGATCGTGGCGGCCCTGGTCGCACGTTTTGGTCGGTGCGTTCTCGGGCATCTCGACGATGACTGGGGCGCCGTTAATTTCGTCGGGGAAGGTGATCCAGCGGCGCCGAATGACCAGGCCGAGGTGGCGTTCTTCGCGGAAGGCCACCGTGGCGCGGCGTTTGAGGCACTGGATCGGCGCGGCGGCCGTGGCGGCCCATTGTTCCCAGAACTCGCTCATGATTGGTCCTTTCGGAGTGTGGCCGGGTCAGGACCGGTCGGTGACGTGTTGGGTCAGGGCGTAGGCGACGCGGGTGAGCCGCAGGCTTTCGGTGATGAACGCGGCCACGTCCTCGCCGCTGGTACCTTCGCTGAACTCGACGTCGTAGACCTGGTCACTGAGCAGGGCGCTGACCGCTGCGTGGGCTCCGGTGAGTGCGCTCAGGGCGGTGTTGAGGCTGGTGACGAGTTGGGCGCGGTGGTGTTCGATTTCCAAATCCCAGCCGGCGTAGATGTTTTCGGCATCGGCGTCGCTGCCCACAGCTGGCGGCTGGTGCGGGTCGTGGTCGGTGCTGGTCCACGGGTCGATGGTGTGCTCGGTGGTATTCATGGCCAAGATTCCTTTGCGGTAGTGGTGATCTGCGCCTGGTGGCGCGGGCTTCGGGGGACCGGTGGGGTGGCGGTGTCAACCCCGCAGAGGCCGGCGGATCAGCAGGAGGCGGCTATGCCGCCGGTGCCGCACGGGCGCAGCGGGAGCCGCCCGCCAGGGCGGCGGGAGCGTAGAACGGGCGAGCCCGCCGGGTGTGGGTTGACAGCGACGGGGCCCTCACCGGTCATACTTGCTGCCCGCTGACAGGCAAAAATGTTGAGGGGCTGCGGATTTCGGTGAGCACTCCGCGCCACAGCCGTGTTATATGCGTTGCAGCCTATATCGCTTGTAGGCTATACTTGGGTGGTGTTGATCGATTGGACAGCGGAGTTCGATGGTTGGCTCAACCGGTTGGAATCCGCCGCCGAGGAGGGCAGCCGGATTGCCCGGCTGCAACTCGACTACATCGATGCCCAATTGGTGGTTCTTGAGGAACTGACCGGCGAACCTGTCGAGGACACCGCCGTGCTGCGGCGTGTGCGCCAGTCGAGAAAGTTTGCGGTGTGGCGGGTTTCGCATCCGTTCGATCCGGATGTCGCGGTGCGGTTGATCTGTTGGTTTCCCGATGACCGGCACGTGGTGGTGGCGCTGTTCGCCGGCGACAAAGCCCGCATGGGCGATGTGTTTTACAACAGCGTCGGGGCTCGCGCGGACGCGGCAATCGCGCAATGGCAACGAGAGGTGGAACGAGATGGCTAGGGATAGGGGCAATCAACGCCTGCAAAACATGCGTGCCGATGCGCAGCGGGCGGCGCGGGTGGCCGCGATCCGCGAGGGGATGCGCGAGATGGACCGCCAGTACGCCGTCAATCTCGCGGCAATTCGCAAAGCTGCCGCGTTGACACAGACCGACCTGGCCGCACGGTTGGGGATCAGCCAAGGTTCGGTGTCAAAGATTGAGGGCCAGCAAGACTGGCTGTTGTCGACGCTGGCGGACTACATGCGTGCCGCGGGCGTCGAGAACGCGCGTCTTGCGGTGACTGTCAACGGTGAGGACATGGAGTTCAGCCTCACCTAGCGCGCGGCCGGGAGCGTCGGTCACCGTCCCGCATTACTCTGGAGGGCGTGGTCGAGACGGCGTTGTGGCGGTTGATGGTGGAGTCACCGGGTCCGGTGCCGGTTGCGCTGATGACTTGGGTGGTCACCGGTGAGTGGTCAGCGCACCAATCGCGTTGCGATATCGCAGTGTGCGACCTGCCGTACTAGTTGCGGCGCGCCTGTCCTCAGGTGGCTGTTGGCGGGCGATACAGGTAGGGCGTTCCCGCGTTGGGGCACCTCCCTCCGAGGAACTGCAGCCGGCATGAACAGCGCCGTAATGCCAGGATCTCGCTATCTACGGTGATGAACTCGGCCCCGACACGACGGTGTCGCGTGGTGGGAATGCCCACGTCGCCATCGCCATCGGCGGGCGGGAACGTGGAGGGTGGCAAGGGTCGATTCCTCGGATCAGTTCAGCAGTTGCAGGCCGTCGGCCAGGGAGGCGAAGCGGCCGTGTTCTTGGCCGTTGGTGGTGGTTTTTTCGCCGAGCCAGATGCCGATGATTTCGGCGGATCCGGTTGCGGTGGTGAGCCAGACGGGGCCGCCGGAGTCGCCGGGGATGCTGGCCGGCATGCCGGTGGTGAGGTATTGGTTTTTGCCGGCGTATCCGGTGATGGCTCCGCAGTGTTGGCCGCTGGAGACTCCGGCGCGACAGACTTGCTGGCCTTTTTCGGGTTGGGGGTGACGGTTGGTGGTGGGGGTCTCGCCGATGTAGGCCAGCGGCAGTGATCGGATACCGAAGTCGATCAGGCCGTAGTCGGGGCCGCCCTGGTAGGGCGGTTCGACGATGGCGCGGGTAAAATCTCCGGTCAATCCGGTGCGGGTGGCGCGGGTAAAATCTCCGGTCAATCCGGTGCGGGTGGCGCGGGCGTAGCCCGCGGTCTTGCCTCGGCAGTGCCCGGCGGTGACGGCGTAGGTGTGCAGGTCGCGGCCGGTGTAGACGTAGCCGATGGTGCAGAACATGGTGACATCGGCGGTGGGACTGAGGTATTCGATACGGTCACCGGGGCTGACCGTGGGTATGTCGGCTCGGGCCGGTGGTGATCCGGCCACGGCGATGACCGCAAGAGTAAGAGACAGGGCGGTCAGGGCGGCACGGACTCGGCGGGTGATGTGCATGGGTTCCTACCTCGAGGAGTGCGGGCGGTGTGGGCGGAGGCGTCGTTCGGAGCGCAGTTGGGCGCGCGCGCACAGGCCGTCGATCCAGGCGCGGGCGGTGTGGGCGGCCGGGCCGCCGGTGCGGCCTGCGGCCGCGGTGATGGCGGTGGTGACTTGTGCGGTGACGAGGGTTTCGATGCCGGTGTTCATGCGGACTCCTGCAGGCGAGGCTCGGCGGTGGCGCTGCGGCGGTAGTCGGCGGCGGCGCGGGTGCGCAGTGCGGTGACGGTGCGCAGGGCCGTCTCGGCGGTTGCTGAACGTTTGTGGCGCACGATCTTGGTCAGCTGCTGGTGTTGGTGGTGTACGGCGCGCAGTTGGCGGGCGGCTTCGGCCAGCCACCGGCGGTGGGTGTGCGCTTGGGTGACGGTGGCGCGTGCTTCGGCCAGCGCGGTCGCGCATTGGTCGGCGGCCGTGGCGGCGGTGGCGGCCAGGGCCAGGGCGTGCAGTTCGTCGAGGCTGACCACGGTGAGCCCGCCGAAAGGTTCGCCCGGTTGCCATAGGCCGGCGGCGAGGTGATCGGTGATGTCGGATTTGTCGGCCTGCAGCGCTGCGAGCACGATGACAACCTGCGCGGCGCGTCGGCGCAGCCGGGTGTGCAGGTCCAGGGCGCGCCGGTAGCCGGCCAGATCCCGGTCGGCGGCGATGACCACCTTGAGCCCGTCGAAGTGCGCGAGCAGATCGTCGGTGAAGTGGGCGGCTCCTTGGGCGTTGGTGGTGGCCAGACGGCCTGCGCGGGTGAGGGTGTCGGCGTCTTTCTCGCCTTCGGTGATCCAGATCCACTCGTCGGTGGCGGCGGCGGTACCGATCGCGCTACTGCGGTAGAGCACGGGGGTGAATCCTTCGGGTTTGCGGTACACCCAGCGGCGGCCGTCGCGGTAGCGTTGCTGAAATCGTCTGTGCCGGTTGCCGTTGCATCCGCATTCTTGGCGCAGCACTTGCTGGTGGGGCAGTCCGCGGTCGGTGGTGTAGGTGTAGACGCGCACCGTCGTCCACTGGTGATCGGAAGGGTCGGCGGTTCGGGTGATCCGCGCGGGCAATGGACCCGAGACGAGCGCGGGCCGCGCAGCGGCGCTGCGACGGTGCCTGGTGGGGTGATTGGTGGGAGCCGGTGCGGGGGCGTCGAACAGCCCGGCCACCCGCAATCCGAGGGCTGCGGCGAGGTCGGCAATGCTGGCCTGACAGCTAAAGCAGTGCATCAGCACCGCGCCCCCCGGTCGCCGCGCCCGGTGGGCCGCCAGGTGACCGACAGCGACGGGCTGTAGTCGGTGTGCAGCGGGCAACTTGCCATGAAGGCATCGGTCCCCCGGGGGCGGATGCGGTGACCGGCAGCCTCGAACGCCTGGTGGACGTGCTCGAAGGCATCACGCGGTCGCCAGGTGTGGTGTGCGGAGCTCATCGCGGGACCCCGTTGTCGATGACGGCGTGTACGACGGCGTAGGTGGCGCGAGCGTTGCGGATGGTTTCGTCCAGGAACGCGGCGACGTCGCGGCCGTCACGGCCGTCGATGAAGTCGGCGTCGTAGACAGTGTTGCTGCACAACCGATCCAGGGTGTCGGCCGCGCTTTGCAGGGATTCGATGCCGGCCGCGATGTGGGCGAGCAGTTGAGCGCGGGTTTCACCGATGCGTTCGAGATGGTCGAGTTCACCGATGTCGTGCAGGTCGTGGTCCAGGGCGGCGAAAGTAGGCATGGCAGTTGTCCTTTCGATGGAAGGCGGCCTAGGCGGCCAGCGCCTTGATGCGGTCCGGGCGAAAGCCCCCCCAGTGCGTGTCCTCGGCGACCACCACGGGTGCTTGCAGGTAGCCCAGCGCCATCACGTAGTCGCGGGCCTCGGCGTCGGTGGTGATGTCGATTGTCTGGTAGTGCACGCCTGCTTTATCGAGTGCGCGGAATGTGGCGGTGCATTGCACGCATGCGGGTTTGGTGTAGACGGTGAGAATAGACATTGGTAGCCCCCTGGCAGTAAATGCGGGATGGGTTATTGATAATTCAATATTACTGCGCCAATTAGGCTGGCGCTACATCAGTGAGAAACAAATTTGTTGATCTTTTGTCACGGATTCTCTTTGCGTATCGGACGCCGGAATCACTACTCTTCACCACGGGCCGACGCCAGTCAGTCCAATTGTTTGACAGCATATTTCGCTTGGGACGGGTCTCCTGGCCTGGTCACTGTGCAGCGCGGCGGTGTCGCCCTGATTCTCGCGCGAAGTGACCCGGCGAAGAAATGCATTATCTGACGGATTCCGCGCATCCAGTAACCAAGATTGATTGTCGTAACATATCGGCTGATGCGTTCCCCTTCCTGCACACTTCATTTGATTCCCGTCCGTCTGTGACATCCATTCTTTTTGCCCTTCTGGCAGCACGATCTAGACCGGGTTACGGGCGGTGGAGCCCAAGGCCCGGGGGTGCCTTGCGTGCAGCCGATCCGGCCGGTCACGATCGACAAGCCAGAAGGCAAAATGCAGTGTGTTTGTCGCACAACAGGATTGGTCGCTCAGATGGGAGTGGGGGCCAGCGCCGAAGCCCTGACCCCCACCAGCCGCCGAAGTTACTGCTTCCCGGCGTCGGACAGATACTCGCTGTAGACGGTCTCGGCATCGGTTGTGCCGGTGATGATTTCCTCGACCGCTGCCAGTGGGTAGTCGTTAGAGGCCAGCCACCGCAGGAAGTCCGCGCTGCCGACGCGAGGGCCGTAGCCGTGTGCGGCACCGCGCCAGGCGTCCTTGGGGGTCGATGATTCCAGCGCTCCCAACACCAGAGCCAACGTGATCACCTGGGCACGATTGTCACCGCCTGCACCGAGGTCGCTGGCCTGCTTGGCCACGGCGGTGCGCTCGATGCCGAGCAGCTCGGCGGTCGTCTCCACCGCGTTGTGATGAGTCAGCAGGTACGGGTCGCCAGCCAGGCAGGTGGCGACGAAGATCGCCGCACCCTTGGGTGGGGTCTTGCGCGCCAGCAGCTTGGTCAGGAAATCGCGGCGCACACCCATCGCGGCATCACCGAGCTTGTTCAACGCCAACACCTTGCGGCGTTCCCGCTTGTCGGCCTCGGCCCGCTCGGCTTCGGCCCGCTCCCGGCGCGCCTGGACCGCATCGGCGTCGAGGTCCACTGCCCCCTCACCGCTGCTGGTGTCCTCGGCCAGTCCGGCGCGGCGGGCGAACCACGGCTCCGGTGTCAGACCTGCGGCGCGGAAGTCCAGGCAGAAGTACTGCGGGACGTATCTGGTGGCATCGGTGACGGTGTCGGCGTGGCGCAATCCCTCGGCGGGGGTGGCCTCGGGCTGGTCCTGGGTGTCCCAGTCCACGTCGTCCTCATCGACGGCCTCGCCGGTCTCGGCATCAACCACGATCTCGGTTTCGTACAACAGCACCGCCCACTGGGCCGGGTCGGTCACCGCCTGCTCATCGGCCTGGTCACCGTCTGCGGTGAGCAGGTGGTGCAAGGCGATGCAGCCAGGATCTGAGGCTTCCGGGCGCTGCTGTAGCCAGGTGAACCCCCGCTCCACGTAGGGCTGGGCCGCCGCCGCTTCGGCCTCGGCGGCAGCGCGTTCCTGGCGCAGTTGGGCCACGACGTGCTCAAAACTACGCGTGCCCGCCACCTGCATCAGCCGGTTGATCGCACCGGGCAAGTCCTCGAACTCGGTGAGCGCCGCCGCCTCGCTCAAGCTCAGCTGCCCCTCGGCCAACCCCTGCATCGCCGCCTGCGACTTCGCCGCCGCCGCCGCTGCCTTCACGGTGTCCTTGCCGACCGACAACTTCTTGGCAACCCTGGTGATCGACACCCCAGCGTCGATCATCTGCTGGATACCACGGGTGCGCTGAAGCTCGGTGAGCTGTGCGCGCTGGTCGTTCTCCACGATCTGCTCCGAAACCCGTTCCACGAGTTGGGCTTTGTCGTCCTCACCGGCGGATGCGGTACGGACATATACCGGCACGCTCGCCAGTCCGGCTTCCCGTGCTGCCAGGGTGCGGCGCTGCCCGGAACGCACCCGCAGCTGGCCGTCGCGATCGCGTACGGCGGCAATCGGGGTGAGAACCCCGTGCTCTTTGATGCTGGCCACGAACTGCGCGCCGAGGGTGGCCTCGTCGCGGACGTTGGCGTCCAGGACCAGGCTGTGCGGGTCGATGTGCTCGATGACACCCAGCGCGGGGTGCTCACCGGTGGTCTGCTCGGCCTCGGTGGTGATGGTGTCGGTCATGACGGAACCTTTCTCGGTTGTCAGCGCCCCTTGCGGGCCGCCCACATTTTTTGCCTTCTGGCAGCCAAGATTTGGGCCGGCAACAGCTCCGCGAGAGTGCAAGGTCCGGGCGCAGAGTGTCGAAGGTGCGAGCCTGCGAGCAGCGCGCGAGACTTTGCCAGCCTTGTGCCCGTAGCGCAGCGGAGGCCGTGGCCTTGCGCGAAGCGGAGCGCCGGCCATAATCGAAGGCCAGAAGGCAAAAACGACGCCGTCGCCGCATTCGCGCGCACGGTCTACGTGCTGTGCTTTGCGAATGGAACGCCGTGGCGCGGCTTACGTGCCGGCGTCGACGATCAGCGTGGCAACGGGTCGAGCAGGTCGCGCAGGCGCGCCGTGTCGATATAGACCCGGCGGGAACCGACCCGGCGAAACGGCAGCTCATCGCGGGCGATCAACCGATACACAGTGTGAGGACTGATTCCCAACAACGGTGCCGCATCGGCAACCGGCAGCAGCGGCGGCAGCGCCTCCCACCGGCGCTCCGCGGCGACACTGCAGGCCCGGGCCCGCCGGGAAGGAACGCCGCGGGCTGACCGAGCCGCTGTGGCCGGACCTCGAAGGCGTTGCGCAGGGGCGCAATTGAGGTGATATCGACTGGGCAGGCGAGCCCCGTCAGCGTCGAATTGCGATCGCCGGCTCAGCAACCCCCGCTCTTCTAAATCGTTGAGAGCACGCAACACCGTGCTTCGCGCGGCTCCAGACTGTTCGACCAAGGCGCGAAGGGAGATACACACAGTGCGGTCGTCCTTCGCTCCGTCGGCCAACACCACGAGAATCATTCGTGCCAAGGGAGATCCGACCGCGGCGCTACGCGCCCAGGCGTGGACATCGGAAGCGGGCTGCTGTCGCATACTCTCGGGGCTAGGCCCTTGTGATGGTTCACCCGCGCACATGGGTCTCACCAATTTTTCTAACGGCCAGTTTGTCCACACGTCTACGAATTGCCTTGCGAGAGCAGCTAGTTCATCGGCTGCGCCAGTTTCGGCGTCGGTATCGTTTGATGACGCCGCGGCGGCGAACCGTCTTTGCGCCACGTCGAACGCCGTGATATAGCGGTCGAGAGTTGCTAACGTCGCCTCTGTCAGCTCGTCTGACCGCTGCCGGTGTCGCAGCTCGATAGCTTCTGATTTGGGGTGCTGCGTGGCGTCGACGGCAGCGTTGAAATCAGCTTCCGTGGGATCGCCGAGAAAACGCCAGAAGACGTCGCGGCAGTCGCCTCCGCGGCGGAGGCGCTCGACGATGCCCAGCCTGTCAAGGGCGCATAGTTGCGGATAGATTCGGTAGCCGGTCTCGTCGTATCGGTGCGCGCCGAGGAGTTCGCACACGCGACGCGTCGATATCGGCAACGGGCTCTCCGCGCGTAGCGCGGCCAGTATCTGGTCACGGAGCGCAACGGTCCGGGCTGATGGGCTACCCATCACCAATCCGATCAGTTCGCATAATTGCGAGGCTAAGCCCCGCCAATGGCCCAGCGCGACGGCCGCGGCTCACCAATTTTCTGACGGTGCCGATGGCTAGCATGAGCCGAATGCGTCTTCGGCAGACTCATCGCGGCTGGGAAGAAGTGGGACCCTCGCACTGCCCGGCGTGCGGCGCCGGCTTAGGTGCCTTCCAGGTACTTGTAGGCACCTCGCACTGCGCATGTGGATCGCTTCACCGTTCACACAGCTGCGTGGCTTGCCAGCACACCGTTTTCACACCGAAGAGCGGGCCCCAGTGCCGATTACTGAATCTCGATGGGCGCTGACACCCGGTCAGCAGGAAGTGCGGACGTAAATGTGGCGGCCGTGCTGGACGGCCTGGCGGAACAGCGGCTGCAGCAGCGCCATCACCTCCGCGAGCTCGCCGGCGGTGACTTGTCCGGCGAACTCTTCGATCTGCGACCAGGGCTGCAGTGCGGTGCGGAGTTGTTCGGGGCCGGCGGCGGCGATCAACGCGGTGGTGTGATCGGCGATCCGGTCGACGAACACGTGTCAGGGCTCGTCGTCGTGGGCAACGACAACGCCGTGGTCGGGACGGTCCATCAACTGCGAGATCGTTGTCTCAATGCCAGCCGAATCCATCAGCAGGGCTTCGAGACTGACTAACTCGGTGATGGTACACATCCCGATGACACCGCGCTCAGGTGTATCGAGCAGCAACGACCCCTGCTCGTCATCATCGCGCACGAAATATTCATGGACAACCCCCACAGAAACGCAGCCTATCTCCCCAGCTGACCAGTGGGTCGCTGCGGTCCTTCGGCGAGCTAACGCTCATCCGCGGATGGGGGAGAGGTGTCGACGAGCTGATACAACGGGTTTATCGCTGCAGCGGAACGGGTTTCGGCACCCGCGGCGCTGACGTAGCGCTGGGAGGTGGCCATGGACTCGTGGCCGAGAAGCCGCATGAGGCTGTAGACGCTGATGTTAGTGTTGGCCAGCTCGGTGGCGTAGGTGTGGCGCAGGGCGTGCACGAGGGCGCCGGGGTTGCGGTGCGCGTCTGGGCCGGCCAATTTGAATGCGCGCAGAACCCGGTATTGCAGTGCCCCGCGGGTGATTCGCTGTCCGTCGACGCCGACGAATAGCGGCGCTGTGGTGGGCCAGCGGCGCAGCGCAGGAACGTCGCCGGCCTGCCGACGACGGGTGGCGGCGGGGAATCGAGTGCCGCGACTGGCCAGGTAGTCGTGTAAGACGTCGAGCAGCGCTGCTTCGATCGGGATAGCGCGGTCCTTATTTCCCTTGCCGCGCACGTGGATCACCCCACCCTGGTCGGCGAGGCGGACGTCGCCGATGTTGGCGGCGCGTAATTCGCCGGCGCGAAGGCCCGTGAGCAGGGTGGTCAAGATGAGGGCGCGGTCGCGTTCGGGCCATTCGTTGCGCAGTTTCGTGTCACTGTGGTCTGCGACGGCGTCGACGAGGGCCTTGGCGGCCGCGGCGGGAAGTGACTTCGGCAGGTTTTTGGCGACCTTGGGCCGGCCGACGAATTGCATCGGATTGGCCTCGAGTAGCTCGGCGGTAAACAGATAGCTGCACAGCGTGTTCCACGTCGACCAGCAGCGCCGGATGGAGGCCGCTTCACGGGCGGCGGCGAACACCGCGAAGGCCTGGCGCATCGTGTCTTTGGTGATCGCGGCGCAGTCCAACGCGGCCAGGTGTTCGGGTCCGCCGGCGAGCACGGCAGCGATCGCATCGAAGTCACGCCGATACGCATCCACGGTGTGCGGTGAGGGCTTGCGGGTGCTCCGATCGGCCAGAAACGCCCGAAACCACTGCGGGCGGTCGGCGTCAGTGCGCGCCGGCGGACCGGGCGAGAGCGGTTCGGCGGGTGACATGGTTCATGCATAATAGCGGTTATCCATGAATATGGGCGGGTCGCCTGGGCAGGGGAGTGTCCGAGCGTTCTGGGGCCAAGACCCGCGATTCCTCGGGCCTGCGCATCACCACCAGGCCGTCCAGGACTACCCCGCCCGAGCGCGGATCAGAGGCATCTCGTCGCCACTCCAATGATCACCCTTCGACTTTAAGCTGAAGGGACACAAACAGCGACAACACTTTTCACCGTTCAGCGACGGCCGCCGCGTCGGCTGGCACCGTGGCGATTGCCGAGGTCCACGAGCGGCGGTCGAGTCAGAACGCTAGGCAGCCGCCCTGCCCGATCAGAAATCGTATGCAGGGTCAGCGTCGAGGATTCTCGCGAACATCGCTGTCAGCCTTGCGAGGTCGAATTCGGCTCGCGCGGCGTGGCATGCGCTGTGCAACTCGGTCAGGTCGGTCTTCTGCCAGTCGAGGCCGGCGCCGCGTTCTGAGAGGAGGAGGTCGAAGAACTCGCGGGTGGAGCGGCCGTTGCCCTCGCGGAAGGGATGGGCAAAGTTCGCGTAGTCGTACAGGTAGGCGACGGTGCGGGCGAGCTCAGCCTCGGGAACATCCCTGAGCCGGTCGAGCCGGTGGACCTCAGCGGCGACATGAGTCATCGGCTGGCCGATGCTGCCTGGGGGACAGAATGACTCGCCGCTCTTCTCGATGCCGACTGTCCGCAGATCACCCGCCCAGACGTAGACGTCTTGAAATAGCTGACAGTGGATCGCGCGCAGGTATGGCAAATCATATGTACGGTCACCCAGAATTTCGGGGGCCTCGCGAAGTTCGATAACCCGAGCCTCGACGAGATCGTTCTCCGCGTCCCGCAGCGCCTCCGTTGTCTCGGCATCGACACGATTCCTCAGAACGTTCGTGCCAGGAATGAAGTAGCCCCGCCAATTCCGTTCGAGATCGCCGGTATCCCAGGGATGCGGCACTCCGGGCTCGGCTACGTCAGGTTGTACCGGCGCCGAACGCGGTCGCGCAGCTCAGCGGCGGTGATGGTTCCACGGGCGTAGGCGACCTGGTCGGCGCGCGTGGCGTTGGTGCTGCGGGAACCTTCAAGTTCGGTGCTACGGCGGATCGCCCGCACGGCCTTCACCCGGCGCTTGGCCTTCTGCAGCTCGGTCACTCGGAACACCACCTTCAATGGAATTCCTCCAGGATAGTCGACGCAGCTGACATCGGATGGAAGCGCGGGTACGCGCGGCGTGGGGGCGGCTGGCGGTCATCAACGCTGGCACCGGATGCGCGCTGATGTCGTAGGGCGTGACTGCGGGTCCGGGTTATCGAGTGTCGCCGATATCGATCACCTGAGCCTTCATGTTGCCGGCGCGACCGTGCGCTCACCGACGCTCTGCTGTTCACGTCACGGTCGGCCGACGGGATCGACAGCATCGATGTCCTCAGGCTTCGCGATCGTGCGCGCCTCGCCGGGCTTGTTTCTTTCGATGCTGTCGTCATTTCCGCACTGGCGACTAACTGGTCCGTCTGTGCTGCAAAGGCCAGCGGTTGATGGGCGTGTACAGACAGCAGAGGGCTTGGGGCTCGGCATTTACCGGCCGACATATTCGGCAGTTATCGGCATGTGGAGGTCGGAGGAGGGGAGGGTCGACGCATCCTTAAAGTTCGCGGAGCTGAGTGGCATCACCGCGCTATAGGCATCGTGACGGCTTTCGTCGATCGACCCGCGACCCCGAGACAGTAAGGATAGGCCGCGGGATTATCGGCACACCGGCGAGACGCGCGTTGAGGGCGGCAACGGCTGCATGAGCGACATCTTTGGGCTCACCGGCGATCGCCTCTCGGAATTGTCGCCTATCCACGCTAACGTGGTAAACGTGGCAGCATCCAAATCGGCGATTTACCAGGGCGATGGCGGACTTGAACGCGCCCTGGTGGATCTGGTCCGAGTGGGGGCCCGCGGGCATGCCGCGGGCGTCCGACAGCTGGCCGCTCGCCTCATGCGTACGGTTCCAACGTCGGTGCCCGATGCTGACGCGTTTCGAGTGGCACTACATGACGCACTAGCTGCGGCAGCTCCAGCCGCTGGGCTGCGGTTCGACAGCGGAGCGATCCCGGCGGATGCCGAGGGAACGCAGTCGCTGGCACATGTTGATGCGATGCCCGTCGGTGATGAACTCGTCGTCGATGAGTCCGTAGCGGCGCAATTACGCGAGATCGTGGCGGAGCGTGAGCGCCGCGCCGAGCTGGCGCGAGCCGGTGTCACGGTGAGCCGGACGGTGCTGTTTTGGGGGCCACCAGGGGTGGGCAAGACGCTCGCCGCCCGCTGGATCGCGCAGCGGCTCGAATTGCCCTTGGTGACACTAGATCTCGCTGCCGTCGTCTCCAGCTACCTGGGCAGTTCCGGCCGTAACATCCGATCGGTCCTGCAGTTCGCCAAATCAGGCCCATGCGTGTTGTTGCTGGATGAATTCGACGCAGTCGCGAAGCGCCGCGACGACGACACCGACATCGGCGAGTTGAAACGCATTGTCAACGTGATCCTTGTCGAGCTCGATCGATGGCCAGAGACGAGTCTGCTGGTCGCCGCAACAAATCATCCCCAGTTGCTCGACGAAGCCGTCGATCGTCGTTTCGATCGCATCATCGAATTTGCCCTTCCCGGCGATGCCGAACGACGCACACTGCTGACCAACTTGGAATGCCGGGACGTTTCAGCTGAAGTGGTGAGTGTGGCCGCGGCATGTTGGGAAGGGCACAGTAACGCGGTCATCCTCCGATTCTGGGATCTCTGCAGGCGCCGGGCAATTCTCAACGATCGGACTATGGAGGATGTCGTGATCACTGAACTCATCGCGCAATTCCCCACGAGCGATGCGCGTAACCAGGTCTGGCAACTGGCCCACGATCGGTTAGGGATGTCGAATCGGAGCATCGCAACCCTCGCAGGGGTCAGCCACCCCACCGTTGCTAGCGGTATCCGTCAAGCGACGGAATTACTGTGACGACCCTCGGTTCGACAGCTGGAGTCGCCCGCCGCCTGTTGCTGAATGGGGAAGCGCTGCGGTTCGAGGTCGAGCCTGCCCCGACGGGTGGTGGTCCGAAGTACAACCCGTTCACCTCCGAACAAGCTCGAGAGTGGCTGCTCCCGCAGATCCGTTCCGCGCGTGGTGATTTGCGAGAGTTGCCTGAGGAACTGCGGGCTGCGGACCGCATCTACGTCGAAGCCAAGCTATTCCCGAATTATCTTGCCCCGACCTATTATCCCGAAGCTCTGCTCGGATACATCGGGGCGGTGCCCGTCGGTTCGAGGGCGGATGCCAGCATCTTGCGCACAGCGGCGCGAGATCGGCCAAGCGGGACCCGCCGACTTATCCTTGCCGTCGATGACGCGGCGCTCGAGCGGCTCGAAGCACTCGTTGATGCACCGGGGCCCGGCCGAAGCGCCCAGCAAGCGTTCGAGCAGATTAGGCGGCTCGAGGAAGTCGCGTCACCTCCCGTGAGTTCTGTTCTGCGCGTGGATGCAGCCGAAACTATCGGTGAGGATGCGAGCTCCCTGTATGAGGCAGTACTGCATCCGCGCGCCGTGCGGTCCGGAGGGCCTGTAGCGATCGACGATGCAACGGTCGATCGCTGGGTGGCACTGGTGGAATCGTACGGCGGCACCGTGCACAGCGATTTTCTTCGCACCGTCGGCGGATTGACCTTCGTGCCGGTGCGGGTGGCAGCCGCGGACGCACCCCAGATAGCGAGGTTCAACCCGCTGCGGGCGTTGCGGCCTATGCCGGCTATCCGGCCGCGGCCTCGGTTCGGGCTGCGCAGTGCTAGCCGGATCCAGCCGCCGAATGTTCAAGACCCCGTTGCCGATGTCACGACCGTTGCGGTCTTCGACGGCGGCGTTCGCGGTCCAGATCAGCTCGGGCTGTTCCCGATCCCGGTGATCGATCTGACGCCGGAGCCGATCGAGGTCGAGGATGCCGATCACGGCACCGGGGTTACCGCTGCGGTTCTATACGGGCTGTTGCGCTCGGGCGATCAGGCACCGCAGCCACCTCTGCCCGTGGAGAGCTTTCGGGTCATGCCACCGCCATACGACCCTGGGGATCTGGATGGCTACTGGATCCTCGACCAAATTAAGGACATTCTGACCCAGGGTCGGCACAAGCTGGTCAATCTGAGTCTGGGTCCGACGCTGGCTGTCGAGGATGATATCGAGCCAAACCGGTGGACCGCAGAATTGGATCAACTGGCGTGGGAACGCGACATCGTGTTCGTCGTCGCGGCTGGAAACGATGGAAACCAAGATCGCGGCACCGGGCTGCATAGGGTGCAGGTACCGGCAGACATGGCCAACGCGATCTCGGTCGGTGCATGCGACGTGCCCGCTCCCGATCGGCCGTGGACGCGCGCACCATATTCATCAATGGGTCCCGGACGCCCCGGAAATCGGACCCAGCCACTGGGCGTCCAGTTCGGGGGAGTGGACGACCGGATGTTCGACGTCCTGCGTGCTGACGGAACGTTTTTGGAGGCGACGGGTACGAGCTTTGCAGCGCCGGTCGTCACCCACGCGCTTGCGGACCTTACGACGCGGCTGCCTCGGGTGAACAGCAGCGTACTTCGCGTGTTCGCAGTACATTTCGCCGAACGCCATCGCGCCTTCAAGAAGCGGCAAGATGAGTTCGGCTTTGGGCGGCTGCCTTTGTCGTTCGCCGATGCGATGGAATGCAGCCCGGACCAAGTGCACGTGCTGTTCGTCGACGAGATCGCGCGAGGGGACATCGTGGGCTACCAGTTGCCGCTGCCTCGATATTTTGGGGGGCCCGCGAAGATGTCAGTCACCCTTGCCTATGCCTCACCCGTGGAGCCGACTCAGCCAACCGAGTACACCTCGGCTTCACTCGAACTGACATTGCGGCCGCACCGCAACATGTTTCGGTTTTCCCCGCCGCCGGGATCTGAGGATCAGGCCAGAGAGGTTGACCTCACCTCGGCTGAGGCGCGGACCCTGTTGATGGACGGGTGGAAAAGCGGTCAGGAGCCGGTGACCAAAACCCTGACTAACACAGCGAGTTTGAACGAAGCAGACTTGCGGGACTCGGGTAAGTGGGAAACGGTGCGACACTATCGAGTGAGTCTTGCAGCGGGGGAGCTCGACAGCGCACGGCTGGAGGTGCGCTACGTTGCTCGCCGCGCGGGAGCCTTGGACGGCTCGCCAACTGAGGTCCCTTTCGCCATGCTCGTATCGGTTTCAGATCCCGACGCTTACGGCACGTTATATGACGACATTGCAGCACAATTCGCCGCTTTGCGGCCGGTACAGCGCGTCGCGGGTCGGGTGCGCCTGCGCGGTGCGCAGCAGAGCACTTGGTACTAGCTGGAGGGGTGGGGGTGAGCACGACACACATTCGGGACGAGGCCCTAGCACTCGGATATCTCGGCAGCGCAGCGTTGGAGATGATGCGCAGCGTGTTTCGTGAGCAATTGCCGCGATTTCCTGCCCTCGACGATGCCGATGAAGTCGATGATTTGGTGAACGACTTTTTCGAAGCCAAGGGAGCCGGCTATGCGAACGCCGTCACCGCAGTTCCTGACGACAGTGCTGCTCGTCGCCTCACTTCCAAGTGGGTGGAGCACTGGCTGGTGGACCGAGTTCGTCAACGCCCGTGGGGCGCGTTGCGGCATCGGTTGGAAAAGCGATTGCAGCGGTCAAGTCTGTTCATGCCATCGAAGTTGGCACATCACTGGCTGCTTACCGACACCGAGGATATCGATCTACCGGTCGAAGATGATGAGCTGAGGAAGATTGCGGCAGAGGCACCCATCGAAGTGGTGCCCTCGATGGGCGATAGCCCTGTGCGTTTGGGCAGGGTAGGGCAGCTGGAAGAGATGTTACGGCGCGTGCTGGCCGGGGCCGGCCGACTACACGTCTCTGAACTTACGAAGATCTGCGCTGACCGATTCCCATCGTTGTTAGAAGCCGATGATGTCTTCGACGCGACGTCGGAAATCGATTGGGAGATAGTTGAAGACACCGTGGCCGGGCATGATAGTGGTGCGATTGCGGAGGCGAAACTCAGTCAGGAACATGTTGCCGCCCAACTCCTGTCGACGTTGACCGCCCGGGAGCGCACAGTGATCCGCTTCTTTAGCGACCCACGGGGGCTCGCGGACGAACTTGGTGTGGGACGCAGCAGTGCCTACAGCCTGATCGCCAAGCTTCGCGCGCGTCTGACCGAGATGGCCGGCGACGCCGAACGCGGCCGCGAGGTCGTCGCGGCTCTAATCGGCTTGGTGCTGGACGATGCAGCCGTTGTCCCGTCACTAAAGGACATGAGTATGGAGGGTTCGAATGCCAACTGAGTCATCTGAGCGCTGGTTCGAACTCGCCCGACGTGCTCCAATCGGTCCGAAACGCGGTGGGCTTCTTCGCAGCGCCAGTCCGACGGACGATGTTTCAGCCGGTCAAGTACGTCAGGCATACTGGCGTGAAGCGACTGCAGTGCTGCTAATTGTGGGTGTTGATGACTCCCTTGCGCGAGCCCGCGCTGTTCCGGTGACCCTGGAGACGGGAGTTGAGGACAAGTCGACCGTGATCGTGGAAGCCGACGCCAGCCCGCTATACGGTCCTATTGCGATTTGGCCGGACGCCGCCGCCGAGATTCCTTTCGCAGTCCTGGACACAATCATCGCGTCAATTCCTCGGCCGTTACTCGAAATCATCACCGGCGCAACAACCAATCGCGACGCCGGAGATGGGCTGCGCAGGGGGCATGCCGATCCTCCGCTCGGTTCAGGAGCCGCCATGGCGATCGACGAGCTTTTCGATGCTTTGGAGGTCCTTCAGAGCGCGCCCGGACTTACCCTGAGTGAAGCGGCGAAAGCGGTTGCACCACTCGACATTGCGTTACCGATCATCGTGGACGCTTTGAACGTTCCACAAGCTCGTGCCATGGCCATTCGCATAGGCAAGGAACCGCTGACGCGCGACGAAGCAGAACGGCTTGCTACTGCGGCGGATCTCGCTGTCGATGACATCCTTGCAGCTGTCGCACCACTCCCGAGCGACCTGGCGCGTGAACTGCAAGAACCTCGCTGGCGGGAGCAGATTCGCCGGCGCGCGGCCGGTGGCGACGAAGATTTAGCACGTACAGAGCTTGGCTACGAGGCTTACCAGCTTGCCGCGCGAGAAACCGGCCAAGGACAGCAACACTGGCGGCAACGTCTGGAAGCGATCGTCGCAGCAGAAGGACGTTAGGCAGTGCCGCGCACATTCGACGCCGTGCCCGCCCAGGTCGACGCGATGGTGCGCACGTGGGAAGCGCGGGGCGGTAGTCGAGATGATCTGACGCGCGATGCATTTGCGGCGCTGGAAGGTCGACACGATCTCACGGTGCTGCGCGTGCCAGAGTTCTTGCCTCACGATTCTCAACTGGGCTGCTCAGTAGCTGGTGGGTATCGATGGGATCCGCCGACGCTGATTGTGACGCAGTCCATGTCCTGGCGCCGGCAGCACTTCACGCTGCTACACGAACTCGGCCATCACATTCAAAAGACCGACATCACCCTCGGCACTGCAATCGTCGAGCACCGCGAACCCGAGGCGTTCGAGGATGCGAGCTGCGACGCGTTTGCCGCGCTGATGCTGCTTCCTGACGACCTCGTCGATGCGCACATCCATGGCCATGGGCCCACGGCCAGCACAGCGAGCGGTCTATTCGCAGCCTCCAATGCCTCCCGGGCGGCGATCTGCGTCCGCCTCGTCGGACGACTCTCATCACCTGGCGTAGTCGCCGTGCTCGACAGGGATGGCATCGTCACCTTCGCCGCCGCACGCGGCGGACTATTTCCGCCGGCACGCGGTAGCGATCAGTCCGCAAACACGCTCGTCCAGGCCGCGATGCGTGCCGAAGTAGGGGATCGGTTGGTCACGCGAGCCGACGCGCAGATCTCGTACCGCAGTGGCCACACTTCCGACCTGCTCTACGGCCAAGCCTCGTGGGCGGGAGATCGACTGTTCCTGACGATGGTCTCCTACGGTGCGCCGTGGTTGACGTTCTCACCGCCCCGGGACTACACGGCCGACCAGGTTCCCGCCGCCTGGGAAGAATGTGAACACTGCCACCAGGAGTTTGTCGCAGAGGGTGTCTGCGGCCGCTGCGAGCAACCTCGCTGCCCGTCAGGTCATTGCGGCTGCACCGCCCGCGCCGACAAGACCTGCACGCAGTGCTTTCTGCACAAACACCCCAGCCAATTCGACACCGGCGCCTTGGTGTGCCGGGACTGCGCGGGCTGACGACGGCACTATCAAGCAGGCGGTGTTCTGGACGATTCCGACGTTGTCCCGTCTCTAGCTGTTGAGCAGGCGAACGCCTGCATCGAGGAAACAGTGGAAGGAGCACCCCCGTGGCGCCCCAGGACAACATCAAGATCTATATCGACGGTGATCCGATCACGGTCAAGCGGCGACGAGTCACCGGCGCGCAGCTCGCCGCGCTCGTCTCACCGGCTGCCGACAATGTGTGGCTCGACATCGCCGACGCACAAGACGAGCCGATCGCCCCGACCGAGACCGTGGCCATCGAGCACAACATGCGCTTCTACACCGACCGCCCGCGCACCATCTATATCGACAAGGTGCCCTACCAGGTGCGCACTGGCGTGTTCACCGAAACCCAGCTGCGCGACGTGCCCGCTCCGCCGGTACCCGACGATTACGGCATCTGGAAGGACATTCCCGACGACCTCGATGATCCGATCAAGGAAGGCGAGATCTTCCACATCGCTGACGGGGACCGCTTCTTCACCAAGGCACTGCCGAAGAAGGAACTGCGCGTCATCGTCAACCGAAAGCACACCGTAATCCTTCACGGCGCTCGGCAGACCGGCCTGTCGGTCAAGGAGGCCGCCATCGCCCAGGGCGTGCCGATCCAGCTGGACTTCCTGGTGTCCCGTAAGACCGGCGCGAAGTTCGAGCCGATCGGCGACGACGAGCAGATCCGGGTCCACAACGACGACGAGTTCCGCGCCGTCGACGGGGATGACAACTCGTGACGGCTACACCGGTCAGTGCGGCCATCGCCGGGGCGATACAAGAGATCCAGGAAACCTTCGCCGAAGCCACCGTCACCGTCACCGCCACCGGTGACGGTGGCGCGTGGGTGATCATCGACGCGGTCCCGCTCAGCTCCACCTACTCGCAGGACAGCTCCTGGATCGCCTTTCTCATCACGTTCGCCTACCCAGAGGCCGACGTCTATCCGCACTTCGTGCGACCCGACTTGAACCGCACGGACGGCGCAGGCCTCGGTGAAGGGTTCTCGCCAACGAAGTGGGGGCCGGCCGGGAAGCCGGGAATGCAGCTGTCGCGGAAAAGCAATCGGCTCAACCCTGCAGTCGACACGGCCACGACCAAAGTTCTGAAGGTGCTCAAATGGCTCAACGAACAGTAAACGACCCATGGTCAGTGGTCATCACCGCGCAGCAGTGGAATACCCTGCGCGATAATCTGTTTCGCGGCGATGGTGAGGAGCACGGTGCCGTACTGCGGTGCGGTATCGCGCGAAGCGCGCGGGGCACCAGACTGCTGGTGCGCGATGTGCTGATGGCTGCAGACGGTATCGACTATGTCGAGGGAACCCGCGGCTACCGGAAGCTCACCGCGGAGTTCGTCGCCGATGCCATCGACGCCTGCGCAGAGCAAGGATTAGCCTACCTCGCGGTGCACAATCACGGGGGCCGCGACCGAGTAGCCTTCTCGCGCACTGACATGACGTCCCACGAACGCGGCTATCCAGCGCTACTCGACATCAACGGGGGCGTCCCGGTAGGGGCGCTGGTGTTCGCCGAAAGCGCCGTCGCCGGGGATATCTGGACGAGCGGCGGAAGACGTCACGCCCTCACCTGCTTCCGTGTGATGGGGCGACCGCAGCTCACCTTGACCCCCGAGCCGATCCCGGCCCAGCTCGCAGATCTGACCTACGACCGCCAAACTCGCGTCTTCGGTGACCGCGGCCAGGCGCTCCTTGCGCAGTCAAAGGTGGCCGTCGTCGGACTCGGCGGGGCTGGCTCGCTCATCGCCGAATATCTCACCCGGCTCGGGGTAGGACATCTGGTGTTTATCGACCCCGACCGGCTCGACACCACGAATCTTCCGAGGGTCGTCGGTGCCCGCAGACTCGACGCAATGCCCTGGCTTCAGGCCGGCACGCGACCCCGATGGATGCGAGATCTCGGAGCTCGCGTCGCAACACCAAAGGTCAAGATCGCCGCGCGAGTTGCTCGCCAAGCCTCTCGTACCGTCCAGATCTCCGCGGTGGCGCGCTCGGTCGTCGACGCCGACGTGGCCGCGCTACTGACCGACTGCGATCATATTTTCCTCGCTGCAGACTCGGCGCTCGCCCGCCAGGTGGTCAACTCGATCAGCCATCAATACCTGATCCCCCACACTCAAGTCGGCGCCAAGGTTTCGGTCATCGATGGCCAGATCGCCGACATTTTCTCAGTGTCCCGGTTGAGCAACCCTGGAAGCGGTTGCCTGCAGTGCAATGGTCTGATCCCCGCCTGGCGCTTGGCCGAGGAAGCCGCAGGGGAAGTCCAACGCCGCCGGCAGCGCTATATCGACGATGAGAACATCCATGCCCCGAGCGTGATCACACTCAACGCGGTCGCCGCAGCCCGAGCGGTCGATGACTGGCTCATCATGATTGGGGGCCTCGTAGATCCGACCGTCGAAGCTGACCATTGGGTCGAATACCACCCTCTCACGGACGACGTCGTCGAACTCCGCCCAACAAGGTCACCAGACTGCTTGCACTGTGGTCCAACGCGTTTCGCGATCGGCGACGGCGCGCCATTGCTGGCACGAGGTGAGTCGCCGACGCGCATTTCGCCACTATCGAGGTGACTCCAGTCGTCCGCGCAAGGGATTGCTCGACACAGAGTCGCCAGGTTGGGATGCATTCGTCGCCAATGCGATTCGACGCGCACATGGGTTCTCAGTAGCTGCGGCGGAAGCGGCGAGTGTCAAGAGCGTTGTTGGGCGAGGGCCCAGTGACACGTGAAGCTGGGGACGCCTGTGGCACAAGGCCGCGACGACCAGGGCGCTTTCGGCCGCCCATGATGCCGCTTCCCCTAGGGGCCTTGGTCGCGCGAGCGGTATCGGTTGACAGGGGTACTCACGAATTTCATGGATAACGACGATTATCTATGACACGCACGGGATACACTGCGCGGCAGCGTGATTAGCATTCAAATGCGTCACAGTGACGTATCGTTGTCCTCCAACGGCGAGGCCGGACCAGCAGCGCACCCGGGTTTCTTTGTCGGTCTGCCGCTGCAGATGTCAGGGTCCGTTGGCGAGCACGATGGCGATCGCGTCGAAGTCACACCGTTACGCCTTCGCCGTGCGCGGTGAGGGCTTGCGAGCCGCCCGGTCGGCCAAGAGCACACAAACCACTGCGGCCAGGGTCGGCGCCGACGCCGGTGCAGCGGTGGCCCTAACGGAGGCGGCTCAGCGTATGCATTGTTCATGCATAATATCAGTTATGCATGACATATCGTCTTTACGACGAAACGCGTGTCCTTGGCAGCCGGTGTCTAGTAGGCGCACGCGTATAGATGCAAGACACCTCGCTTGTGAGCCGGCGTCGGTGGAGTCACGTCCCGTAAGCCGAACTGGTCGCTGAATCCAGCCGGCAGAGCGTGTCGGCCTTGCCCCGTGGCTGGCGCGACGGACGCGCGCAGATAGATCGGAACGAGTACACGCGAATGCTATAGCCGTACAACGTATTACGTCACCGTGACGAATTCGGCACACTGACTGTGTGATTCATTATCCGACCCTAGCCGAGGACTCTTATGACGCATCGGCGGGGCATCACTGCTCAGCCCGATCCTGATCGGACGCGGCATGCCGCTGGCCAACGTCGCAGCCGTAGCACTCCTCACCACATTCACCAGCTCCATCGCCGGCGCTGTGACCTACCTCCTGTGAACCCTCACAACCGCCGGCGGCGATTCGCCCCGCCCAGGAGGGTCGGATAAATGCGCCGGCACAGGCGGACTCATTAGCGCCTACCTCAGCGCAATGCTGCGACCCCGCCTGCCCGAACGCGTCCTGCGCATCACCTTGGGCGTATTAGCCATCGCCACCGCCAGCCTCAACCTCGCCCAACCACGCACTAAGCCCCGCATCCCCAAACTACGGGACCACCTGGGCTAAGAACCCTGCGCGATGCAGCTCAACGCAGCCAGCCACCCGGGAACCGGCTCCGAGACCCCCTCAGGGTCCGCATAGCCGCGTCGCTCTTCATCGGTAAGTGTAGACTTACCATTAGTGAACACTATCCAAGTCGCTGATCCGTGGGGCGCCCTCGCGGACGGCACCCGGCGAACGATCTTCAAGCGCCTCGCCGCCGGCCCGTTGGCGGTCGGCGAGATCGCCTGTGAACTGCCCGTCAGTCGACCGGCGGTCTCTCAGCATCTCAAAGTCCTCAAATGCGCCGGCCTGGTCCGGGACCGGACCGCCGGGACGCGGCGGCTCTATCACGTTGACCCCGATGGCATCGCTGCCCTGCGCGCCGAGCTGGACGTGTTCTGGGACAGAGCCTCAGCCGCTTTCAAACAGATTGCCGACCAGGAAGGACACCGATCGTGATGCCGCCAACAGTTGAGCCGATACGCAAAATGGTCGTCGTCAACGTGGGCGTCGATGAGGCGTTTCGGCTATTCACCGAGCGGTTCGACGCGATCAAGCCTCGCAAGCACAATCTGCTTTCGGTTCCCATCGCCAACACCGTTTCGAACCCCGCGTGGGTGGGCGCATCTATGACATCGGCACCGATGGCAGCCGCTGCGAGTGGTCGCGTGTCTTGGTCTGTGAACCGCCCACGCGGATCGTGTTCTCCTGGGATATCGGTCCGACCTGGCAGCTGGAGCCCGATCCTGACGGCACCAGTGAAGTCGAAATCCATTCCGTCGCTGAAAGTGCTCACCGCACCAGAGTCGAGTTAGAGCATCGCCACCTCGACCGGCACGGCCCCGGTTGGCAGTCACTGGCTGGCGGTGTTAACGGCGACGCCGGATGGCTACTCTATCTACACCGCTACGCCACCCTCGCGGAAGCTGGGGCAGCACAGTGAACACCCACGAGCCGTCGCTGATGGACCTCGCTTACAAAGAACGAACCGGATCGTTCGCATCTCCCACATGGCGGGCGGCCTGGCTGCCGTCGGCGCATTCACCGGTTGACCGGCCGCTCTCAGCCGATCGGGCAGTCAGAAACTGCGGATTGAGGTGGCTGGGAATGTTTGCACCGGCGCGCAAGGATGAGACTATGCAGCCCAGGTTGACCGCGCGGATGGAACAAACTCATCCGATCCCGGTCCTTCTGTGGCAATTCGCCGAGCCTCGACTGTGCATCTCGTCGGGCCCGCTCGGCGGCGGCATCGGCGCGCGGGACTGGGTGGTCAACGCAACGGTCCCGCTGGATTACGACCGGACCGACCCGGACCGCCACCTGACTGAGATTGGTACCGCGCTCAAGCTCGTCGGTACTGGCTGCGGGCTGCTCACTGCAGTCGACGTGACCCGACACCACCTCGCCGCTGACAGCGGTGTGCACGCCACCGCAACCGTTGGGCTCTCCAGCCCGTCCTGGGCGGCCGCGCCCGACCGTCACTTCCGCCGCGACTTGCCGTCTGACGTCCCAACGACCGCGTTCGCCGACTACAAGACCGTCAAGTACCGACCGCTCACCGATGGTGACGAGTACCGGGCGGGGACGATCAACATCGTTGTTGCGGTGCCGGCGCGGCTGTCTCAGGCGGCCCTCGTCAACGCCGTGGCCACCGCAACGGAGGCGAAGGTGCAGGCGTTATACGAGGTCGGGGTGCGGGCCACCGGAACCGCCTCGGACGCGATCGTCGTGCACTGCCCGACGAACGGGACTCCGGAGACATACGGCGGGCCGCGCTCGGCATTCGGCGCCCGGATCGCACGAGCGGTGCGCGCGGCCGTACTTGCCGGCGCCGAGTCCTGGAATTCGGGTCCCCCCGAGCGGCGCCCCGACCTCTGAAGGCGCAAACACAGGCCAGCCGCGGGTGTGTAATCCGAGCCGGACCGGCTACCGCGTTTCACACGCTGCGATAGCGTCTGCAAAATGCCCTGCTCAGCTGGCTAGTGTCCGCAATGTCCGCAGAGTGTCGCCCTGTTCAGCCCGTCTTGGCACCCTCTTGGCGCAATGGTGCTTTGGTCGTCAGGCGCTCAGTCGCATTTGCATGGCGGAATTGCTTGCCGCTGCCGCTCCCATGGGCACTGTCACGTTAATTGAAATGTGCAGTGGCGATGTTGGTTTTGGAGCTGTGTCGATGATCAACTTGGGTTACTAACATTTCAGGCGGCAGTGTCGAGCGCGGTGACCTGATTCCAAACCGCGAAGCGTTCAGCCATTTCAGTTCGCCAACCGGTCGCGCTGAGCCGATGCCATCGGGCCGAAAGTGTGCAGAGATGCAGCTGAAAGCTGATAGGAACCGTTGGGCATGCCGCACCGATTTGAAGCGTTTCATCGCTCGTTCGCGTTGCCGGGGGGTGATGGGAGTTTTCGGCGCGGGCCGGCATCACCTCTTCGACCTCTGGAAAGCTCAGCGGAAACCGAAAGTACAGCCAGTGGCTGATAATCTCGACCGGGTAGCGGTGGCCCTTGTACGACGCCGTTGCGGTGCTCACCCGCCGATTCTCCCAGGTCACCGACTCTCATCAACGTGACAGTGCCCCTCGGGCGTTGTCAAGCTGCTTGGAGTCGTTCGGAGTCGGGGAGGTTGATGCCGACGGTGTCGGCGGGGCTGGGTGTTCGTGGCGTGTGGCGGAACCGTTCCGGGTGGGCCTGGTAGTAGGTCTGCTGGGTTGGCGCACGGCGCTGCCAGTGTTCTCGCCAGGTGCCGTCGTGCACCTGGTTCGGGGAGAACAACGCGATCCCGGAATGCTTGTGATGGCTGTTGTACCAGTCCACATACCAGGCCATGTAGGCGCGCGCGTCGTCGATGGTGAGGAAGGTGCCGGGGTAATTAGGCCGGTATTTCATGGTCCGAAACTCCGACTCGGAGAACGGGTTGTCGTTGCTGACCCGTGGTCGGTTGTGGGTCTCAACGATCCCGTGGACGGCCAACAGCTTTTTGAGATCGTGTGAGCGCATCGCCGGCCCGGAATCAGCATGCACCGCGGCGGGCACACCGTGGTCGCTGAACGCATCTTCGAACATCTCGACCGCCAGGGCGTCGACTTCGCGTTCTTCGACCCGCCAGCCGACGATCTTGCGCGAAAAGATGTCGATGATCGAATACCCCTTGAACGCCACCCCGCGCCACGGGCCGCGCAGATCGGTGATGTCCCAACTCCATACCTGTTGCGGGCCGGTGGCTTTAAGTACCGGTACTGGGCGAGGACCGCCGCTGCGGCGGGCTTTTGTGGGGGTGAGCGGACGGCCGGACTGATCGGCGATGCCGGCGGCGATGCGCCACCAACTGCGCTGCGAGGCCAACATGATCCCCTCGTCCCACGCGGTAGCGAACGCGTAATCGACGGAGCCGCCCTCAGCCCAGCCTGCGTTGATCAGCGCTTCGATCCGCCCGCGGTCCTCGGCGCCGATTCGCGACGGGTAGGCCCGATCGGTCTGCGGAATCGGTTGTGCCACAGCGCTACGTGGGTGATGTCGGTAGTGCCAGGTGGATCGCGACAACTCGATCGTCGCCAGCGCCTGACGCTGTGACCCCAGCGCCGCGGTCAGCTCGGTGACGAGTCGGTTCTCAGCGTCGAGGAATTCGACTGATCGTGGCTCATCGGGGTGTCGGCGGGCTCGTGCTCGTTCCTGTCGTGCAAGAGCCCGATAGCTTTTCCCAGTGCATCGTTGGCTTGCTCCAACGTGCCATTGACCTTTTCCAACTCGCGGATACGGGCGTTGAGCCGATCCACCTCGGCGGCATGGGCGGCGTGCTCAGCGGCACGTCGCCGTGCGATCGCAGTGTTCTCGGCAGCAGACCTCGTCACCGCATTACCTTGACGCGGAATCGCGCCCCTGTCGAGGTCGCCATCCAACACCGAGTCCCGCCACTTCCACAGCTGCCTGCTGGTCAACCCACGCTCGGCCAACCACCGACCCTTACTGCCATGAGCAACGCCCTGAAACTCAAACACCAACTCACAGATCTCAGCAGCGGTAAAACCCGCACCAACCAACACAACCCACTCCCTACGCTGGTAGCAACCGACTCACAACCAGCCTGGCGAAGAGGGCGATGGCCGGCTCAGCTGATCATCTACCGCGCCTTCTTCGAGCCCGGCGTGCATGGCTGGCCGGACCACGCCTGCCCGGGTTGCTCCATGATTGCCGATCACATCGGCCACCTGGCCCGCCTGAACGCCCGCGACTCCACGCCGAGGTGAAGGAGCTGGTCTTGAAGTCAGTCGATGATGCGGTCGCGGATGGGTTTCCACACACTTGGGTGTGCTCGGGCGGGCACCCGATGCACGCGCTGCTGCCCGAGGAGATCGCGGCGGTCCTCGACGTCGCCGAACGCTGGGGCACCGTCGATCGTTCGCACCGCAGGCTGGACCGCTAATGGGCTGGTATGCCAATCGGGTTCCAGCTCGGACTCGGCCAAGACGTTGACGGACGGTTAATGGGCTGCGGACCGTGCCACGGACATCACCGTCGCTTAACGTCCGTCCGCCGCTACGGGGGCGTCTCCACTTGTGCTAGGACTCTCCTACTGGTCTACTAAGTAGCTTAGTAGTTTGTGGATCACTGGACGAGGAGGAGCCCATGATAGAGACCGCGCGCGCCACCGCGCTTCCCCCGGTGTGGCGCATCTCCTCTCGCCCGGCGGTGTCGCTGTTGCGGCAGAACCGGTGAGCGTATCGGTTTTGCACTGCGCTGCTCGCGGTGGGCAAGCGCCACTCGACGACCACACAAGCGCCTCCATCAAGCGCACCGCGCTGGCGCCGTCAGCTGACCCCGCCCGCGGGAGCGGGTTAACCGGGCTTTCCCATCCCATCGGAATGCGAATGGCTCGAGCGATGTCTCGAGGTTGAAGAATGAGGAGCGATGAGCCCGGAGTTGACAGCGAAGAAGCACGCGGCGCTAGACCAGGTAGAGACCGTGCGGAGGCAGCTGGATGAGCTCACCCGGATGCTGCAATCCGACGCATATTGCGTGGAGGTGATGAAGCAGATCCAGAGGCTGCAGTGTTCGCTGGAACGCGCGAACCGCGTGACCTTGCACAACCACTTGGAGACCTGCTTTTCGGACGCAGTGTTGTACGGCCGGGGACAGGCAGCCATCGATGAACTGGTCGATGCCGTCAAGTTCACCCCTACCCCAGCCACCCCGCAAAGCCAGCTCAACGGATCCGCCACCGGCCAACGCGTAGCAAGCAACACCAAACAGCTCCAGGCGGCCACGACCTTGTTGCTGCCCGGGATCGCGTCCCCAACATGCAAGTCCGCGCTCGAGGGCATCGTCACCCCCATCGCGGGCGTCGGCGCTGTGGGGGTCGACCTGCCAACAAAGACGATCACCGTCCATCACGACCACCGAGCAACGACCCGGCGGCTGATCGAGGCCATCGAGGAACAGGGCTACCATGTTGCCGACCCGTGGATGATGACCGCAGGAGAATGGACTGGCAATCATGACTCGCGCCGGGAGCGAGGCGTTGCACACGCCGGAGACCGCCGGCCCCCGGCCATGACGAGTACGTCCTGTGCGCTGCCGGGTGAGCACGGCGCCGGGCTCGGGTTCGTCGATGGTGATGGCATCTGAAATCCTGTTTCCGCCTCAAGCGCGCGCAGCCCTCACCCCCACAAGCGTGCTGACGTCCAACCGCAACCCCCCGACGAATCGCTTGGCCGTCGTGGCCGAGCCTCTGCTGGCCCAATCCGCGGTCGACCGACTCACCTCCACCGCGCACGAACTCGTCATCGAAGGCCAGTCCTGCCACCGACGGCAGAAACTCATCAGTTGACAGCTGACCCGAGGACACCAGCTCATGCCCCTGAGCCAATTAGGTGGTCCCTAACCGATTGCGAAACCGGTAGTCATGTCACTGCGGCAATGACACCGTCGGCCATGCGCATGGAGTCCGGCCGGTGACGTACCTAGAGCGACTTCAGTAGGGTTTGCATGGTGTCGATCTCCTGTTGCTGATTAGTCACGATCGATTGCGCCAGCGCGATGGCCGGAGTGTACTGACCGGAATGAATTTCGTTCTGGGCCATGGTGATTGCGCCTTGATGGTGCTGAATCATCTGGGTGAGAAATAGCTTGCTAGCCTCGATGCCTTGAGCGTTTCGCAGAGCCTGCATGTCCTGGTCAGACATCATCCCCTGCATTCCGGTCATCCCGGGCATGCCGCTGTGGCTTGGCATTCCCGGCATTGTGGTTGCGGGTGTGCTGCTGAGGGCAGTTGTTGGCGCAGTCGTTTGCTGCGCCCACTGGGTCAGCCATGTCTGCATCTGTTGGATCTCGGGCCCCTGCGCCGCCTTGATCTTGTTGGCCAGGTCGATCACGCGAGTGTCGATGCCCTGCTTACCAAGGATGATGTCGCTCATCTGGATCGCTTGCTGGTGGTGAGTAATCATGCTCTGGGCGAAGGTGACGTCGTCAGCATTGTGCGCCGAAGGAGTGCTCTCGGCCGAACCTGACGCCCTAGAAGGCATGCGAAAGGTGTTGCTAGGCGCGGACGGATTCTCTGAGTCGCCGCACGCTACCATGGTCAGTAGCACCGCGATTGCTGCTGCGGTAAGGGTAAATAGCCGTCGCCTCACCATGGCTTCCTTTCGGGATACGCGCCCGGCCTGTTGGGTATACCGGGTATAGGTACTTTACCTTTGCTCCCGTACCCGATAAGTATGCCGCCAAACTTTACGGCTGATGTTGGCTGGCCTGGAATGGGCTGAGTGATTGTCTGCGGCGCTCACGTGAGCGGGTTGAACCTGCGAGGTCGCAGGCTGTTGCGGACGACGAATACCGAGGAGAAAGCTATCGCAGCGCCAGCCAGCATGGGTTGAGCAGGCCGGCGGCCGCCAGTGGCAGCGCAGCGATGTTGTAGGCGAAGGCATCGAACAGGTTTCTCTTGATGGTAGTTAAGGTATTGCGGGAGAGGCGGATTGCGTCGGTGACTACGCGCAAGTCAGCGCGGTTCGGTGTCGAGTCGCTCGCCTCGATGGCGACATTGGTGCCGGTGCCCGTCGCGAGCCTGAGGTCGGCCTGGGCGAGGGCGGGCGCATCGTTGACGCCATCACCGATCATGGCAACAATTCTGCCGTCGGCCTGCAATTGCTTGATGGTCTGACCCCCGAGCCGGGCTTGGCCCGCCAAGATGACTTGGGGATCGAGTTCACGACCTCCAGGGCGGCGCCCCTGTGGTCACCGGCGGCGGCGAGCACTTCCGCCAACGCCACCGCCCGATCGTCTGGGTCTTCGATCGCGGCGGAGACGCGAGAGCTTGCATTGCGGTGTCGTGTGCGCGGGCGTTCTCGCCTCTCGCTATCGATTTCACCGTGACCCGGTCGGGCGCTCGCCAGCGCGAAAACGCATCCGCCCGGGGCCGGCCGCGTTGCTCGACTACGCCCGCGTCGGCGACGCCCGGACTGACCGTCGTCTCCTACATCCCATAGCGCCGACAATTCAGAACTACGTGGGGCCTTAACGTGTCAGTCCGTTGCTGTTGTTTGTGGGGTGCTCCAGCGTTCTTCAATGCGCCCGAAGCGCCAGACCGTTAATGCGATCAGCCAGGTGGCGATGAAGAGGACGACGACGGTGTAGCCGATGGCGCCGAGTTTTAGCGAAGCGATCCAGCCTAGGAAACCGGAGTCGATGCCGAGTTTCTCGGCGAGCAGCCCGAGGAGTTCGATGAGCCCGATGATCAGGGCGATCGCTACTGACAGCGCGGTAATGGCCAGGTTGTAGAAGACTTTGCGGACCGGTCTGAGGAACGCCCAGCCGTACGCGCGGGACATGAACACTCCGTCGAGGGTGTCGAAGATGCACATGCCGGCCGCGAAAAGGGTCGGCAGGACCAGGACCGCGTACCAGGGCAGCGCGAATGCGGCCGAGCCAGCGGCCAGCACCAGTAGCGCGACCTGGCTGGCGGTGTCGAACCCCAGCCCGAACAACAGCCCCACCGGATACATCTGCCAGGGCTTGGTGATCGAGCGCATGATCGGCCCCAGGATGCGGGCCATGAAGCCGCGGGAGTTGAGCTGGCGTTCCATCTCGGCCTCGTCGAGCGCGCCGCTGCGCATCTGGCGGAACACCTTGACGATGCCGACGAGGGCCACCAGGTTGATCAGTCCGATTAGCATCAGGAACACCCCGGAGACGATGGTGCTCACCAGGCCCAGGTTCTCCTGCAACGCCGACCTGTTCCTCTCGGGCCCGATCTGCCCGGCGAGTGCGCGAAATCCCAAGGCCAGCATTAGCGAAACGGTAAACACGACCGTGGAGTGGCCCAGGGAGAAAAAGAACCCCACCGACATTGCGCGGCGGTTCTCCCCGACCAGCTTGCGGGTGGTGTTGTCGATCGCAGCGATGTGATCGGCGTCGAAGGCGTGGCGCGACCCGAGCAGGAACGCGGTGACACCCAGCCCCACACCGAACACCCCCGATGGGCCCAGGTCGTAATGCCGCGGCGCGATGAACAACGCCAGCACACCCCACCCGAGAACGTTGAGCAGCAAGATAAACCCAGCCATCCCCGCCAGCGATACCCAGTCCTGGGGGGACAGGCTAGCGCGGAACCGGGCTAATCGGGATCCGTCAGCCACAGCAGCAGGGGCGCGGGCCATGGGTTTCCTTACCTTGTCGAGTCACGCTGCGCGCCGACCACGATAGTGCACACCTCACCGCGACAGACCACGACGGACGCTCCGTACCCAACGTGGGTGCACTGGACTTGCAATATAAATGCCGCCCCACTTAGCAAGGAAACCAGGACACCGAGCGGTGCGCTGCTGAATCGCGGCGGGTGTGATGAGGGCGGCGGCAGACGATCCTGACCAAGCCCGCCCCGATACCGGTGAGGACCGCATCCGAACGCTGTTTCGCAAGCACGGATTGCGTTGCACCACAACGCGGATGGCGATGCTCTCGGTACTAATGATCGACCACCTGTAGTGATGTGTCCTCACCGAGCCGCCGTCTGGCCAGTCGCGCACGCGTCACGGGATCGATACCGGTGACGGCGGCACGTCCACGCAGCGCATCGGAAAGGCACCCGAGCCACAGCCAGCGTCCAGGACCTCGTCGAGGGCAAGGGCCAGCACCCGTGGGCCGTTCATAGTGCGCGTTCATCTGGTTGTTCTCATTCTTCGCCGCCTAGGCCTCACGAAGATGTCGTAGTCGTTGATTTTGCTCCGTTCTGCGCCTTGCCGGGGTCTTCGAGCATGTCAGAGATGGGTGCCATCTTGGACCCGCACGTGCAAGTTCTCGAACTTTTGCAGAGATGGGGCGAGAAGTCGCTCACCGGTATTGACACCGCGGCGCCGCTGCCCGCCGCACAGCGCCTTAATGCATTGGCCGAAGCGATCTTTCGGGCCGATGTGGGCACTTCGGAAACGCATCGGGTCGAATGGACGAGCCGGCTGGATTTCAGCACCCCGGCGTGGCGATTCGGCGAGCGCGCGGACCATTATTGGCTTCGCCAACCCGTACCCCAGACCGCGGTTCGCGAGTGTGGCGGGCGAAGCGTATTTCGTTGTGGGCGTCGAGCCCGGGCAGGCCGCCGGCGTCGCAGAACTCGATCCCGCTGTGGCGCAGGATAGCTCAAAGCGTTCGTGGATGGCCCGCACTGGGAGAGTCGCCTATGTCGAGGTTGGCGGCGCTACTGTGGCTGTCTTCACCGTTGCTGCTCCCCAACCGGATCCAGTCGCTGATCAAGTCCCACGAGGGCAGCCGGTCGGGCCGGTCTTTCACCGCGGCGTCGGCGCCTCCGCACCGGCCACCCACACGCTCGAGTGGCTAGTCGCCCGTCAGGCACGCACTGGGCCGCCGAGTATGGCGGGTGGTGTGCCGGATGGCGTCCCTTGGTTAGTGTCCGTTGTCAATCTATTTAGGCGTCTTCGGCGCTCTGACCTGCAGTGTCCCAGCTAGATTGGCAAGATCGGCGTCTTGGGTTTGCCAATCTATCTGGGGCGGCTCGGTGTTGTCGTGGTCGGTGCCGTTGTGGTCGGGTCTTGCCGGGTGAGGCGGGCGGCGAGATCGTTGACGCGGTCGGCGATGTCGTCGCGGATTAGCCGCATCCGTTCGAGGCCCTTGATGCCGCGCAGGGAGGGTTCGTCGGTGTCCCAGATTTCGATGGGTGTTCCGGCGACGCGTTGGACGTGGGCTTTGGTGCCGACAACGACAATGAGGTCGGCGGCCTGGAGCATCTTGTTGGTCAGTTGCACGGGACGGTGGTTGGTGACGTCGATACCTAGTTCCGCCAGGACTTGCGCAGACTCGAGGTTGACGTTGGTTTTGGCGTTGGTGCCGGCCGAGGTGGCGATGATCTGACCTGGCGCCGTGTGCTGCATGAGGCCTTGTGCCATCACGGATTTGCCGGTGTTGCTGACGCAGACGAACAGGACCGCAGGTGGTGTCACGTGGCGTTCTCCGGTGTGGCGGGCTTCAGGTGATCGGGCTGCGCTCGAATCAGTGGCTGACCGTGACGGTGAGGTCAGCCAGCAGCCGGCGGACACGTTGGTCGATGTCATCGCGGATTTGCCGCACGGCGTCGAGGCCTTGGCCGGCGGGGTCTGGGAGTTCCCAGTTTTCGTAGCGCCTTCCGGGGAAGATCGGGCACGAGTCGCCGCATCCCATGGTGATCACGACGTCGGCTGCCTGCAGGATCTCGTCGGTCCAGGGTTTGGGGTATTCGCCGGTGATGTCGATGTCGACTTCGGCCATGGCGGCGATTGCGGCGGGGTTGACCTCATTGCCGGGCTCGGATCCGCCCGACCAGGCGATCGCGTTGTCGCCGGCCAGGTGGGTGAAGAACCCAAGGGCCATCTGGGAGCGGCCGGCGTTGTGGGTGCAGATGAACAGCACGGTGGGCTTGGCGTCGCCAGATTTGCCCTCGATGCGGGCCAGTGCGCGCAGGCGTTGGCGGGCGAACCGCTCGGCCAACAAGGGCGGGAGGTTAGGAAAGGATGCGCGACCCGCTAACTGGTCGCCGGAGGACTGCAGGAAGCGTTTAATGGTTTCGATGTCAAACGTGCCATCGAACTCGCCGTGTAGGCGGGTCGCCGTCGTCGATGCGAGCTGTTGGTCGGTGGACAGGTCTGTGCGGACTGGGTGGGTTGCGGGGTTGTCGGTCATGGTGTGGCGTCCGTTGTCGTCGCCGAGTGGGCGGGGATGTGTTGGGGGGTGTGGTGGGTGAAGCGGCGCCGCAATGCCAGCGAGACATAAACCAGCGCAACCAGGACGGGTACTTCGATGAGTGGCCCGACGACCCCGGCCAAAGCTTGCCCGGAGGTCGCACCGTAGGTGGCGATTGCCACCGCGATGGCGAGTTCGAAGTTGTTGCCCGCAGCGGTGAATGCCAGGGTGGTGGTGCGCTCATACCCGAGATCGAGCAGGGTGCCGAGTAGGTAGCCACCGCCCCACATGATGGCGAAGTAGGCCAGCAGCGGCAGGGCAATGCGAGCCACGTCCCACGGGTGGTTGGTGATCTGATCGCCTTGCAGCGCGAAGAGAATCACGATGGTGAACAGCAGCCCGTAGAGCGCCCACGGCCCGACACGGGGCAGGAACTTCCTCTCGTACCAGTCGCGACCCTTGGTCTTTTCCCCGATGCGTCGGGACAGGTATCCGGCGAGCAGGGGGATGCCGAGGAATATGACCACGGATTTGGCAATCTGCCAGGGTGAGGTGTCGATGGTGGTTTGTTCCAGTCCCAGCCAGCCGGGCAGCACCGACAGGTAGAACCAGCCCAGCACCGCGAACATGACGACTTGGAAGATCGAGTTCAGGGCGACGAGGACGGCGGCGGCTTCGCGGTCGCCGCAGGCCAGGTCGTTCCAGATGATGACCATGGCGATGCAGCGGGCAAGTCCGACGATGATTAGCCCGGTGCGGTATTCGGGCAGATCAGGCAGCAGCAGCCAGGCCAGGGTGAACATCAACGCCGGGCCGAGAACCCAGTTCGCCAGCAGGGAGGCGACCAGGAGTTTGCGGTCGCCGGTCACGGTGTCGAGCCGGTCATAGCGGACCTTCGCCAAGACCGGATACATCATGATCAGCAAGCCCACTGCGATGGGCAGTGAAATCCCGTCCAGCTGAACGCTTTCCAGCGCCGTATTCAAGCCCGGGATCCACCGCCCGAGCAGCAACCCGGCGATCATCGCCACGCCGATCCAGATCGGCAGGAACCGGTCGAGGGTGGAGAGCTTGGCCATCACGGCCGATGCGGGAGATACCGCAGCGTCAGTCATGCCGGGGCCCCCGCCGTGTCGGCAGCGGCGCCCAGCAGCACCGACAGGCTGGCCAGCGCGTCGGGTACCACCGCGTAATACACCCACGACGCTCGACGCTCAGAAGTGAGCAGCCCCGCGTCACGCAGCACCTTGAGGTGATGGCTCACGGTGGGCTGGGAAACCTCCAACCCGCCCGAGATGTCACAGACGCAGGCTTCCCCGCCAGCGTGGCTGGCGATCGCCGAGAACAACTGCAGCCGGACCGGATCAGCCAGCGCCTTGAGCTTGCTCGCCATATCCGCGGCCGCCGCGGCCGACAGTGGCTCACGCAGCAGCGCCCCGGGTGGGCAACAGCCCTGGTCGGTCAACAACTCCGATGACTTCGACATGCATCGATATTGACAGATATCGAATCCAGTTGGCAAATGAACGCTAGGTGTGGCAGGTGAAGGTGAGCTGCTTCGCGTGGAAGTCGAAGTGGCGCCCGGGGTATCGGTAGACCTCTTCAAGCGTCATGTAGTCGGAGAAGAACGGATCCCACCTCGGTGGGAAATGCATGCCGCGACGCAGGTCATCGTCGGTCTCTCGTGCGAGTCGGCGTTGCAGTGCAGCGATGACCCGGTCAAATTTGGCGCCCATCCGTCGCCGGTTGTAGAACAATGCGGCCGAGCATGATCCGTAGTAGTTGATCTGATGAAACGGCGTCGTCGCCGCGTTGAGCAGCCGGGCGTATGCCGCGCTCACCCCGTCAGGCAGGCGGCCCATCACCCGCACGAGTCGCAGCAGCCGTTGCACGACCATGTAGCCGAACACCATGTGGAACAGCAATTGCTCATTGGTCCATCGGGTTCCATACGATGGTGTGCGCCAGTCGTCTGTGCCGGCCGCTGCTAACAGCTGATGAAACGTCACACGCGCGCGCTCCAGGTCAGCAGCTATGGCGTCGCGGTCCATGCCCCGATCATGCGCCTACCGCGGCCAGGTCGCCATGGCCGCGGTAGGTCGCGAGCGACTAGCAGCAGGATGCTGTTGCAGTTTCTGCTTCCGTGGACGATCCGCCGCAGCACACGGCGGCGTCGGCGTCCGCTGGCCGCTGCGGGCTGGTGCCGAAGGTGTCGGAATCGGCCAACACGGTGTAGACCTCCCACTTCTCCCCGGCCGGGCCACTCACCCACACCTTGTCCTGGGTGGCGAAGCAACAGGTGGTGCCGATCTCCTCATCGGTGAACAAACCCGCACCGGAGAGCCGAGCAATCTCGGCGTGCACCTGCTCGCTGGACTCGACCTCGACACCGAGGTGGTTGATGGTGCCGCCCTGGCCGGGGTTTTCCAGCAGCACCAGCTTCACCGGGGGTTCGGCAACGGCGAAGTTGGCATAACCCGGCTTCACCTTCGCTGGGGTGGTGTTGAACAGCTTGGAGTAAAACGTGATCGCCTCATCGAGATCATCGACATTGAGGGCGAGTTGAACACGGGACATAAGCGGATCCTCCTCCGACTTGTGAGACATATATCGAACTAGCGCGCCGATGCCCAACATGCCACCTTTTTGATATATGTCAAGAACCATGGCAGGATAGGGAGATGCCTAAAGCGTTGCCGGTGATCGACATGTCCGCGCCGGTCTGCTGCGCGCCGGTGGCAGCGGGGCCGATCAGCGATGAGAACGCCCTGGCGGTGGCGATGCGACTGAAGGCGATCGCCGATCCGGTGCGGGTGAAGATCATGTCGTATCTGTTCAGCTCCGCCGCCGGTGAGGAAACCAGTGGGGACCTGGCCACCGTCCTGGCAATCTCGGAGTCCACGGTCAGCCACCATCTCGGCCAACTACGCAAAGCCGGGCTCGCCATCTCAGATCGCCGCGGCATGAACGTCTTTCACCGGGTGCGGCCGGAATCGCTGCAAGCGTTGTGCGCGGTGCTCGACCCCACCTGCTACTTGTAGCCGTGAGATTTAGTAGCCGAACCACCGTGGCGGACGCCCGTGGTTGTGTCGCGCAGTCACGGCCGGTATGGCGCACCGTTGTGTCCACCATCGACCGCATGGGCAGATCCGGCGGACGGCGCAGGCTGCCGGCGATGATCTGCTGAATCATGGATCCCAGATTCAATGAGAAAGACACGCACTTACCCCAGCTTCAATGAGAATGCCCCAACATCAATGAGAACGGACAACGGACATGGACGGGCGGATCGGGCCGGTACGGCAATACGCAGAAGTGTTGTTGCACATAGCATTACGTCACAGTGACGGATTTAGCTCCCCGGCAGGCCGGTTCCCTCCCCGCATCTGACCGCTTTTACCGCTGGCCTTGATGGCTGTCGGTGACCATGTCGATCGGTGGGATGTAGCCGGTGATGCTGTTGATGGTGCGATGCAGGCCGTGGTGGAGCGCGTTGATGTCGCAGCGGGCCAGACCGCCATTAGTGGCGATGACGTGTTCGATGGTGAACGCTAGATCGTTGATGGTGCCCAGGATGCGGCGGTCGGTGGTCTTCGCCACGGCCACCTTCTGGGGATCGAGTTCGCCGAGCGTATCGATGGGCAGGTGTTCGGCTTGCAGCGCGGCCTGGATCGCCGAGACGACGGCCGAGCCGATCGGGCGCAGGCCGGTGGCAGTGACGTTCGGCATGAACACCGAGAACAAGGTGCCGGCGTGGGTCACCAGCAGGCACTTGCGCCGGTCGATCCAGATCAGGTGGGCATACCAGTCCTGCGGGCAGGCTTCGCCGAGGGCCGACTCAGACACCCCCACTAGCGCCAACACCTTGGCGGTGCATCGCAGCATCACGAGTCATGATCGTAGGCAAAGCTACCGGCGATCGGTACACAACAACACCGTGACGGTGCCCTCACCGTCTGCGGACTGTGCCATGATCTGCGCGATCCGCAAATGCTTCTCTCGCAGTCGCTCGAGTTTTGTAGAGCTTCCCTGGGCTTGATGTTCTTTGGCAGACGTAGTCATTGAGATCGGGACTGAAACATATTGCTGTGCAGCCGCTTTCATTCGACAACGAATTGGCGACTGCCGTGCTGACTCATGGATAAGTTTGATTATTTATGGTCTATTCGTCGGAGATACATTGGCGCTTGGACGGCTCGCCGGACGCGCCCGTCGGCAAAGCGGACAACTCGCAAACGTCCATTCCTTGTGAGGTTTGGACGTAACCAATCCCGAGAGACGGAACGGCGACCAAATGCGGGCGACGGCTCTTACCATAGCTCCGCCGAAAATCGAAAGAAGCTCTCGGCCAACACATTACGTGGGTGAGCCGATTCGACCAGCCCACGCTGCTGCGAAATGCAATTATCAGTGCCGACGACGACGACGCGACGAAGGTCGACAAGACCTTGAGATTCTTTCAGGTGGCTTCACCCGAGGCCTTCGACAAGCGCTGGATGCAACGTAGGGTTTCATTTCGGCGCAGCCAAGCATTCACCGTCGCTGAACACAACACCGCACTATCGCTGCGCCTAGTGGAACTCTCCGCGGCCCATACCGATACAGCTCCGCTCAGTATGCGAAACATTCGGAAAGCCGCCAAAGCGTTGCCGGCTATACCAACCTCTCGGTCACCAACGGGTTTCTCGCGGCCCGCACGACGCTGGCCACAGCGGGTGTCGTTCTGACCTTCGTCCGGGAAGTTCCCGGCACTAGAATTAACGCCGCCACATGGTGGCTCGACGGCGAAACCCCTGTCATCGGAATGACCGAGCGGCATCGCAAACCCGACATCTTTTGGTTTAACCTCGCGCACGAGCTTGGCCATGTGGTCAAACATCAGCGTCGTATAACCTTTCTCGACCTTGATTGCGAAAGAGGGGACGATGACCCTGCAGAAGACGAAGCCGATGCATTTGCCTGCGAGACACTGTTTCCCGGCGAGGCAAATCACCTCATCGCCAAGGCTCGCTCGCGACAGGATCTTGTTGTTCTGGCTGCTCGTCTGGGGATAGGCGTCGCGGTTGTTGCCGGCCGGTACGCGAAACTACAGACGACTGGAAAGTTGCGAGTCCCCTGCGCGGCAAGATCACCGACACCGATATCGCGGAGCTCGAGAAACTGGTGACCGACGGTGCTTCATAGTCGGCTCTACAAAACACCGGTCGCCGCCCCGCGAACACGATGGATAACCGGGATTATCCGGCGGGTGCTCGTGGACAACCCCTGATATGCGGACCAAACATCGGACCGCCCACAGTGACGAAGTCAGGTCACCCGTCAGAAGTGTGCCGTTTCTGCGTCCGGTTTACACTGGCTGATGTTGTAGACGAGCTACGGAATCTGGTGAAACTCCAGAACGGTCGCGCCACTGTCTAAAGTCAGACCCGCGGCCCGTCATCAGCCCGAGCGGGACGCGAGATTCCCAGAAGGAGCACATGATGGCGCATTCGCAAACAACCCAGGTGGGCACGCGCGATCTGTCAACGGCGCGTTCGGCGCTCTGGTTGGCGGCAACCGCTTTCCTGGCGCTGTTGGTGCTCTACTTGGTCGGTATAGACCAAGGCGCGGTATCGCTGTTCGGCAACGACACGTACGTGCACGAGTTCTTACATGACCCAAGGCATCTGATCGGATTTCCCTGCCACTGAGCCGTCCACATGGAAAAGCGTCTGATAGCGCGCGGTGTCCTGGCGGGCGCGGTTGGTGCTGTGCTGGCGTTCGTCTTCGCCCGGCTACTGGCTGAGCCGGTCATTGCCCGCGCAATAGAGTATGAAGACGGCCGCATCGACGCAGCGCACCCTTCGGGCGTTCACGAACACGGCGCCGAACTGTTCACCCGCGGCACACAGGGCAACGCCGGATTAGGTTTCGGTTTGCTGTTTTTCGGCATCGCGATAGGTGCCCTGTTCGCTGTCGCCTTCTGCGTCGCTTATGGACGATCGAAAGATGTTAGCCCACGCGCTCTTTCGATCCGCCTGGCGAGCGGAATCTTCACCGCGGTATACCTGGTGCCGTTCGTGAAATACCCGTCAAATCCGCCGGCCGTCGGTCAATCGGACACGATCGGCGCGCGCACCCGATGGTATCTGGTGATGCTGCTGGTGTCGGTTGCGCTGGCGATCGGCGCGCTATTGCTGGCCAGGCTGCTTGCAGCGCGACTTGGTGCGTGGAACGCTGGGCTGACCGCAGCCGGAGGCTACATCGTCGTGATCGCGGCAGTCATGCTGCTATGGCCGACTGTTGACGAGACCCCTGAGCCTCTGCGCGACTCCGCGGGGACGATCACCTATCCTGGCTTCCCCGCTGATGTTCTCTATCAGTTCAGGTTGGTGTCGCTGGGTACGCAGCTGGTGCTGTGGGTGACCATGGGACTGGTCTTTTCGATGCTTGCAGACCGACTACTGGGCGAGCGGGGCAAGAACCTGACGGGCGGCGAGCCTCGTGGCGTAACCGATGCATGACCGCTGTTGTCCTGCATGACCCTGGTGTCGCATGCGATGACCGAGGCCATGGCGGTCGGACGTTTTCCGCTCAGCGACACCGCGGTCCCTGGTTAGCCGCATGTCCTTTATGCCGGCTCACTGCGGCGCGGCACTGAATCACCAATGCCAAATGCCAGCCCTTAGCCCGGTCGGCGAGCGGGATCCCGAAGTCCGCGGTGTTCAGGTTGCCCTGCAGGTCTCCGTCGTAAACGGCCACGCGGCGGGCGAACGGCCACGGCGACGGTGGTACCAACGGACCGAGCGTGATTGCGAGTGACCCCACTCCGATCTACTATCTTTGTACATAGATAGTAGATATCCCGAGACGGTTTGCCACTAATGCCACCGGCCCGGGCCGCATATTTGAGCAATGTCACAGCAGCAGAAGCCGGGGGTGTACAGACGGCCAGACAAGTGACATCGGTCACCACGCCAGCCCGTCAATCGGCGAACCTATAGGACGGAGACCACTGTCATGTTTACCGGTACCGCTCGCCGTGCGGGCGTCGTGGCTACCGCCGCAGTGCTATTGGTCGGCGCCGCAATCCTGCGGGCAGTGCAGCAGTGGCCGACCCGAGCCAGGACGACCAGTTTTTGGCATCGCTCGACAGACATGGCATTCCCGCCCTCGAGAACGTACCGAGCCTGATTGCGCTAGCCCATGAGGTTTGTGGCCGCCTTGACGGCGGCATGCCGTTCGATGGCGTAGTCGAGTCGATGACCAACTTTGCGGTCAACCATGACCCGAACCTGCGCCAATACCGTCGCGACCGCCTCACACGCACCTTCTCCCGCTTCGTCACTGCGGCTGTGCAGGTCTACTGCCCCTTCAACCAGGACAAGTTGGCCCCTGTCACGGCTAATTCCGCGCCCGGATTGAATGAACCCACGCCCCGGGTTGCTGCGTACACGCACAGCACAGTGACCTCAGAATGCGATTTGCGCTGCCGCCTGCCGGCGCCGGTCATGATCAACACGCCGGCGGCGGGCCGGAAACGGGCATCCAGCGGGGTGGTGCGACGGCTTTACTCGATGGGCGGCGGCGTCTTTGTTGCGGGCCCCTGCTGCGGCGACCGATCAGACTGCAACTCGCTTCTCGCTCCGCTGGTCGAAACCGTTTCTACAGGGGAGACCGTCGCGCCGAGTCCACCTCAGATTCCGGTGCCATCGCCTCCGCCAGCGCATGTCCTCCTACCCCCACGGACACCCGCACCGCAGCAGCCGCCGCCCCTGCCCCAGGAGCCGCCGCCGCTACCTCAGGAGCCGCCACCCCCGCCTCGGGAGCCGCCGCCAGCGCCACCCCAAGAGCCCCCGCCGCCCCAGGAGCCGCCGCCCCCGACGCAACAGGTGGCGCTCCCGCCAATGCTCCTCTGCCGGGGAGTGCTGCTGGCAGTGGCGGCGGTGGTGACGGCGGTGCCGGCAGCGGTGGTGGCGGCGGTGCCGGCAGCGGTGGCGCTGGCGGCGGCGACCGCGGTCGCGGCCCGATGGAGCCTTCTCCTACGCCTTCCATGCCGCCAGGCATTATCAGAGTCGCACCATGAAACAGGAACCGCGCCCCGGCCTTTGACAGAGCCCGCCGCTGACCCGGGATAGGCCGACGGCGTGAATGAGGTTGCCGCAATGCGGAGGCTGAGCTCGGAATGGGCAGGGCGGCGGCGCGGGCATCCGCCCATCGATTACGCTGCCGAGCAACTCGTGGCCAACCCCATGCAGCTGATCGGCCAGCCGTTGGAGTCGGACGTCCCGTGTGAGAGCCCGTTGCGGACCAGACGATTAGCAGTCTCTACCGAATCGCAGTCATCGAGTCGGTCGCAGTTGATCTTGAAGGAGCTGCAGATCGCCGAGCCGCTCTCGGATGTCCAGGCCCGGCGGCGATCGCTGCCTCTCCGCCGAGCTACCAGAGTTGCGCCATCGCCAATCGCGAGGCGAGATGGGCCGCAATGGCTGCAGTCGGATGTTTTGTCGGGTTTTTGCTCAACCACCTCGTCGGTGAGCGGATGGTGGGAGATCCAATGGTCCGGGCTGGCCTGCGGATCCGCGAGGCCGCCAATGGCCATGAGGCGACCGCGTTAAGGGTGATCACGCTCGGCGCGTGGACGTCGTCGTCAACGTAACGCTGTCGGCGTTGCTGGACCTTGTCGGTGGCTTCTTCTGTCAGCCGCCATGCCGGGGTCGAGCCGTTGCATTGCAGGCATCCACTACCGGGGGTTAAGCACCCTCAGCCGACGAGACACAGGACCTAGGGACTCACTGCAGAACGCGTGGACTATTCACGGGGTCCCGGTGACCGTGCATGTGTATTCAATCGGTACTAGCAATCTCGCTGATTTGTCATTTGCGTGGACCAGTGGAGTGCGACAATGTAACACGTAAGGCAATGACGAAGTAGGAAGCCGGTGTGAATCCGGTGCGGTCCCGCCACTGTAATCGGGAAGCGACCCTCATAGGCCACGGCGAAAGCTGGAAGGCGAGGCGAGCAGCGATCCGAGAGCCAGGAGACTCGCGTCATCGCGTCCTGCGACCCGGGGCGGTGTACCCCGAGAGAGCTGATCGTCGATGCTCGCATGGCTCAGGCCGGCATTCCGATGACCGCCCCGATTTGGATGGCCGCACCGCCCGAGGTGCACTCGGCGCTGCTAAGTAGCGGCCCGGGCTCAGGCTCGTTGCTCGCTGCCGCGGCGGCGTGGACTTCGCTGAGCTCCGAATACGCGGAGACAGCTCAAGAACTCATGGCGGTGTTGGCGGCGGTGCAGGCCGGGACCTGGGACGGCCCGACTGCTGCTGCCTACGTGGCCGCCCATGCGCCTTACCTGGCGTGGCTGGCGCAGGCCAGCGCCGACAGCGCGGCCACCGCTGTGCGACAAGAAACTGCGGCAGCCACGTACACGACCGCCCTGGCCGACATGCCGACGCTGCTGGAGTTGGCCGCTAACCACGCCACGCACGCGGTGCTGTCAGCCACCAATTTTTTTGGCATCAATACGATCCCGATCGCCCTGAACGAAGCCGACTATGTGCGGATGTGGATTCAGGCCGCGACGGTGATGAGCACCTATCAAGAGCTCATCGATGCGCTGGTGGCGGCTGCTTCGCATCCCCTGTCGGCGCCGTACATCGTCAACGCAGCCCAAGCGCTGGCGAAGATTATCAATGGGCAGTTCCCGTTGCCCGCCGACCAACAGAACGACTTCTTTCAATGGTTGGAGCAGATCGGATACGTCGAGTACTACGACGCCAACTTCCAACCGTTAATCGACGCTCTGTTCGAGAGCCCGTATTTTCAATCGATGTTCGCCGGATTCGATCCGTACCTGCCACTGCTGGGTAACCCACTTTCGTTCCTGAGCCCGTTCAACATCGCGTTCGCGCTCGGTTACCCGATGGACATCGGTCAGTACGCCGCATTCTTGGCGCAGACGTTCTTTTACATCTCCCTGGATCTCACTGCGGCATTCGCGTCGGGTAACCCGACGACCATCGGTTTCACCATTCTCTTCGTCACCGTCGAAGCCGTCGGCACGATCATCACCGACACCATCGCGTTGCTGAAGACTCTGCTAGAGCAGACGATCGTGCTGATCACGGTTCTGGTGCCGCTGCTGACTGCTCCTTTGGTGCCGTTGGCTGCAGCGGCGGTGTTGACACCGATCGGCGTCAAGGGCCTGGCGGCGTTGGCCGCCGTAGCATCGCCGCCGGCGCCTCCTGTGGTGCCCGCCACGCCGCCCCTTGCGGCGCTTGCCCCCAGCATTCTCTCCTCTAGTGCGTCCCCGACACCGCCTCCCGCGGAGGCGATCGCTTCGACACCCGCGCCCGGAGCGCCGCCGCCGGCGGCCGCGCCACCGTCGGTGAGTGGGGCGGGCGCGGGCCTAGGTATGGGTGCGGGGATGGAAAATTTCGGCTACCTGGTCGGTGACCTTGCCTCAGCTGCCAAACGCGCGGCCGGCGCCGGTGCCCGGAAGAAAGCACCCGCACCCGACAGTGCCGAGGCCCCCGGTGCCGCGGCGACTCCCCCCGAGCCGTCCGCGGCACCGCGGCGCCGGCGGGCGAAGGTCACTATGCTGGGTCGCGGCTACGAATACATGGATTTGGAGCCCGATGCGGGCGGTTCGTCGGCTTCAAATCAGGGCGCGAGAACGCTGGGGTTCGCCGGAACCGTGCCGCGTCCGAACATCTCTGCGGCGGCCGGTTTGATCACACTGGCCGACGACGCGTTTGGTGGCGGTCCGCGCATGCCGATGATGCCGGGCACTTGGGCCGCCGACTCGGCGTCGAACTCCCAACCGGACGACGGGGTAGGCGGCAACCCATAGCCCGGCGGGACGGGAGGCAAGTGCGCGATGGCCGCACGCCACCGGCCTCGACCGCTGATTTCTCACGGAACCGAAGCGGGCCAACATGCCGCCAAAGTTGAAGGCGGCCCACAACGCAGCGTGCCCATCGAAGCCGAACTACTCGCGGTCATCGAGACCTACCGGAACAGCCGCGCGATCGGCTTCCCCGGCGCCGAAAGCGCCGAGCCGCGACCAGATCCGGCCTCAGCGCAGGTTGTCGCGGTCCTCAGCTCGTCATCGGCCGCGATGGCCAAACCACCCAGGGAACACTCCGCCCAGCGAGTCGAGGCTTCGAGGCGGGGCCAGCGACACCTTGACCGGTGCTCGGCCCCCTGCTACCAAGTCGCGAGCCGACGTTGAATGAACGGCTAGGTGTTGACTAGCGGGGGAGCCGTCGAAGATCAGCGCGTCGTGTCTGGCATCGGGTGATCTTGCGGCTGGTGTTGTTCTGCGAGCTTAATTGGTGGTCGATTTGATGCGGACCCCAATAGTGAGGGCGACCCTATTGCGGTGGGCCGCCTGCACTTTGGTTCGGCAGATCGGTGATCGGGATGTTCGGCGCGGGCTTCGACGACGCGGTAGCCGGCAACGTCGGTATGGCCGCGGGATCGATGTCGTGCAACAAGTTGACTGGGGGCCCGTTTTCCCGCCCTCCGTAACTGCTGCCCGGTGAACGCGAGCCAAGGAGGTGACTTACCGTGACCACATGATAGCCGTTGGCCGCCAGCACCGGGAGAAACTGATACACCAGATCCACGGTGCTGGAATAGGTGTCGTGTAGCAGCACCACTGATCCGGGCTTGATCTGGGTGATCAGCATGGAGCGTGTGGCGGCGGTGTTGGCGTCGTTGATCCAGTCGTACGGGATGACATCCCAGTTGACGTCGGCCAGGCCCTGCCTTCTGGCTTCGCTGAGCACGACGTCGTTGATCAGCCCGCCGGCGGTGCGCAGCAGTGTGGGTTTGTATACGATCGCCGCGGCAATGGCTTGGGAGGCGGCCGCCAACTGTCGCGGGATCTGGGCTGGATCGATCGTGGTCATATTGGGGTGTTCCCAGGTGTGGTTGCCTACCTCCATGCCTGCGTCGACGATGCGCTTGGCCGCTTGTGGATCGCGGGCCACCTTGTTGCCGATCAAGAAGAACGTCGCCTTCGCGTCACGCTGATGTAGCACCTGCAACAGCCGGTCGGTAAACGGGGTCGGCCCGTCGTCGAACGTCAGTGCCACGCACTTGGCCTTGTGGCAATCCACGTGATCGGGGTCCTGTGCGCGGCGGTACCACACTGCAGCCCCGATCGCTGCCGCCACCACGACCACGACAACGGCGGCCGCCACCACCGCCCAGCCGTTGCGGCGGCTCATGCGCAGTCTGACCACCATCGCTCCCCTCCTAATCTGTGTCCGCACCGATCCGGCGGAGCCTACGCCCAAGGTGGCCTCCGGCATCCACCGAGCAGACCGGGACATCAACGATTTTGGGCTGGTCGAGCAGTTTCGGCGCCAGCGGGCGGTCACTGTGGACCTTGTCGGGGATGGTCTATCGGTCGGGATTGCGGGCGTGCTCGTCTGCGACCAGTAGCTTGGCCACCCGGTGCGGGCCCGCTATCGGGTTTCCCTCCTTAAATGGGCCGGCCATAGGACCGCGCACCTACGCGCCATGGCCCCTCTCGCGGTCGGGCAATCACTTCAGCGAGCTGATTTTCGCCCGTGTTGAAAACGATTTTCAAACCCAGTAAGGTTCGAAGCTGGGGTGCTTGGGGAAGAGGGTTCAGATGGGCACGATGTGGATGGCGTCGCCGCCTGAGGTGCATTCGACGCTGCTTAGCAGCGGTCCGGGCCCCGGCCCGTTGTTGTCGGCCGCCGCGGCGTGGTCAGCGCTGAGCACCGAGTACATGCAGGTGGCCGACGGACTCATGGCCGAGTTGGGTGCGGTGCAGGGCGGGGCCTGGGAGGGAGCGAGCGTCGAGCAGTATGTCGGCGCGCACACGCCGTATCTGGCGTGGTTGACCCAGGCCAGCACAACCAGCGCGGACGCCGCTGCGCAGCACGAGATCGCGGCCGCCGCATATACAACCGCGCTGGCGGCGATGCCGACGCTGCCCGAACTCGCTACTAACCACGTCATCCACCAAACGTTGGTGGCGACCAACTTCTTCGGGATCAATACCATCCCGATCGCGCTCAACGAGGCCGACTACGTGCGGATGTGGATCCAGGCCGCCACCACGATGGCGACATATCAAGCAGTGTCCGATGCGGCGCTGGCGTCGACACCGCAGACCGATCCCGCACCGGAGATCGTGCAGCAGAGCCCTGAGAGCGAACAGGCGGATGAGGTCGCGCACGGAGGCGACGCGACCTTCATTGACAATGTCGTTGCGGAGTTCTTGCGCGTCTTCTCCGGTGGCCGCGTGATCTGGGATCCCGCCGACGGCACCCTGAACGGGATTCCTTTCGAAGAATATACGAATGCGGCCGACCCGTACTGGTGGGTTGCTCGTGCCATCGAATTCCCGAAAGATTTCGAAACGTTTGTTCAGGAACTTTTTACAAATCCGCAAGAGGCCTTGCAGTCCTATTTTGATCTTATCTTCTTCGACTACCCCGAGCACATACCGCAGATTTTTCAAGCGGTGAATCAGGCCCCGCTGTTACTGGGGGTCGGGCTCGGTGCCGGCGTCACTAATCTCGGAGCGGTCAGCGGCCTAGCGGGGCTCTCCGGTTTGGCCGCCATTCAGCCTACGGCGATCCCTGCCGTCGTGGCGCCGTCTGTCCCCCCCGCAGGACCAATGTTGCCGGTCGCGGGGATGGCCCCGGTTGCGTCGGTCGCGCCCGCGTCGCCGGCGCCCGCGCCTGCGCCTTCTGTAAGCGCGGTCATCAGCGCGGGGCCGGCACCCCCGCCACCGGCCCCGGCCGCCGCAGGCTTCGGCTACCCGTTCCTAGTGGGCGGCGGCCCTGGTATCGGCTTCGGGTCCGGGTCCGGGATGAGCAGTGGCGCCAGTGCCAGTGCCAAGAAGAAGGCGCCAGAGCCCGATGCTGCCGCGGCGGCAACCGGCGAGGCCGCGCGTGCGCGGGCACGTCGACGTCGGCGCGCGGCGCTGCACGACCACGGCGACGAGTTCATGGACATGAATGTCGACGTTGACCCGGATTGGAGCGGACCGCCGAGTAGGGAGCCGGGACTGTCGACCGTTGCGTCGGATCAAGGCGCCGGACATCTGGGTTTCGCAGGCACTGTGGTTAAGGAAGCAGGCGCGGCGGCGGGCCTGACCACGCTGGCCGAGGACGAATTCGGCAGCGGGCCGAAGCTGCCGATGGTCCCAGGCACCTGGACACCGGACGAAGCGGGTGCTTCGTGAATGACAGCTGGGGTTCACGATAGGTATCGGGTTGAGGCACTCTGCAGCTGCCGGGCGGGTGCGCTGGGCGGAAAAGCGGCTCTGCACAGTTGAGGGTGCAACCCCTCTTAACCTTTGGACCAACGTGACCGCTGACGATCGCAACCATTGGGGCATTCTGCCGGAGAGCCGGGTGGTAATCGCCGACTGCAAGCACGAGCACAATCAGCGACACCGCTCAACGCTGGCCACCGAGCGCTGACCGAAGAACGCTGCGCGCCCAGGAACATCCACACGCCGGTGGGCCCTGCGCGAACAACTGAAAACGGGTCAAGCCAACCCGACCAATAAGCCGAACACAGCAACAGGGACTCGGCAGCGGGTCGCGCCCGTGGCGGCCGCGTGGCGGGCATCGACTCCGTTCATTCTGGCATGTGATTGCGTTTCAGAGTGAGCACCGTTCGATTGGACGGTGGCGCGTAGCGACAGCGCCTATGAGTCCGGCTTTCTTCGCGAACAGGACGACCGCCAGCGGGTCGAGCTCTTCCGGCTCTTCACAGTTGCGGGTGTAGAGGTGGTTGGCGCGCCGTTGCCGGGGTTGTCCATCCGTCACCCAATTCCCTTGTCCTGTACGGCAACTCGAGGCCATGGGCTACCATGTCACACTCGACCACGCTTCCTGAGCGAACTCATTACCCCGGCAACTTGACTCGCAGATATCTTTTCGGTAGGTCTCACTGCGTGTGGGCTGCGGGGCAGATTCCTGCCGGGCGACTCACCGATTCGATGGCTTCTGCGAAGTCGCGGCAGTGTCGAAAACGGACCGAAGCGAAAGTGCGTCGCGCTGAAGCACGTTGCTGGCATTGGCGATCCGCGAGAGTGCTCGCGTCCTTGCCGATAACAAGCGTCAGTTGGCCGAGCTGGTCGAAGCGTTCGCCCCCGGCCTGCAAGACCGGCTCGGGGTCAAGCCGGTGAGCGGCGGTCAGTTGATCGTGTCCTGGTCACATCGCGGCCGGTGCCGCCATGAAGCAGCCTTCGCGGCACTGGCCGGAGTCAGCCCGGTGCCGGCCAGTAGCGGCCGCACTTCCCGGCACCGTGCTGACCCGGTGGCGGATGTGCCCACGCAGGTCTCTCGAAGGCGCTTCTATGTTGTCAATGCGCGACAGAGGCATTAAGGACGCGAAAGAGTTCGCGGGCGGTATAGCGTTTGAGGTACCGCACGCCAAAAAGAATACGAATGGCTTCGCGGTCACCGTCACTGCGCGGCAACGGCTTTCGGACATCATCCATCCGCAGCACCTCAAGAGCAGCAAGTCGTGCGTCGATCAGATCAGACTTGCCGCGACGCCGGTACTGCCGGCGGGGGCACTCGACCTCCACGACGGTCAGGCCGGCGCTGCCAAGCGCACGAGCCAACCCGATTCCGTAACTGCGAGTGCCCTCGAGTCCAACGACGACGCGGGGCCCGGGCGCATGCTAAGCGATCCAGGCCGGTGCTTTGGCGAATCCGCAAGCGTTGTTGTGATCGTCAGTGTCGCCATCGTCGCACCGTTCGGTGCGGTCATCTCCAATGAGTGGGTGTCGCCACCGATGACAGCGTCCACCGTTTCTGCCACCATTGCCACGGGCCTTGCGCTCCTTTCCAGTGCAGGGGTCAGGGCGGCACCGGCCCGGGAGGAACCACCCGGCGGCATATCTGTGATGGGTCACGTGCCACAGCAACGCGGACAGGTCTGCGCGCCAGGGCGTGTCAGATGGTCTGTGTGCCTGTGGCTCCGGATGAATGAAGCAGCTTTGTCGGGGTTGACCGCTGAAGATCGATTTCAGGTGCCGATGCCGTCGAGGCGCTTCGGTCCTCTGGTCTCGAGTGCAGAAATCACTTGGGCATCGGACATGTCGACGATTTCCAGATAAAGCTGTGCCAGCAGATCTAGTCGCTCATCGCTGGCTTCCCGGGTGGTGATTCGCTCGGCCAGGCCGGCGACATTCCTGGTAACGAAGACATCGGAGACCATCAGATTCGGCGAGTCGAGGTCTTCACGGATGCGGGCGACCGCTTGCGTCGCGAGGATGGAATCACCGCCGAGGGAGAAGAAGTCGTCATAGACGCCTACCGTGTTGTTGGCGAGATGCAGAACTTCCCCGACGATATGACACAGAGCTTTCTCCAATGTCGTTGGCGGCGCTTCGAATCTGGTCGCGGTGTCACGGGATTGCTGTGCCGACGCCTCGGCGAGCGAGCTGGCTATCGCCGTGCGATCGATCTTGCCGGAATCGGTGAACGGGATCCGCTCCCGCAGCAGGATGTGGCGTGGAATCATGTGCGCGGGAAGGAGATCGACGAGGTCGTCGCAGATGTCAGCTGGTGTCAGGGCTGTATCGTCGGCGCAGACCGCCGCTGCAAGCACGTCGGTTTCGCCGGGACCGGGAACGACCGCGGCGACCGCTGTGTATACCCCCGGCACCCGTCGCAGTGCGGCTTCGACTTCGCCGAGCTCGACGCGGTATCCGCTGATCTTGATGCGGTGATCGGCCCGCCCGACGAACTCCAGTGTGCCGCCGCCGGGTAGGTAGCGCGCCAGGTCTCCTGTGCGGTACCAGGTCCGCATTTCCCCGCCCAACGGGTATTCGACGAAGCGCTCGGCGGTCAGATCGGGGCGACCGCGGTAGCCGCGCGCGATGCCCCGCCCCGATACCCAGAGCTCGCCGATCACCCAGTCGGGGCAATCACCGCCTGCGTCGTTGACGACCCGACAGGCCATGTTCGGCAGCGGCACACCGTAGGGCACCGAGTTCCAGGTGTTCGGCAGGCTGGCGGCATCGATGACTTCGTAGATCGTTGCGTGGACTGCGGTTTCGGTGGCCCCGCCAAGTCCGGCGAATCGGGCGTTGGGCGCCTGCAGCTGCAGTCGGCGGGCGAGTTCGGGACGTACCCAGTCGCCCCCGATGGCCACTGTCCGCAGTGAGGATAGTCGTCCGTCGCCCACCTCGAGCAGCATCTCCAGCCACCCTGGCATGAAGTTCAGCGCCGTGACACGGTGAGTGTCAATCAATTGGGCCCAGGCGTCGGGATCGCGGCGCTGTTCTTCGTCGACGACGATGACGGCTCCGCCGGCGCGCAAGTTGGCGAAGATGTCCGGTATGGACATGTCGGATTCCAGGGTGGCCAGCGAGAGCCAACGGTCGGTGGAGCCGATATCGAAATGCTGGATTAGGAATTCGACGGTGTTCATTACTGCGTTGTGGGTCAGCTCCACCCCTTTGGGTTCGCCGGTGGAACCCGAGGTGAACAGCACGTATGCGAGGGCACTAGGGTCAGATTTCACAAACGTGAATTCGCCTATTCCGACCCGCTGACCAGATAGCAGCTCGGCAAGTCGCAGGCCGGGAACCGTCGGCAGTGTCTGCTGTTCCCCGGAATAAAGGGCTAACCGGACTGAGCCCGTCTGCAGGATGTGTCGTGCCCGTGTCGGCGGCTGATCGGCACCGATGGGCAGATAGACGCCCCCGGCAGCAAGGATGCCCAAGACCGCCGGCAATTGTTCAGCGTTCTTGGGGCCGATCACGGCGATCGTGTCGCCGGAGGTCACGCCTTGTGCGCGGAGTGCAGCAGCTACCGCCAACGCCTGGTCGCGCAGCTGCGCGTAGGTGAGATCACCGGAGCGCGCAAAAACCGCGGGTGCGTCTGGCTGTAGTTCGGCTTGGCGGAAGAACCCGTCATGCAACGCCTCGCCTGTCGGCTGCGCGATCGTGCTGTTGACTGCGGCCCGCACGGCTCGCTGTTCTTCGCCGACGTCGGGCGGATCTGCGGTGTACCAGGAGTCGTCGTCGGTGAGCCTGTGCAGCTCGGCGAGGTGATGAGCGAACATCGCGTCGATGACGCCCGGCGCGAATGCCTCTTCGCGGGTGTCCCAGTTCACCAGCAGGCCGCCGGCGACTGGAGTTACCTGTGCGTCAAGCAGCACTTGAGGGCCTTGGGAGAGGGTCCATACGGGCTCTCCGAACTGTTCAGTCACCGTACCGGCGAACAGGTCGCCGAGACCCACGCCGCTGGTGAACACGAACGGTGCCAGCGTCTGGACGCCGCGGTAGCGGCTCAGATCGCGCAGCACCGACAGACCTGAATAGCCAACGTGGCGGGCGCTGGAATGCAGGGCCTCTTGCAGCGCAAGCCCCCGGGCGAGGGGGGTGTTGGCGCCGTTCAGGTCAACGTCGAGCATCAATGATGAGGTGAAGTCGCCCACCAGCCTGTCCACGTGGGGGTGCAACTGTTCGCGGCCGAACATCGGCACGTTGAGCAGGAATCGGCGGCTAGTGGACCACCTGGCCAGTGTCCCGGCGTAGGACGCTGCGAACGCCATGGCCGGGGTGATACCACGGCGCTGGGCGGCGGCGTACAACGCTTTGCGGACGTGAGCATCGAACCAGTGCCAGCGCCGCCGGCTGCTGCGGGGGTTGTCCTGCTCAGATCGTGGGACCAAGGGCAGCGCAGGAGGATCGGGCAGGTCGGGGATGCGTTGCGTCCACCAGTCGCGGTCGGTGTCGGATCGTGCCGCTTCCATCGGGATTATGGCGGTCCGGTACTCGCGGTAGGTGTAGTTCAGCTCCGGCAGCTGGTTGCCCTGATAAAGCTCCGCGAGGTCGGACATGATGATGCGGTAGCTCACCGCGTCGCCGCCTTGCATGTCCAGATCGACGTGTAAGCGGGTGCGGCCGTAGGGCAGCAGCGACAGCGTTAGCTCGAGCACCTCACCGTCGAGTAGCTGATGAGACTTGTCGGTACGGGTGATTTGCAGAGCTTCCGCGGCCGCGTGGGGGTCGCGATCTCGCAGGTCGATCACCGTGACCGCAAGGCCGCGATCGCCGATGCGCTGCGTCCCGTCGGCGTCGATTTCGACACGCAGCATCGGATGGCGGGCCGCCAATAGTTCAGCAGCTCTGGCCAGCCGCTCGGGGTCGACACCGGCGCCGTCGAATTCCACATAGAGGTGCGCAGCGACCCCACCGAGCTGCTGGTCGAAATTGCGCCCCACCCAATACGCATGCTGCAGCGGTGCGAGTGGGAACGGATCAGCAGGATCGCCGCTGTCGGCTGCTGCGGCGGAGGGACCTGGGTCGTCGCACAATCCGCTGACGGCTTGGTGTTCAGCTACCAGATCCGACCACGCTTGCACGGTGGGATCAGCCGCCAAGGCCGCGAAATTGGCATTGACGCCCTGTTTGCGCCAACGCCCGCACAGCGTCATCATCCGGATAGAATCCAGGCCCGATGCGATCAAATCGGTGGCCGGGTCGAGAGCGTCTGGGCTGACGCCCAAGAGCTCGGCGACCTCATCGCGGACCGTAGTGGGACTTGTTATCCGTGCGTTCACGACCCCTCCCCGAGTGGTTAGCATAGGTTGCCCTAACTTTTCTGTTAGGCTACAACATCGGGGTGCCTTGGTTTTACAACACCACTGTTGAACGAGGGGCGGTTTCGACAGCATGAGCGCGGCATCACTGCCCGAACAGAATGAACTCGCAGCAGGTTTCGTACCTTTTCCAGCGGATAGGGCCGCCGAGTACCGGCGGGCCGGCTATTGGACCGGCCGGCCGATGGATTCGCTCTTGACCGACGCAGCGAAGAACTGGCCGCAACGGACCGCCATCATCGATTTGACCAGCAGCTACTCTTTCGGCGAACTGAGCGTTGTTGCTGACCGGGTCGCGACAGGGCTGCTGCGCATGGGCATCAACCCGGGCGAACGCGTGCTGGTTCAACTGCCCAACACATGTCAGTTCGCCGTCACGTTGTTCGGTGTACTACGAGCGGGCGCCGTCCCAGTGTTGTGTCTGCCGGGGCACCGCGCCGCCGAGCTAGGCTACTTCGCCGACGTGAGCGGGGCCGCAGCACTCATCATTCCCGAGCGGGTGGGTAGTTTCGACTACCGCGAGATGGCTACCAGACTGACCAAGGATCATCCCCGTTTGCGTCATGTCTTCGTCGATGGCGATCCCGGAACGTTCGCATCGCTGTCTAACCTGCGAAGTTTCGACGCTGCCTCACCCGACCTCCCCTCCCAGCATGTCGACACCACGATGCCAGCCCTGCTGTTGGTGTCCGGAGGCACCACCGGGATGCCCAAGCTCATCCCCCGCACCCATGACGACTACCTGTACAACGCCACCGCCTGCGCCCAGGTGTGCAAGTTGACCGCGGCTGACGTGTATCTGGTGGCGCTACCCGCCGGACACAATTACCCGCTGGCCTGCCCAGGGTTCCTCGGAGCAATGTCTGTCGGGGCGACCACAGTGTTTACCCAAGACCCCAGCCCCGAGGCAGCGTTTGCTCTTATCCACCAGCACGGAGTGACGGCCACCGGGCTGGTCAACGCACTGGCCAAGTTGTGGGCGCACGCATGCGAATGGGAACCCACGCCGCCGACATCGCTGCGCCTGCTTCAGGTGGGTGGTTCACGAATGTCCCCCGAAGAGGCTCGCTTCCTGCGCGAAGCGTTCGGACCGGCGCTGCAACAGATATTCGGGATGGCCGAAGGGATGCTGAGCTACACCCGTCCTGGAGATCCGATTGACGTCGTGGAAAACACCCAAGGCCGGCCCATGTCGCCGCATGACGAGTTGCGCATCGTCGACGAGGACGGAAGCGAGGTTGCCCCGGGCCAAGAGGGTGAACTGTTGGTGCGAGGCCCCTACACTTTCAACGGCTACTACCGCGCCGGCGACGCCAACACCGCAGCATTTAGCCCGGACGGCTTTTACCGCACCGGAGACCAGGTGCGCATGTTTACCGACGGTCCCCGCGCTGGATACTTAGAGGTGACCGGTCGGATCAAGGATGTCATCCACAGAGGGGGAGAGACCGTGTCGGCGACCGAAATCCAGGAGCACCTGCTCACACACCCGGTGATTTCCTCGGTGGCGGCGGTCGCCTTACCCGACGAACTCCTCGGCGAGAAGATCTGCGCAGCGGTGGTTTTCAGCGGAAAGCCGATCACCCTTCCTGAACTCAACCAATACCTCGACGAACGAGGGGTGGGCACGCACTCGCGCCCGGACATGCTGGTTCCCGTGGTTTCGCTTCCCCTGACCACCGTCGGCAAAGTGGACAAGAAGCAGATCGTGGCACAGTTGACGCGACTCTGACCGACGCAATCGAACCGATTGCCATCGTCGCATCGGATGCCGACTGGCCGGCTAATTACCGACACCGCAGGACTTTTGACCTTCCTTCTCGACGGGTGAAGTGCCATCCAGATCGTGCCGATGGAGCGGGTCAACAGCGCCGGCGGCCTCGGTTCCATTCTCATGCCAGGTTTGGCCGGAATCGACGCCCGCCACGCTGCCGCCGCGGGCGCGTTGTCGCGTACAAATTGAATATGCCTGGGATCAGCGACCCGCACCGCGCGAGCCGACGAAGCGCCGACGCACTCCGCGCACCGCCGCCGCGACTCGAAGGCAGTGCGACCGGAGGAGCCATGAGTTCGCCCCTGGTTTTGCTAGGAATCAAACACTGCTTCGAGGAGTAGGCCCGCTAATGCCAGAAACCGCATATCGCCCCGACATCCTTGACGGCCGCTCCAGGCTACTGCGAGTGCTCTTGATCATGCACGGCGTGGTGACTCTCGCCGCCGCTGTCGTGCTGGCCGTAGCCCCCGCCAACATCCCGGCGACGGTGAACATCACATTGGAGCAACAAGGCTTCCTCCTCTCCTATTTTCTCGCCGCCGCCGAATTGTCAATAGGCTTGCTGTCATTGGGGGCTGCCCGGTTGAGCGACAGAGCAGCCCTGCGTCTCATCGTCGCCGCGTTAGTGGTGTTCCACTTGGCCACCGGTGCTCTTGAGATCCTGTACATCAGTTTCACTACCGCCAGCGGCACTCTGCTCTTTAACGTCGTGACCCGTTTCGTCGCGGCCGCTTTATTCGTTTTCGGATGGCAAATGGGTCAACGACCACTTCGCGATGAGCTCAGCGGCGCGCGTTGAGCATCATATGACTGGCCGACTGGCGGACTAAGCAATTGCAGAGCAGCCGCTTTCGGCCCCCAAGCTCTTTACAGGGCTGATATCGCCGCTGCTATCCCACGGTTCCCAGACCTAAATACCGACCAACGGACTTGTCCCGCAGCAGGCGACATCAATGAGCTACATCTGCAAATCGCCTCGCAGCTCGCCTTGCGCCCTGAACAGATAGTCGCAAGAATCTCGAAGTGCTGCAGCTCAAGCCCCGCTGGCGAGTCTCCGTTCCTGAGTCCGGGTTTTAGAGTCGGGTTGGCTTGATCCTTTTCAGTTGATCGCGCAGGCCACCGGGGTGTCGATGTGCCTAGGCGCCGCAGCATTACATCGACCAGCGCCCGGCGGACCAGCGCTGAGCGGTGTCGGTGATTGTGCTCGTGCTTGCAGTCGGCGATGACCACCCGGCCCTCCGGCAGAATGCCCCAATGGTTGCGATCGTCAGCGGTCGCGTTGGTCCCCCACGTTGAGGGGTTGTCCATTCGTCACCCAATTCCCCTGTCCTGTCCGACATCTCGAGGCCATAGGCTACCACGTCACACTCGACCTTTCTGAGCGAACTGCTCACCCCGGCAACTCAACTCACCAAATAGCTTCCCGGTAGGTCTCACTGCGCGTGGGCCGCAGGCATATTCCTGCCTACTGTCGACTCACCGATTCGATGGCTGCTGCGAAGTCGCGGCAGTGCCGAAAACGGTTGCCAGGCCTCTTAGCGAGAGCGATCGCCAGAACAGGGTCAAGGGCCGCCAGTTCAGGTCGGGTATCTGCGAGCGCTGGCGGTACTGCGGTGAGGTGCCGATTGAAAGCAACCGCAGCATCAGAGGTAGGGAACAGCTGCGAGCCGGCAAGCAAGTGGTATGTCGTTGCCGCCAAGGAATATTGGTCAGCGCGGCCGTCTAGCTCCTGCCTCATCAGCTGCTCGGGGGCGGAGTAGGCAACACTGTCGACCGTCAGGTGGGGGGCAGTCCATCTACTGATGTCGTCACACCTGCGGGGAATCCCGAAATCGGCTAGCAGGATGCGCTGTTGGTCAGTGGCCAGCATAATATTGGATGGCTTGATGTTGCGGTGCAGCAGTCCGCGATTGTGGGCATAGTCCAACGCGGCGGCGACCGCGACGATAATTTTCGTCACTCGGCGGGGATCTACGCCCGATGGGAATTGAGTGTGAAGCAGGCGGGCCGCGTCCATACCTTCGACGTAAGCCATCGAGATCCACAGGTGGCCATGACAGGCCCCGCGGCGGTAGATGCGCACGATGTTGGGGTGCCAAAGCCTGGACGCCACGTCAGCATCACGCAAGGAGACGTGATCATCGGCAAGTGCAGTCACATCCGCGGCTAGTATTTTCAGAGCGTCTTTACGCGGGAGCTGCAGGTGCTGCGCCAGGTATACCTCCCCCAGCGCACCGGATCCCAGCAAACGCAGGATTCTGTAGCCAGCGAATACCTTTCCGTTCGCTATCGGCATACGGGCGCCGCGACGGGATGCAGGCCACGAGGGTCGCGGCCAACCTGCCCTACGCTGACTGACCGTAGGAAGAGGCATTTCAGGCTGCTCACATACCGGCACAGCAGGACGGGGGAAGGTGAAGTACACGCCGACTGCGACGATGAAGATGCCGATGTGATACCGCCCACAGTGAGGGTCTGAGAGACCGCTGGGGGGACGCGGCGACTGTCATCGGTTCCTTCGTGAGGGCAAATTTTCATGAGTTACTGTACTACTTAGTAGGCCAGTATGAAGTCGGTTTGCAACGACGTTGGTAGATTCTCAGGTGTTGGGCCGCGACGAGGCATTCGACGTTTATTGGTGGCGGGCGCGTTCGGGCACTCGTGCGATCACGCGCAGCACACCACCCGTTTCACGCGCGCAAGAATTGAGATCCGCACGGGCCTCTGGTTCATTACTCGTGGGTGGGGGTCGCGGTCTTAGGAGCCTCGAACGCTGCATAGAGACGTTGTCGGCGGCGCCGGTCGGGTTTACCTCCGACCCACCTCCGTAACCAGCAATCTGGGCCACACGGACACTGATCACGCTCACGCGGGGCCAGTCGGACCATCCGAACGCCCCGACGCCCGCAAGCCTGCTGTGCGTGGCAGCCTGAATTGACCCCGGGACCGCCGTCGCCAGCGTTTGACCTCCCAGCAGACGCCATGTATTGATGTCGATGATGATGTGGTATCTGCCAGTCAATCCGAACGAAGCGGAGGTGCTTGCGACCGGACAAATGGGTCATGCTCCACACCACCCGCCCGCAACAACACGTCTAGCGAGACCGCCTCGGCGCCTCAGGTCACGCGGGTCCGGATAGGGCCATTAGTCCCTACCCCGGTTGGGTATACCTGTGGCATCCTTTTCAGCTATGACAGAAATACCCTCTTCCTCAGTCGAACCAACCGCCGAGGCCAAGCGCGCCCGCGACGACGACCGGACCAAGGAGACCAGCCGAGTAGTGCATGTCGCGGCATGGACAGGCATTGTTGCTGGTGTTGTTCTTTCGGTTGCTGCGATCTTTTTCTCGGGATTCTTTCTGGGCTGGTCATCAGGCAGCCATTACGGCTGGCACCGCGGCCACGACGCTGGCATGGATCACAGCTGCTCGATGAATGGACAGATGAAAGGATCGGGCGGAATGGTGGGGCCCGAAGGTCCAAATGTTCCTCCGCAGATGCGCACGACGACGCCACTTGCTCCCCCGTCACCCTAGCGCTAAAGTCCGGCCACTCGGTTAGGCTTGCCCGACCTATCGCTCCCCGACCTAATAAACTTGGCAGCGCGTTTACGCCGGCGTGCCGCGGAACTAATGAAGAGGCGGGGTTCGGGACGAACGCGTGAGGGGTGGACTTCAGCTTCGTGATGGGCGTCGACAACCTGGCCCATCTCCGGCGACAACGAACAATCGCAGCGTAACGTCGGACTACTCAAGTGGCGGCCAGGTCTGGTAGGTCCTCTATTCTGTGCCTGCGGCCTTCAGCGCATCGACCCGCGATATCGTCAACGCTGTCTGCAAGTTTGAAAAGAGCTCTTGGTAATCCCGAGGATGAGCAACCTTTTTGGCAATTTGCTGCCGACGCTGGCGATTGTTCGACGAGAGCCGCTGGTGTGAGAGCCGGTCGAGGTAGGCTCGGCGGATCAGCCCTGACCGAATTCGTCTGGGGCGTCTGGGTTTATCTCGATGCGGGCTCTAGTTCGGGCGGGCTGTCGGCGGCCCGCTGGGGTGGATGCGGGGTCGGTGTTGCCGACGGTAGCGGCTCGGACCGAGCCGTCCAGTCCAAGAAAAGCAACGGTCTTCAGCCCATTCGTCTACCGTTCGGCCAGGACTCTCCAACGAGGCGAATGACCGGCGTCTCGGCTGGCAAAGGTGCCGACAACATCTGTGCGCCTGCGGATTTCGCGGTCTAAACATTCGGGTTTTATTCGACCAGATCTGGCGCCACAGGTCGTTCGGGCACGCGGTGAAGGCCAGTGTCTCCGCGCGGGCACCAGAAGGTGTTCGGCCACCGTGGGCAGCTTATCGGCCAACGCATCGACTACACGGGTCGGACGTTCTCCGCTTGGGGATCGGGCCGGTCATAGAGAGCGAGTGCAGCAGCGCTTTGGCCCATCCCCATCAAGAGCTCTTCGGGGTCACATCCATCAAGTTGGCGGCGTAGTGCCTGCGGCGCCGGAGGTGACCAGCCTGACCCCGTGCATGCCGCGGGCGACCAGATCGGCGAAGAAGATGTTCCACGACGTCTCACTGGTGCGACTCTGGCCTTGAGCACCTCGCGGTCCCGTCGGCGTTGACGCCGGTGGCCACCGAGGACGACAGCGTTGAGCACCCGCCAGTCTTCGCGGACTTTCATCGTCAACGCATCAGCACGCGACGAAGGTGAACGGGTTTGCTTCACCGAGTGGGCCGGTATCCAGTTCACTAGTAACAGTAGCCGTTACGCGAGTTCCTCCGATCCGGGCTGCCCCGGCCGGCCGTTCTCGGCGCGGCACATGGGAGCGGTCATCGTGTAGTTCCTCTCGAAAGTTGCTCTGGAAGGTTCGCTCGAAATCACGCGGTGATCGCGCTCTCGTCCCCAACGACGCACCGAAACGATCACGCGGTCCGCGTTACACCACTATCAGGGACGAACTGGCGAAAATCTCGACAACTCCCCATTAGGTACAGTGGCTACAGAAGACGTCATTAAATGTCGACCTCGCTCGGCATGCGGCAGTGCAAGCAGCGACCCATTGACCAGAGTGCCGGAGTTCAGGTGAAAAAAGCATACGGATATGCGGCCAATAAGGATGGCTATGCGAAGCGATTGCGTAGAATCGAGGGCCAAGTTCGCGGCGTCGCGAAGATGATTGACGAAGACAAGTACTGCATCGACATCCTCACTCAAATCAGTGCGGCCAGCAGTGCTTTGCGGTCCGTGGCGCTGAACCTGCTCGACGACCACCTTGACATCTGCGTAAGCCAAGCGGTCGCCGAGGGCGGGAAAGAGGCGGACGCAAAACTGGCCGAAGCATCCGCAGCTATCGCACGACTTGTTCGCTCCTGACCGTTTACGGTAGCGCGACCACCATTTGATACCCTACTGCCGCCAAGTCGCTCGCCTTTGGCTTGCAACTGCGGACACGTCTGCACCCTATATTGATGGTAAAAGGCGGTCAGAGCGCGAAAGCAACCAAGTTTTGCCCGTCACGCTGTTCCGGACCGTATAAACACTGGTTCCCTTTCATGTCGCGACTATGTGCGCAGTGCCGCAATTCGAGCGACGTCTGCAGCGGCCGGGCGGCTGCCAAAATGTTCGGCCAGTCGCGCGGATACTACGGATGGTTACACGCCCAGGTCACGATCCGCCCGCCACCGAGGCTATTTGTGGCGTCTTGTTCTGCCGCGGCGCGAGTGTAGCCGGTTCCTCCCTGAAACTTCGCACCGTCGTAAGCGATCGCTCCACAGCGGGTGAAACTGCTGAGCACTTTACAGCTGTCAACGCCGCACTCCCCGAGGGCCGCCGCTTCTGCTAGCGCCGTACTTAACTGACGCCGTGCGGTGCCGACCTCGCCGGTGGGTGCATATGCGATCGCTCCATAGAAAATACGTGGAGGGATGGGCAACTCGGGAATCGAGACGTCATGGGCGCCTGCCGTTGCGACCAACGTGACGCTCGTTGCGGCGATAGCTGCCAGTCCGGCGACTCCAACCGCGGCTCGACGTATAACCTTTGTTGACATTTTCCTCTAGATCCTTCTCAGTGCTTGCTGGCGCAGGTTCAATCAGTCTTTTACGACGGTACCCAACGGGGGTAGGGTCGTAAGCCCCTACTTTGGGAGATCAGGTATCGACCCGAGCGGAGATCGATGATGTCACGCGCTCTGGTCAGGGGATGGCTCTCAGCGCGCGTTGAGGATCCGCACCCCGGTGGGTTCTTCGCTGAATCCGGCTGGCTGACCGCCGATTTCGAGCAGCGTGGGCGTCAAACTCCCCCACAGCGAGTTCCGGTGTAGGCGGCTTCGACGTCGCCGACACGATGTCCCCGTGACGCGGACGACCGGAGCAGGGCCGGTCGACCAGCCCGCCGCTGCCGGCCTGCTCATAGCGCGCCCGCCACGCAATCATTGTCGGACGCGCCACCCGTGTGCGAGAGGCGATCTCGGTGTTCGACAGGCGTCACCAATGCCGGAGTGCGTCCATGACCGCTCCACCAGGGTAGGCGCAGTGGCCATGGACGTGGCGACGCTGGATCGAATCAGGCCATCGCCCGGCACTCCTGAGCGCAACGGCGACAAGCCTCTGCGCAGGCGCGGCAGTGATCGTTGTCGTGCTTGTCGCATTCGGCCGCGCACGCATCACAAATCTCTGCGCACAACTGGCACAACTGAGCCGCCCAACGCGACCCGCGCGAGACCAGCGTCACACACGCCGCGCAAATCGCCGCGCAGTCCAGGCATAACCGGACGCAGTCGGCCATCTTCGCCTCGCTGACGCAACAGGTCGCGCACGCCTCACACGCCGCCTGACACTCCGCACACGCCTCCAGACAGGCCTGGTTTGCCGCTACCGTCATGACAAAATCTCCTTACTCCTCAACCGCGAAATGCTCGTGGTCATTTCCTTATCCCTTCCCCAGCGCTGCTTGCTGGGCGGGCCCAGTCTCTCATGCCGGTACCCACCCGGGGTAGGGTACAAAGTCCCTGAATTGGGGCTTCGGGTATCGACCCGTCAGGAGATCGTGATGACGCCTCGAGTTGGTCGCATCGGCGGTCCGCGAGCCGAATCCAGCGACGTACACACCGGGGTGCAGCTCCGCCGTCGCGATACCCACAACCGCCATAACCCTGGCGAGTAAACATTGGCTCTTGCAACACACCGGCGTTGACCGATGGTGTTGAACACGCGGAGGTCGGTGTGTCGCGATGGCATGATCGGGTGAATGCATGAGTCCCACGCGCACATCCCCGCTACGTGCGATGAGGAGTTGCTCTGCTGCCTGGGCCCAGGGTCCCACTCGTTGGCCGGCAGCGATCCGGACCGTGTGGCCCGGATCCGCGATGAGGTGGCCCACGGGTTTGCGGCCCTAGCCGACGTGACCCGCGCGGTGTCATTTTTCGGCTCCGCGCGCACACCGCCGGAACATCCGTACTATCGGCTGGCGCGCACGCTGGCCGCACGCCTGGGCACCCTAGGGTTCGACGTCATCACCGGCGGCGGGCCTGGCCTCATGGAAGCCGCCAACCGGGGCGCCCGCGACGCGGGGGTGCGCTCGATCGGCCTTGCCATCGAGCTGCCCTACGAGCAGCACACGAATCCTTTTGTGGATCTCTCGCTTGAATTCAAATATTTCTTCGTCCGTAAGCTCATGTTGGTCCGCTACGCGTCGGCGTCCGTGGTGTTGCCGGGCGGCTTCGGAACCCTCGACGAGCTGTTCGAGGCGCTTACACTCATACAGACCCAGAAGATCCGGAATTTTCCCGTCGTGCTTGCGGGGTCGCAGCACTGGGTCGGCCTGGAGCATTGGATCCGGACCCAGTTGCTTGAGCTGGGGATGATTTCGGCAGACGACCTCCAGCTGCTCGTGGTCTCCGACGATCCTGACGAGGTCGGCGAGGTCGTCGAGGGTTGGCGTCGTCGCCACCAAGAGACTTATCATCCCACCAGACCGTGAGCGAAGTCGCAAGTGCGGCACAATGTTTCGCCGTAATCACCCACCACTATTTCACAATTCCAGCCATTGACCGATGAACAGATTTTTGCCCAGTGGTGAGGTGAGCACTCAATGCGGCGCGGTCGAGCCGAGGACGATGCTTCCCACACTGCATTCCTGCAATTCGTCAGCTCCGGTGGCCGCGACGAACGCCGCGGTGTCGCCGAAGCCTTGCGCACAAACACCGAGACCCATCGCAGTAGCAGCCAAATAGATCGTCTGCATCAGGACTCCGACATCCTTCAGAATGGCCGAGTAGGCGATTTGCTCGTAGGTCCACATCACCCGACCGCCACGCGCAGCCATCACGACGAGGACTTGCGGCTCGGCGCCTGCGGTCAGCGTCGCCGCCGCCAGCTTAATTATCTGCGACACCGCCGGCGAATCCGCGTTCGCTACTGGGCGGAGCGCGTGATCGAAGGAGTCGTAGTGATACATACCTGGCTCTAATCCGGTGGCATTTCGGACCACCGGGTAGAGCTCAAGTTCATAGACGCTGCCCGCCGACGGGTATGGCCGCGACACGAGTTCCTCGCCATCGGAAACCCGATGTGTGCTACGCGTACGCGCTGTGCGGTAGAGCAACTCGGCCAATTGCTCAACGCTGATCGGGTGGCTCTCATCGAATGTCCTTGTCGACACCCGATCTTCAAGCACGGCCGTAAACGGCGGGTCCTGGCGGCGCCTGGCGTCTAGATCGGGAATGGGTAGCGGAATCGGTGCACCCGGATAAGGTGTACGGCGGACGGAGGGCTGCGGGAAGCGGCCCTTGGCCCACTTGGTCGGCCCGAAATGTTCCCAGGTGACGCTGCGCTTGCCGAGGGTGCTGCGACGGTGAAACCACAGATCTGGTGCGCTCCAACTCAGGGCATCGAAGGTGCGGTCCTCGTCGCCGACCGGGACCAGGAAGCCGCACCGGTGCAGATCCATGAAGAATCGGGACTCGACCTTGGATCGTGGTCCCAAGCCGTTCTCTGTTGTCCCGTCAAGTAGGGCAAGCAAACCACCGTCGTGGATGCGCACATCGCACCAACCCAGTGGATGCTCGAGGACCAAACCATTCGAGTCACGATGCAGCACAGCGAATTTCGATAGTGCTGCGGGCTGTGTCGTCAGCGTCGGCGCAGGCGGTGATGAGGGTTGCGTAAACGGCAGTATGGAGTAGCAATCTTTTTCGCCGTCGCGAACGGTGATTGTGAGCCAGCCACCGGCGTGAAGCCGACGCATCAGTGTGTTGATGTCGCTTCGGTGTCCTGGCGGGCAGATCTCAGCCACCGTCGCCGGCCCTTCGCTTAGTGCGTTGAGTGCTTGGAGCTGTCCGGCAGTCAATCCGACGAGCTTCTCGCGGTGGGGAGGATCCAACAGCACAGCGCCGTGGGGTGTACTCGCGCACGTGGCCCCCGACCGAAACGTGAATCTCGTTTGATGGGGGTAGCTGGTACTGGACAATTGACGGGCCCTCCACTCCTGATCGAATGACGCCACTAAATTTAGGTTAGCCAAAGCTAACCATCGCCACAACCGTGACCCGTCGCAAAACAACTGTCTCGGAAACGCTGCCACCGGCGCGGTCGCCATACGGCGACGACGGATGCGTCCGGTGGCCCCATCGCACAGGTTGAAGCAAGGTGCTAGGCGTCACCGGTGCAAATGGGTAGGGCACGCCTCACCGATGAGCACCATACAGGTTCTGTACCCTACCCCCCTAGGGCACACGGCCATTCTCCTATTATGCTAGTACGTAGATAGAGGTGCTGCTGGTACGCCGAGGAGTGTGCCGGTGACACCCTGATACCGCGGAGATATCCCTGATGACACCCAGCAGTCGACGTAAACAGTGGATCGCTTTAGAACTGGTCGCGGTCGCGGCGTTGATCGGTGTGGCCGCGACGCCCGCTGAGTGTCCTGCGCGAATGTGCCCGGTGGGCGCAGCGGCCCACGATGAGGCACCGGCCGCGGGCGTACCGCCGCGGGGTCCGGCGACAGTAACTGTCAATCCTGGCGCCGGCGCCCGCGACGTCGACCCGCTGACCCCAATCGCAGTCACCGCGACCACGGGCTCGCTGGTAGGGGTGCAAATGGTTAACGAGACCGGCAAAGAGATCGAGGGTGTTTTCACACCTGACCACACAGTGTGGAAGCCCACCGTGGCCTTGGGTTACGGCCGCCTCTATACGCTGCGGGTCATCAGTCGCGGCAGCGATGCCACCACCACGACCCTGACCTCTAGCTTTTCCACGGTAGTGCCCAGCGAGCAGACAGCTGTGCGCCTGAGCACCACCGCCAACGCCCCGTTTCGCGACGGCGGCACTTATGGTGTGGGCGCCGTAATCGTGGCCCGCTTCGACGAACATATTCCCGACCGCGCCGCCGCCGAGCGGTCCCTGCGAGTCATCACCAACCCGCCCGTGGACGGGGCCTGGACGTGGGTTGATAACCGAACTGCGCATTGGCGCCCGCAGCGCTACTACCCTCCGGGGACCGTCGTCACCGTGGCCGCCGACCTCTACGGCGCCGCCCTCGGCGAGGGGCTGTACGGCCAAGAAGACACCCGGGTGAGTTTCCGCATCGGCGACGCCCACCTCGCGGTCGCCGACGACGTTACTAAACAGGTGACTGTTTATGACAACGGGAACCTCGTGCGCACCATGCCGACTTCAATGGGCATGGGCGGCAGCCAAACGATCGGCGGGCGCACATTTAGCTTCTGGACCCAACCCGGTGTCTACACCGTGATGGATAAGGCCAATACCGTCGTGATGGACTCATCAACGTACGGCCTGCCGATCAACTCGCGGCTCGGCTACCGCGAGACCATCAATAACGCCACCCGCATCAGTACCGACGGCATCTACCTCCACGAGCTCGACGACACAGTCTGGGCGCAGGGTAACGCCAACGTGTCCCACGGCTGTTTGAACCTTAACGCCGACAACGCCCGCTGGTTCTACCAGTTCTCCCAACCAGGCGACGTCGTCGAAGTTCGCAACACCGGAGGCGCGCCCCTGGCCATCTGGCAAAACGGCGACTGGAGTGTGCCGTGGGACCAGTGGCTGGCGGGCAGCGCCCTGCGATGACCAACTCTGGCAGCACTCGCATAACCGGCCGCACCGACGGCCTGTTCGCTGGTAACGGCGCGTCCGCCCAATACAGAGTGTTCACGAGTCGGGTCTGGGCTTGACCAGTGGCCAAGTCAGTGTGCTTGCTACTTCGACCCTGAGAGGAGTTGTGTGAAGGCCATTCGAATTGCCACCGCGCTGAGCCTGGTGGTCATTAGCGCGATGATGTCTTCGGGCTGCGGCAGCAGCACAAACACCTCATCGTCGTCATCTGGATCCAGTAGTCGGTCAGCGCCCGTGAACTGCGGCGGCAAGAAGCAACTGGAGGCAAGCGGCTCGACCGCGCAGAAGAACGCCATGGAACAGTTGGTCGTCGCCTACATCCGAGCGTGCCCAGGCTACTCGCTGGACTATCACGCAAACGGCTCCGGTGCTGGAATGGAGGAATTCATCGCGGGTGAAACCGATCTTGCAGGCTCCGACTCCCCGATGGACCCATCGAAGGGCGAGCCAGATAGTGCCGCCAAGCGCTGCGGTTCGCCGGCGTGGGACCTGCCAATGGGATTTGGACCGATCGCGCTGGCCTACAACATCGGCGGCGTAGGTTCGCTGACTCTGGACGGGCCCACGACCGCGAAGATCTTCAGCGGCGCCATCACTCGGTGGAACGATCCGGCGATCAAGGCGCTCAACTCCAATACGAACCTGCCCACCACGCTCATTCACGTCGTCTTCGACAGCAACCTGTCCGGCACCACAGACAATTTCCAGCGGTACCTCGACGCCGCATCCAACGGTGCCTGGGGCAAAGGCGCCGGCCAGACATTCAACGGCGGTGTCGGTGACGGCGCCAGCGGAAACGATGGCACCTCGGGTGCAGTGCGGAGAACCGAGGGATCGATCACCTACACCGAGTGGTCCTTCGCGATGGCCCGTCAGTTGAACGTGGCCCAGATCGTCACCTCCGCGGGCCCCGCTCCTGTGTCGATCACCACCGACTCGGTCGGCAAAACCCTTGCCGGCGCCACGTTCAAGGCACCGGGCAGCGATTTGGTGGTGGACACGTCCTCGTTCTATCGGCCGACGCGCGCCGGGGCCTACCCGATTGTGCTGGTGACCTACGAGATCGTCTGTTCGAAATATTTTGAATCCCAGACCGGCACAGCCGTTAAAGCGTTTATGCAGTCCACGATCGGTACCGGACAACAGGGTTTGGAGCAGTACGGGTACCTCCCGCTACCGGGCTCCCTGCAAGCAAAGGTGGCGACGGTGGTGAATCTCATCGCATGAAAACAGGTCACCAGTGGCTCGCCGAAGTGTGGCGATCCGGCACCGCTGATGCGGCGCCTCGGGCAGGCCGTTCCAAAATGGCCGTGACGGCGGCCGAACCTGCAACCGGAAGTTCGTTGTCGCAAGACTGCGATCTTGCTGACACATATCGATTCCGTGGGGGCGACGGCGCGTTGGAGGGCAAGCGTGCTCGTTGGGCAGGTTGCATAAAACCTGCGGGGGAGTTAGCTGGGGCGAGCAAATCGGTGACGACAGAACGGTACAGCACCCGACCACCCTGCCGAATCAGCGAAGTGAAACCCGCCAGGCCGCTCGCCGGGCGCCTCTACTTTGCCGCCCCGGGTGGATTGGGCTGTGAGTGCCTCGGCTGTCATTGTGGCCAACTTTACGAGGAACTACCGTGAATACTGGCAAGCATCACATTTGCCGCCGAGCCGCGGTGGATTGCGGAGCCACGGCTAGCGCGATCGGGCGGAGGGAGTGTCGACGGTGAGCGGCACCGAGCCGGGGTCGCGGGCGGGGTCGCGCTTTGGTCACTACCAGCTGATTCGGCTGCTGGGTCGCGGCGGCATGGGCGAGGTTTACCAGGCCGAGGACACGCGCAAGCACCGGGTTGTGGCACTCAAGCTGATTTCGACGCACTATTCGGGCGACCCGGTGTTGCGCGCGCGGATGCAACGTGAGGCCGATGCAGCGGGACGGCTGAACGAACCTCATGTGGTGCCGATCCATGACTACGGCGAGATCAACGGGCAGTTCTACGTTGAGATGCGCTTGATCGAAGGCATCGACTTGTCCACGATGTTGAAGCGCTCCGGTGCGTTGAGCCCGCCCCGGGCGGTGGCCATCGTGCGTCAAGTCGCCGCCGCGCTGGACGCTGCGCACGCCATCGGCGTAACTCATCGCGATGTCAAACCGGAAAACATCCTTCTCACGGGCGACGACTTCGCTTACCTGGTGGATTTCGGCATCGCCCGCGCCGCCAATGATCCCGGGCTCACGCAGACCGGGACCGCGATGGGAACTTACAACTACATGGCCCCGGAACGCTTCACCGCCGATGAGGTCAGCTATCGCGCCGACATCTACGCGCTGGCCTGTGTGCTGAGTGAGTCTTTGACGGGGGGACCACCGTATCGGGCTCACAGCCTCGAACGGATGGTCGCCGCGCATTTACTCGAACCGGCACCGCGGCCCAGCCAGCTGCGACCCGGGATGGTCCCCGTGGCCTTCGACCAGGTAATCGCGCGCGGCATGGCAAAAAACCCCGAGGACCGCTACCGCACGGCAGGTGACCTGGCCGCCGCCGCACACGAGGCGCTCACCGCACCCGAGCGGCAGCAAGAAGCCACCATCTTGCAGCACGGCGATAACGCGACGCTCGCGGACCGCGCCGCCGATCACGGGCCGGCTGGCGTCTGGGCACCTCACGCGGCCTCGGGCGTCGATCCCCCGATTACGTCACCGCCAGCGGTTCCGCCCGCACCCACGCCGGGCGCCGAGACGATGGCTCGTCCCGTGCCATCAGACCCCACCATTGGCAGCTGGCGTAACCAACGGCAGCTTCCATACACCGCCGGCTCCGCGAGCCCGCCGCCCTTCAGCTCACATCCCCGCGCCAACGAGCCCAACCTCACGCCCGGTGGGCCCCGGCCCCGCCGCAAAAAGCAGCCTTGGGCCGCGATCGGCGCTGCTGCGCTCTTACTCTCACTGATCACCGCTATCGGCGTCGCCGGATATCTGGGAACGCGCCGCGCGGCTCCGTCGAAGCCGGCGTCTGGGCAGACCGTCTTGTCGTTCACCGGCCTCAACCTCAGCCTCACCCCAGGAGGGTTGGCAGTCGACGGCGCCGGAAACGTGTACGTCACTAACCAGGGCATGTACGGACGGGTGGTGAAGTTGGCCGCCGGGACGGGAACCCCGACATTGCTGCCCTTCAACGGCCTCTACGAACCCCAAGGCGTAGCGGTGGATGCCGCGGGCACCGTATACGTCACCGACTTCAACAACCGAGTGCTGAAGTTGACGGCCGGGTCACACACCCAGACTGAGCTGCCGTTCATTGGTCTGAATTATCCCGAGGGCGTAGAGGTTGACGCCGAGGGCAGCGTGTATGTCGCCGACCGGGGAAGTAGCAGGGTGGTGAAATTGGCGGCCGGATCAAGCAGCCAGGTCGTGCTGCCCTTTGACGGCCTCAAGAACCCTGATGATGTGGCGGTGGATACCGTCGGCAACGTGTACGTCACCGACTCCGACAACAACAGAGTGGTGAAGTTGGCGGCCGGGTTCACCGCTCAGACCGTGCTTCCGTTCACCGGTTTCACCCTGCCGTGGGGTATTGCGGTCGATACCGGTGGCAACGTCTATGTCACCGACCAAGAGAACAACGAGGTCCTGAAACTGGCGGCGGGGTCCAACACTCAGACCGTGCTACCGTTCACCGGCCTCAACACCCCCCTAGCAGTTGCGGTAGATCGCGCCGGCAACATTTACGTCGCCGACCGCGGCAATGGCAGGGTGGTGAAGCTAGCGGGCTGAGGTGCTGCGCCCGCCCCTGCTGCCCCGACGGCATCGGACGTCGGACGAGCGCTTCTCACGCCATGTGTGAGCAACGCTCACCTGCGATCGGCGAAGTTCGGGTGACTTCGGCGGCCGAGCGGCCGAGTCGATCGACCACCTCCGTATTGATCGTCGCGCTCATGCGGGCGCGAGTTCGGTAGTTGGGCATAGCGCCACGGCGTTGCCGGTGGCGGCGAGCAGCGTTTCAGCCGAGCCGAGCAGGTCGAGCAGTTCGGGGCGGGTCAGGGAGTAGAACATGTGGCGGCCTTCGGGGCGGCCGGTGACCGGTCCGCAGTCCCGCAGGCACGCCACGTGTGCCGAGACGGTGGACTGCGCCAAGCTCAGCTCGCCGATCAGGTCGACGACTCGGACTTCCCCGTCGGCCAGCCGGCGCACGATCGCCAGCCGGGCGGAGTCGGAGAGGCTGTGGAATAGCGCCACCGCGGCATCGAGGTTCAAGGAGGTCCCAGCGCTGCTGCCGGCAAGGCAGGCGTCCGACCTACTAATCGCCATCGGGGGATGATAGCCGGCCAGCAGCGATATTTCGAGCCAGGATCAGATCCTGGCGTCCGCGCCTGTAACGGCGGACGCGACGGGGGTCGGTGTGAGGGCGCAGCCGCCGCCGTGGGTGAACGGGTAGACCATCTGGCGCAGGTAGCTGCTCGGGTAGTTGGGTTTGGCGGCCATGCCCAGTTGAGTGGAGTCGAAGCGGCGGATTGAGTCGTAGGAGTAGGTGCGCATGAGGTGATCCCACAGCAGGGTGAACAGTCCGAAGTTGACGTCGCCTACGCCCGCCCATTTCAGGTGGTGGAAGCGGTGGCCTTCATTGAGGGCGAGGATGTACTTGACGGGTCCGATGCGGTAGTCGGCGTTGGAGTGCTGCAGCAGCAGCTGGATCGCGACGCCCAGGGCCAGGGCGGAGGCGACGCTGACCGGTAGGCCGACCACAATGAGTGGGGCGACGCCGGCGGCCATTTCGACGGTTTGGTGCAGGGGGTGTTTCATCAGTCCGTTGAGGCCGTAGAAGCGTGTGATGCTGTGGTGCACGGCGTGGAAGCGCCACAGCACGCCGATCTTGTGGCTGGCCAGGTGCACGACGGTGATGCCGAGGTCGGCGATCAGAATAGCGGCAAGGACCTGCAGGACGAATGGCCAGCTGTGTGGCCACAGCTGCGGTGCCGGAACGAGCGCGGCCAGCAGCGGGATGGCCGCCACGCTGGCCAGGATCAGGGTTTCATTGACCGCGGCGTGGATCCGGTCGCGGATGCTGTCGGCGCAGTCACGGTTCCAGTCGCGGTCGTACGGGATGATCCGCTCGACCAGAAACGAGGTCGTGATCGCGACCGTCAGAACGACCAGCAACCAGACTTTCGGTGCCCCGGCTGCGGTCAGGGCGATGCCAGCGCCGTTGAGGCCGATCAGCATAAACGGCACGTAACCGTAGCGGGCCACCGCCTGAACGGGGGTGGGGGTCGATGTCGAGGAAGCACTCGTGCTCATGAATCGATGGTCGGCGCCCTGCCCGTGGTGAGGCTTGAACGATTCGGCTAACCGCTGGTAGGGAGCTCCCAGGACACGTGCCGGCTCAGCACCGAGGGCGCCAAGCCGAACATATCGCGGGTGGTGCGGGTGAGATGGGCGCTGTCAGCGAACCCCGCACCGTGGGCTGCGCCGGTCAGGTCATCGCCGGCCTGCACCCGGTCGATTGCGATCTGCAGCCGTGACCACAACACGTAGCGGCGTAGCGGGATGCCGACCTGTTCGGTGAACAGATGTGTCAGCCGGCTCGCCGAAAGGCCGACCTCGGCAGCGATTTCCGTGCCGCTGACCGGGCCTGTCGCCACGAGGTCGGGTAGCAGTTGCAACGCATGATCGACCGCCGGGTGGCGCGGCGCCACGTCGCCTCCGGCCCTGGCAGGCGCCAGGTGCGCGACAAGCTCGTCAACCACAGCGACAAGCGGTCGTTGTGGTGCGAGGGCGAGGGCCGGGGCGACGGTCCACCCGAAACGGGCCGCACGCAGGTGGGCGGATCGTCCTGGCGCGGATTCTAGGTCGAGGAACACCACCGTGCCCTCGTCGGCGCCAGCCTCGATCCAGTGTGGGGCATCGCCGGGCACGACAACCTTGGTGCCGGTGTGCCGTGCGCCGTCCTGGTCAACGACCGTGAAAGCCGTTGTGGCGGTCATGATCTGCACGGCGTGGTGGGCGTGAGCATCGGTAGTGCCGATCGATCCGGTGAAGGCCAACACCCCCGGGCGCAGCAGCGCCGCCCCGCCCCACCGCGGTTCAGCGGCACCATCGCCGGCGCGCCCATTCATCGCCACCGAACGATTCTAGCGTTTGGTAATGATCGATTAAGGGCGATGCCACCGCTGTCACCCGATGCTTGTCGACACCGGGGTGATCGGTTCCGGGCAGAGGGGAAGAGCCTTCGGTGTTGATGAATCGGGCGGAGACGCCCCTGATCAACTCGCCACGTTGACGGTGGCTGCAACGCCTCTACGAGGTGCCGGCGGCCCCCGGGGCAGCACAGCCCTCGAAATCGGCTGCTGATCCGGTTACGGCTTGCAGCGCTTTGGCGCCGCGCGGATCGACGCCCTCGATCTGGACCCGGCGATGATCCAACGGGGCCGCCAGCGGCTCGCCTCCCAAGGCGACCGGGTAAACCTGGCCCACGGCAGTTTCGGGCTGCCCTGAAAGCCGGCGACAGCAACCACGATGCGGTGCTCGACTTCGGCAACATCCCATCACATCCCGACCGGCGGCCGCGGTGGCCGAAGCCGCCGGGGTGCTCGCCCCCGGAAGACGGTTCTACTTTCAGAAAGTCACCGCCCACGCCGTCGATCGCCCCACCTACCGGCTCCACAGGGTGCGCCAGTCGTCTTCTTCCTGCCGTTTGTTCTCGTGCAGTTCGACCGAGGGTGCGGTGAGGTGGATTGCGGGGTGGGGCAGGGAGAAGAAGTCGCCTTTGCCCAGGGCGGATGTGTGCGCCCCGGTGTCGATGTAGCAGTAGCCCTCGCCGGACAGTGAGTTCGCGTGATTGGTCTTGCCCAGGTAGCGCAAGACGTTCTCGGCGGCGGCCTTGGCACCGTTTTTTGCGAAGATCGCGGCCTTAGGCAGGGGTCGCCCCGAGGGGGAGATGACGGCGCTCCCATCGCCGATGGCGAAGACGCCGGGATGCGCGGTTTGCATCGTGGTCGCGTCGACGCTGATCCAGCCGGGTCCGTCGAGGGTGACTGCGGGTTCGTGCGGCGGGATGAAAACCAGCAGATCGAAGTCGACGGTGGTGCCGTCCTGGAATTCGATGCGCCGCTTGTCGCCGTCGACGCGGGCCACGCTGTGTTCGCCGTGAAAGTCGATGCCGTTGGCGGCGAGCATCGTGATGAGTTCCTGGCCGGCGTAGGGTCCGGCTGAGGGCATGGGTTGCTGCTCGGGGCTGTACACACTGATGTGTGTGGCGTCGCGGGATCCGTTGTCGCGTAGCAGGTCAGCGGCGAGCAGAGCCCCCTCGTACGGGGCGACGGGGCAGCGGTAGGGGGCCGAAGTGACCAGGAACACGACCTTGCCGCCGGTGAAGTTCTGCAGGGCGCGGTGCGCGTCGGCGGCGGCGTGGGGGCTGTAGTAGTGCACCGCTGTCCCGGCGTCGAGGGCTTCTTGCAGTCCCGGGATCTTGTCGACCGCATTGCGTGCGCCCGTGGCGATCACCAATGCGTCGAAGGCGATGACAGTCGAATCCTCGAGGGTGACCGTGCGTGCGGTCGGATCGATGTGACGGACCGAACCGGTGACGGTGCGGACCCCTCGCAGTGCGTCGGCGTCGGGACGGATGGCGACGCTGTCCTCCGCGCGCCAGCCGCGCATCACCCATGGCAAGGTGAATCCGAGGAAATGAGAGAAGTCGTCGTCGATGATCGTGATGGCGAAATCGGTCCCGGAAGCCGACTCGGCGAGTTCTTTGATGACACTGAGGCCACCGATCCCGGCGCCGAGTATGACCAGATGCTGATGCGTCTTCATTGCGTTGTCTACCTTCTTTCTTTCTGAACAGCCCTCGGCGGTTCGCCGGGGTTTCGGTGTGGCGGTGGCCGCGGCGCCACTTGGTCCGCGGGCACGCTGCGTTTGACCGCGTCGGTGTGTGCTTCGCATCCCGACCACGTGGTTTGTCGCAGAGGCGGCATCGCACGCAATGACCCATCGGCGTGTGCCTTTTCCTGAAGGGGTAGTTACGCGGCGGCGCGCGGCCGTTGCAGCTGGGCGAATGGGGCGGTGGCGGCCAGGGTGGCGATAGCGTCGAACAGGGCGGTGGTCTGTTCGGCCGGCGGCACGGCGGTCAGCACCGGACCGAAAAACGCGTGATCGTTGATGGACAGGATGGGGCTGCCGCCGGGTTCGCCGAGCGCGTCTTGACCAGCCCGGTGAGAGTGCTGCAGCAGTGCATCAAGCGATGCATCAGAGAGCACGCGGGCGGTGGTTTCGCGGGCGCCCGCCGCGCTCAGGACGTCCTGGATCAGGCCGTCGTGGATAGTGCCGGGCGGCTGGGTGAAGTAGTGCTGGCCGAAGGTGAAGTACGCGGCCTGCAAGCCCGCTGTCCCCTTTTCGCGTTGGATGGCGGCCATTAGCCGCCCGACGCGGGCAGAGTCGGCCATCCGCGTCTGCTGAGGCGGTGCCAGCTCGCGTCCCTCGTTGAGGATCGCCAGACTTGCGAGCTGCCAGTCGATGTCGAATCCGAGTTCGAGGGCAGCGCGGTGGAGCCAGCGGGCGGTGTTCCACGAGTAGGGGCACACCGGGTCGAACCACATTGTCACTGCGGGTATGCCTGAATGTTTTGGCTTGTCAATGGTGTTCGTCATGGTCTGATTCCCTTCTCACCTGCCGAGGCCGCTAGGCCAGGCTGAGGAACAACTTCTCCAACTCGTCGATGGTCAATGCCGGAGCCCCGTCGGCGCCGGACTGATCGAGGCAGCCCCGTAAACCGGTGGCGATGATTTTGAAGCCGGCGCGATCGAGTGCCTTGGATACGGCCGCGAGCTGGGTGACGACGTCTTTGCAGTTGCGGCCCTGCTCGATCATCGCGATGACGCCGCCCAGCTGGCCGTGGGCTCGGCGTAACCGGTTGAGCGTGGCCTCGATGTCGGCGCTGGCGTGAGCCGGGGTCTGCGGCGCCTGCCCACTCGTGTTGTTGGTCATGATTCCATCATACCATACCCGGTATGGTATCAATGCCGTATGACCGGTCAGCGGTGTCAGCAGGTGCTCGATCACCCCGCGCCGGGAGCCGTGCCGCCGCAAGGAGGTGTTGAACTCTTCAGTTGCCATACCCCCCTGGGTATGAAGGGAGGTTTGCTGTGGGATGCGGATGTCAGGCCTCAACTTGTGCGGGTATGGCTCTCCCGGGTTCGGGCGCGGGTTACCGGGGCACCGAAGCGCGCAACTGCTGAGCGACGTCGGCGAAGCGGCCTGCCTCTCGGGAAGCCGTCCAGCACGCACGCAACAAGCCCTGCGAGGCGGTGACGTCGGGCATGGACCACGACGCACCGACAAGGGCGGGCCACGAGCGAAGGGGATACTCCAATTCTGAGCATTTTTAAGCGTGTTTGGGTGCCGCTCGTGGTTGTGGCGGCCGTTGCTGTGGGTGGGATGGGCGTCGAGCGGCTCCGCGGTGTTTTTGGCTCCGACAAAATCTTTTCCGCGACCGGAAGCGATGCCGAACCGCTCGTGCCCTTCAATCCCAAGCAGGTGACGTACGAGGTTTTCGGGCCCGGCGACACTCAAGGAAGCGTGAGCTATCTGAACAGCAATGCCCAGCCGAAGGATGCGAGCTTCACCAGCCTGCCCTGGACTTACACAATCACGACGACGATACCGGCGGTTATCGCCAACGTGGTGGCACAGGGCAACAGCGACAGTATCGGTTGTCGCATCACCGTCAACGGTGACGTGAAGGACCAACGATCCGCGGCCGGGCATCATGCCCAGACCTTCTGCCTGGTGAAGGCCGCATGAACGCCGACAACGACCGTGGCTCAAGGTACATGCGGGCAGTCCGCAGGTTTGCGGTGCCGATCATCCTGGCCTGGTTTCTTTTGACCGTCGCCGTGAACGTTGTTGTGCCGCCGATCGAATCGGTCGCGCGAAACCATGCGGTCACGATGTCGCCGCAAGATGCGCCGTCAATGATCGCCGCGAAACGTATCGGCCAGGAGTTCCGCGAGTCCGATTCCGACAGCATTGTGATGGTTGTTCTGGAAAGCGACAACGAACTCGGCGAGGCGGCGCACCGCCATTACGACGGCCTGGTCAGGAAGCTGCAGGCCGACCCCAAACACATTCAGCATGTCCAAAACGTGTGGGGAGATCCGCTCACGGCCGCTGGTGTCCAAAGCCGGGACGGCAAAGCCGCGTACGTCCAACTCAATCTGGCAGGCAACCAGGGCAGCACCTTGGGAAACGAGTCCGTCAACGCGGTCCGAGACATCGTCGACGAGTCAGCGCCGCCCAACGGGCTCAAGGTCTACGTCACCGGCCCCGCAGCGCTCACAACGGACATGAACGATGCAGCCGACAAAAGCATGCTCACCATGATGGGGGTGACGGGCCTGGTCATCATGATCATGCTCTTCATCACCTATCGTTCCATCAGCACGGTGCTGCTCGTGCTGGTCATGGTTGGTTTCGAAATGGGCACGGCCAGAGGAGTCGTCGCGATCCTAGGCAACTATGACCTGCTGGGATTTTCCACGTTCGTCGTCGCCATGCTGTCGTCGCTGGCCATCGCGGCGGGCACCGACTACGCGATATTTCTCATCGGCCGGTACCAGGAGGCTCGTCAGGCCGGTGAAGACCGGGAAACGGCCTATTACACGATGTTCCGCGGCACCTTGCACATCATCTTGGGCTCTGGCCTGACGATCGCTGGAGCAACGTTCTGCCTGCACTTGGCGCGCCTGGCGTACTTCAAAGCGCTGGGCATTCCTTCCGCGCTGGGGCTGCTCATCGTGGTCGCGGGGGCACTGACCGTGGCCCCGGCCGTTGTCGCTGTGGCCAGCCGGTTCGGCCTGCTCGACGCGAAACGTATCGTCAAAGTTCACGGCTGGCGGCGCATCGGCACCGCCACCGTGCGCTGGCCCGGTCCGGTGCTCGCGGTTTCGTTGGCCACCGCCGTCGTCGGCATCCTCCTCATGCCGAGCATGAAGATCAGCTACAACGACCGCTTCTACATACCTCGCACCCTGCCATCAAACGTCGGATATGCGGCCGCGGAGCGCCACTTCAGCGCCGCCACAATGAATCCCGACATCCTCATGATCGACGGTGATCACGACATGCGGAACCCGGGCGACATGATCATTTTGGACAGGATCGCCAAAGAGGTCTTCCGCACACCCGGTATCGCGATGGTACAAAGCATCACCCGGCCGTTGGGAGGCCCAATCGAACACACGTCGATACCTTTCCAAATCAGTGCGCAGTCGATTCCGATACAACAGAACCTGCAGTTCATGAAAGACCGTGCAGCCGACATGCTCACGATGAGCGAGGACCTCGGTGCCATGATCGGGTCCATGGAGCGGATGTATGACCTGCTGGGCCAGATGGCTGCCAGCACACATCACATGGTCGGTGACCTGCAGGAGGCGAAGGCCACCGCCGACGAATTAAGAGACCATCTGGCGGATTTCGATGATGTCGCGCGGCCCGTTCGCAACTACTTTTACTGGGAACAGCACTGCTTCAACATCCCCGTCTGCTGGGCGGTGAGATCGATGTTCGACGCGCTCGACACCTCCGACAAATTCAGCGACAACATAAATGCGCTTGTAGAAGACGTGAACAATATTGATGCGGTGCTGCCGCAAATGCGCGCACAGTTCCCCCCGATCATCGCTGTCTCAAAGTCGATGCGCGGGACCCTGTTGACCATGCACAGTAGCTTTCTGGGGCTCATCACCCAAATGGCTCGCATGACCGACACCGCCAGCGCGATGGGCCAGGCCTTCGACGACTCGAAAGGTGGCGACTACTTCTACCTGCCGCCGGAAGCGTTCGACAATCCCGACTTCCAGCGCGGCATGAAACTTTTCCTGTCGCCCGACGGCAAGGCCGCGCGCTTCATCATCACCCACGACACGGACCCGGCCACTCCGGCAGGTATCGCTGCGGTCAAGCCGGAACTGGGCGCCGCGCATCAAGCGGTGAAGGGAACAGCCCTGACCGACGCCAGGTTCTACCTCGCCGGGACGGCGGCGGTGTACAACGATATCCAAACCGGCATGCGATATGACCTGCTGATCGTGGGATTAGCGGCGCTGACGCTGATCTTTGTTGTCATGCTGATCATCACCCGGGCTTTGGTTGCTTCGGTGGCGATCGTCGGTACCGTCCTGCTGTCCCTGGGCGCCGCCTTCGGGCTGTCCGTGCTGGTCTGGCAATACATCTTCGGCCTGGAGTTGAACTGGATCGCACCGGTGTTCGGACTGATCATCCTGCTGGCCGTCGGGTCGGATTACAACCTGCTGCTGATCTCGCGATTCCAGGAAGAAATCCGCGCGGGACTAAAGACTGGCATCATCCGCTCCATGGGCAGCACCGGCGGGGTGGTTACCGCTGCGGGCCTGGTATTCGCCTTCACTATGATGTCCATGGTCGCCAGTGACCTGCGCTCCATCGGCCAAGCCGGCAGCACCATCGGCCTAGGGCTGCTGTTCGACACCCTGATTGTCCGCTCGCTGATGACGCCGTCTACCGCGGCGCTCCTCGGGCGCTGGTTCTGGTGGCCGCTGCAAGTGCGCCCGCGCCCGGCCAGCCTGGTGCTTCGGGGTTTTGGGCCGCTTTAGCTGGTTAGCCACCCGGGGATCTTTGGCTTCCCAAGGCCCGGGGAATCTGGACCGTGCGAAAGCCTCTACCGGACGAAGGATGGGTCGACCACCGTGGTGCACCGCGTCCAGGATTGGACCACCGTTTCAGTCGGGTCTCTGATGACCGCGGGTTGGCTCGGCGTGACCTCGGTCAGCAAATCGTGCTCGCGGCAGTAATCGTCGTTGTAGATGGTGTCGAAGTAGCGCAGCGGACCATCGGGGAATACCGCAGCAATCGTGGTGCCGCGACGGTGGGTGCGGGCCGCCCAACCGGCGACCAGCGCCACCGCGCCCACACTCCATCCCCCGCTGGTGTAGTAGTTGCGTGCCAGTGTGCGGCACGCCCACACCGCTTCGGCTGGCGCTACCCAGTGCGCCTCGGCGAACGCCGGATAGTCGACGTTGCGGGGATAGCTGCTTGATCCCAGGCCGCGCATTAACCGCTTGGCGGCAGCTGGTTGTCCAAAGATTGTCGAGCCAATGGTATCCACACCGATCAGCTTGAGGTCGGGGTTGGCTTGGCGCAGCACGCGCGCCGGCCGAGTGACCACAGGTACCCACCGAGCAGACCAGGACATCGATGCTTCCGAGTTGGTCGAGCAGTTCCAGCGCCATCGACTGGTAGCTGTCGACGTTGTCGGGGTTGTTGTATTGGTCGGGATTCCACGCGTGCGGATCTGCGGCCAGTAGTTCGGCCACCCGGTCGTTGCGGGCCTGCTGCCATCCCCCGCGGGGATGCGGCTCGGTGACGATGTCGATGCGCACCCCGTACGCGGCCAGCATCTGTTGCACGATCGGTTCCATGCCGGGGTCGGTAACCAACGTCACCGGATGGTCGTGTACCTGCCCCGCTAGCGCGAGACCCAGGCCCAAAGTGCCGCTGGTGGATTCGACAATCTGGGCGCCTGGGCGCAAGTCGCCGCGGGCTCGCGCGCGTTCCACCATGTGCAAGGCCGGGCGGTCTTTCAATCCACCGGGATTAGCGCCTTCAAACTTGGCCCAAAACCCGCGGCCATCGTCACCAAAAGGGTCTGAAATCCACAACACCGGTGTATTACCTACCAGGCTGGCGGTCTTGCGGTGCCTACCGGCGGTGACGCCGCGCCCAGCAGAGTTGAGTTCCCGCACGTTGCGCAGGCCCGAGGTCAAGCCCCAGTTGCGGTGCAATTTCGCAGCATCACTCGACGGCTCGAAGCGTTCACAAGCTGCTACGGACAAGAGGTTGGTCATTGATCATCGCTTTCCCAGGTGCGCCGCAGATTGGCGGCATTGGACGTCGGTCAGCGGTCACCGGTCGTCGTGCAGAGCACTACGACCTGACGCTGATCGATCAGCGACGAGTCAGGCAAAAGCGCGTCAAGAGGTCTTGCCCGGCGAGGCGGCGCGCGGGACTTTGGGCGGCCCTCGCACGAATGGCGCTATCAGACAGGCCTGCGCAGCGGTGATCACGAACACCGCCACTGCCACGCCGAGTTCCACCAATGTGGTTGCTGCCCGCGGCAACACGACAGATGCCAACGCGTCGTGAAATTCGGTCAACGACCCATGGAAAAAATGAGTGTGGTCGGCGTCGGCGGTGAATGCCCCGCCCACTGCGGGCAGCAGCGCATGTGAGTGGTGGTGGGACCGGTGAGTCTCGGAATGCAGCATTGCGGCGTGGTCGATCAGGGCCAGTAAGAACACCGCGCTAGCCGCGGCAACCACCAGTCGCCACCGCGACCGCCAGGGTGCGCTGCTCGCCCGCAGAATGTCTGAAGCGTAGCGGCGCAGAGCAATGCCCGAGGGTTGCGCGGGATGGCGTGGACCGCGTACCCGTTGATCGGCCGTCAAATGTCCACATATCACAGGCGGTGAGGCTCGGCGGGGTAGTCGGAGACGGAACCGTCCGTTTCCCGAGTAACCTCATACCCCTATAGGGTACGGGTTGGGTTCTGTCGTGGCAACCGGACACGGCCTCGGTTCGCTTTCGCGTTGATCTGCGGGTTCTCGCCTTCTCTGTCTTCGCATTCATGCACGAGCCTGACACTTATCAGCTATCCGAGGCTCGACCAGCGAGGCACCATCGGGGGGCGTTCCAAGAACCGAGCATCGGGCACGATACCGGCGGCGCCGCGTTCGGCTGCACCCGCCAATGGCAGCCCGCCCAACATGCCCGGCCCGGCTGCGTCGGCGGCCGGGGCGGCGCCCAAACTGGTGCCTGCGAGTCCCGCGGCCGCTCTGGCCGGCACGGCGGTGGTCCAGCTTGGCGGCACCGATAACGTCCCCACCAATCCCGCCTGCCCCATGCCCGCCGAGACTGCCGCACTGGGACCGCTAACCCCCGCCAATCCCGCAACCTGGGACCCCAGCGCCCCCGAACCCAGCCCGTCAGCAACAGCCGGTGTTAATCCAGCGGTAGCCGAGCCGAGCAAGCCCTTGAGCTTCTCCCCCGTCGACAACCCCGCACTGGCGATCCACGCGGTGGAACTTATCGTTGACAGCCCCGGGTTCATCGCACTGAGCGCCGAGGACACCGAACTAAACGAGAGGGGCGAGGCGAGTCCCTGCAGTGCCGTAGGTAGCGAGGACGTCAGCTGCGTGAGTGCCGCTTGCGTATCCGTTACCGCCGCACCACCGGTGACCTGGGCGACAACTGCACCCTGCGCCGCCAGCCCGCTCGGATTGGTGATATGCTGCGGCGCGGTGAACGGCGTTAACGTCGACGCGGCCGCCGACGAGCCGGCATAGCCGTACATCGCCATCGCATCTTGAGCCCACATCTCGGCGTACTGGGCCTCGGTGGCCGCGATAGCTGGGGTGTTCTGCCCGAAAATGTTTGTTGCCACCAGCGACATCAGCAGGCTGCGGTTGGCCGCGATCACCGGTGGCGGCACGGTTGCCGCGAACGCCGCCGCATAAGCCGCCGCCGCAGCCCGGGCCTGGCCGGCCGCCTGCTCGGCCCCGGTGGCGGTCATGTACATCCACGCCACATACGGCGCTGCTGCAGACGCCATCCAGGTCGCCGCCGGACCCTGCCAGGACAGGGCAGTCAATCGGGAGATCGCCGCTGCGTAAGACGTTGCCGCCGAACTCAATTCGACTGCCAGCTCATCCCAGCCGGCCGCGGCAGCCAGCATCGGTCCCGACCCGGGACCCGAATACATTCTGGCGGAGTTGACTTCCGGCGGGAGCGCACCGAAATCCATTCGCGTATCCCTTCGATTGTGGTCGCTTTAGCCGGTCGCGGCGGCGTTAGCAGCCTCGGTAGCGGCATAGGAACCCGCGCTGGTCGCCAAGGCGGCGACAAATTGGTCATGAACGGCTGTGGCCTGAGCAGCAACAAATTGGTACAGCTGCGCGTAGGCGGCGAATTGGGTCGCCGTTAGCGCCGAAATCTCGTCAGCGGCCGCTGGGCACACCCCGACCGTCGGGGCTGTGACAGCCGCATTTGTGGCTCCCACCGCTACACCGATGATCTGCAGATCACCTGCCACCGACGCCAGCGCTTCTGGATCTGTTGTCACAAAAGACATGTGTTTGTCTCCCTTTTCAACCGCCGACGCGTTCGTAACTCGATAGCGCGCGTGGCCTGACTTTGTATGTCGTTGAACTGCTGGTGGTTTCAGCCAGTCGATGAGCCGGCGACTTCTCCCAGATGACCGCGCACGAGCGGTAGCGACTGGCGCATGGCAGCGCCCTGAGAGGCACAGCCGGATCGGCCTCGACGGACGCTGGAATGCCTCGCCGCCTGACTGAGGCGCCAGCAGCTACGCAGGTCGGAGAGATTAATATGGCGAGAAAGGTCACCGGACGTTGAATGCTCATGAGATCGTCGCTTGGGTCAGGCCGCGACACGTACTACGGCAATTGACGTGGATCAAGTCACGGGCCGTGGTGGCAGAGCCCCACAACCTGACGCTGACCAGTCAGCGGCGAGCTAGGCAGTACCGAGTCAGAAGGTCTCTACCGGCAAGAATGGCAACCGGCGCAACGGGAGGGCTCCGCCCAGCCGGTACCACTAGCTGAGCCAGCCATCCCCCAAACGCGAGTGCCACCAAACCAATGCCAAGTGCGAGTAACGTCGTGACTGCCGACTTCGGTATCGCATCAACGGCGAATAGCTTGGACGCCTTGCACACCGGCAGCACTTGGGCTAAATACGGCTGATCCGCGCCCGCACCGAGCGCCGCAGGAAGCCTTGTCGACGACAGCGGCTGCCCTGCATACGAGGGCAAAGAAGGAGTCCGCACAGCTACGCAATGGCCAAGAATCGCCAGTCCCGCGACCGCGGTCGCCAAGCCGACAGCCAACCGCAACCTCAGCGGTCGACGTGCCGCTACAACATCTCGATCATCCGACCACAATCGGATGTTTCTCATACCCGCATAGGGTACACCACGGGCCCCACCGCGGCTCTGCCACCATGCGCCGCGCCTCTGACGGTGACAGATACCGGTGTGGGTCTGGTTTGGGCACCGGCATCAAGGACTTCGGCCACTTGGTAGCTGACCTGGGCTTGGTCGCCAAGCAAGCGGCGATCTACTGCCCGGAAAAACGCACAGCGGAGGCCGGCAGTGCCGAGGAGCCCGCGGCGTGGGCGTCAAAACTGGGAGCTGCAACGGGGTTTCGCCGGGACTCAGCGAGGCGCTAGTGCCGCAGCGGGACTGACGACGCTGACCGAAGACGGGTTCGGCGCCGGGCCGCGCATTCCGTTGAAGCCGGCACCTGGAATGGGGATTTCCGCGCAGGATAGGGGCGCGGACGCCTGACGAGGATCACCCTGTTTTGCGGGCATCTTCAGGGATGCACCGAGAGCGTTTCGCGGCCCTGGCGGCGATGCTTGCCGCGCTCTTGCCGAAACATTCGACGACGAGTACCCTCAGGGGGTATGGGGTACACGATGGCGACGCCGGACGCGCGATACGCGCTGCCTGGTCGCATCACCCAAACGCAGCGGAGGATGGGGGTGCAGCGCCAACTCATGTCGGCGTCAGTCCGCAGTGGGCGCTGCTACCCTACAGATGTTGTGAGAGCAAAAGACCTGTGCCGACGGCCGCAGTGGCTATTTATTGCAGCGGTGGCTGCTGTTGTCGCGGCGGTCGCGATGTGGGTGCTGGTCCAGGGGCACGCTGTGGTGCGGTCTGAGTCACCGGCATCTCATCCCGCGCACGTGTCGGTGAGTTCGCACAGTGGTAAACCCACGATCGACAGCGATCACGCACATCTGGGTCATCCGTCATCGGGTGGTCACCATGAGGCGTTGCTGGCCGCGGTGGTACCCAATTCGCCAGCCCCCACGGTGGCGGCCCTTTGTGTGATGGTGGCGGTAGCCGCTGTCGGTGTGTTTTGGCGGCACGCGACGTTGGCCGGGCGCAGTCCGCCGCGTGGGCTTGCCGCTGTGGTGACCGGTCAAGATCTGTTGACGCGGTTGTGCTTGTCTCGTCGCTGATTGGTTAGCGCCAGGCCGCTTGTGCGTTGTCACGACGGCCGGTGGCCGCTGCCCGTGTCAACGGCCGCGCCCTGCGGCCTCGCGCTAGAAAGCGACGATCACAATGAATAACAACAACTCTCGTTCTTTGACCTCTTCGTTGGAATCCCGTCTGTCGTGCAGTTCCCGGTCGTTGGCTGTGGTGAACCGCCCACCCAGCGCTGGACATTGCCATCCCGCTCTGGGTAATCACCGCCAGCCAGCCGGGCTGGTCGGCAACACCCCGGTGTTGCGGATCTCGGAGCCGTTGACTGCCGCCGACCGCGGATTTTGGGCCAAGCTAGAAGGTTTCAACCCCGGCGGCAGCATGAAAGACCGGCCCGCGCTGCACATGGTGGAGCGCGCCCGCGCCCGCGATGAACTGCGCCCGGGAGCCCGCATAGTGGAATCCACCAGCGGGTCACTGGGATTGGGGCTGGCGCTGGCCGGCATGGTGTATCGGCACCCGGTCACGGTGGTCACCGACCCGGGCATGGAACCCATCGTGCAAAACATGTTGCGCGCCTATGGCGCCGTGGTCGATCTGGTCACCGAGGCGCACCCGGTCGGCGGCTGGCAGCAAGCCCGCAAAGACCGCATCGCCCAGCTACTGGCCGCCGACCCTGATGCGTGGTGCCCCAACCAGTACAACAACCCCGAAAACATCGACGCCTACGGGCCGCTGGCGCTTGAGCTGCTCGACCAGCTCGGCCACATCGACGTGCTGGTGTGCTCTGTGGGTACGGGGGGGCATTCGGCCGGTGTGGCACGGGTGCTGCGCCAGGCCAACCCCGATCTGCGGGTGATCGGGGTGGACACCGTCGGATCGACCATCTTCGGCCAACCCGCGGCCAGTCGGCTGATGCGCGGTCTGGGCTCGAGCATCTACCCCCGCAATGTCGACTATCCGGCGTTCGACGAGGTGCACTGGGTGGCCCCCGCCGAGGCCGTGTGGGCCGCGCGCGCCCTGGCGGCCACCCACCACGCCAGCGGCGGCTGGAGTGTGGGTGCGGTCGGTTTGGTCGCCGGCTGGGCCGCACGCACCATGCCCGCAGACACCACCATCGCCGCGGTGTTTCCCGATGGCCCGCAACGCTATTTCGACACCATCTACAACGACGACTATTGCCGCCGACACGGCCTGCTCGATCACCTGCCCCCCGAGGAGCCGGCCGTCATCGCTGACCCCGCCGAGCAGGTGGTGTCATCCTGGACCCGCTGTGCCACGGTGGTGGACCCGACCCGAACGATGCAGTGATGGAACTGCTCACCCGATTCCGCAGCTTCGACCGGCCCAGCCGGATGCTGATGGTCAACCAGTTCGGCATCAACCTGGGTTTCTACATGTTGATGCCCTACCTGGCGGCCTACCTCGCCGGCCCACTCGGGCTGGCGGGGTGGGCGGTCGGGCTGGTCCTGGGTGTCCGCAACTTCTCCCAACAGGGGATGTTCATCGTGGGCGGCACCCTGGCCGACCGGATCGGCTACAAGCCGCTAATCGTGGCCGGCTGCTTGCTTCGCACCGGCGGCTTCGCGTTACTGATCGTTGCTCACTCGCTCCCGGTCGTAGTGATCGCCTCAGCGGCCACCGGTTTCGCCGGCGCGTTGTTCAATCCCGCGGTGCGCGCCTATTTGGCCGCCGATTCCGGTGACCGCCGCATCGAAGCGTTCGCGGTGTTCAACATCTTCTATCAGGCTGGGATTCTGCTGGGCCCGCTGGTCGGAGTGATGCTGGTGGCCATCGACTTCCGCATCACCGCGGCGGGCGCGGCCGCCATCTTCGCGGTACTGACAGTGGCACAGTTGTTGGCGCTGCCGCAGCACGCCGCCGATCCGGCGCTGGAGAAAACATCGATACTCGATGACTGGCGCGTCGTCATCGGCAACCGGTCCTTCCTGCTGTTCGCCATGGCGATGACCGGCTCCTACGTGTTGTCGTTCCAGGTCTATCTCGCCCTTCCTCTGCAGGCAGCCCTGTTGACAAAGCGCTACCAAACGGTTTTGGTGGCAGCGATTTTCGTCGTTTCAGGACTGGTGGCGGTCGCTGGACAGCTGCGCATCACCCGCTGGTTCGCCGCACGGTGGGGTCCCGGCCGCAGCCTGGCGATCGGCCTGATCATCCTGGGAGCCTCGTTCTTGCCGCTGGTAGTCATCCCCGACAGTTCCCGGTTCGGGATCATCGCGGCGGTCACCGCGCTGCTGGTGTCAGCAGCCATGCTCGCCGTCGGCTCTGCGGCGGTGTTCCCGTTCGAAATGGACACCGTGATGGCCCTGGCCGGAGGCCGACTCATGGGCACCCACTACGGGTTCTACAACACCATCGTCGGGGTAGGAATTCTGGGCGGCAACTTGGCCACCGGCTGGGCCATGGGAGCAGCGCGACAGTTGGGAGCCGGCGAACTCGTCTGGGCAGGACTATTTCTCGTCGGTGTCACCGCCGCGGTGGCCTTGCACTTCCTCGACCGCAATCATCACCTACAGCCCCCAGGCAGCCGAAGAAACGCGACCGGACAGAGCGACGCCCAACACTCCCCCGACACTTAGCCGGGACGATCTTGAGCACGACACTGCTCGGGCACAAAGATGCGAGTAACGATCTCATCGGCCCGTCGGCTCAACGACACCACTTTCGCGACGGGCGCCGGCGCTCTAGCAAAAGCAGTCTGTTCGATAGGTACGAAGCGAAGGAAAACGTGTGGTGAATGAAGCGTGGAATGACTTTCCACTCGACCGGCGGACGTTCCTCACCGCCGCGGTCGCCGGCGGAGCCGGCTTGGCAGTGGCGGCGTGTGGACGAATCAGTTCCGCACCCACCCTGGGGCAGGCCATCGCTGCCGCCGAAAAGGGCCGACCGCACACCGGGCGCACCGTAACCGCTACTGTGACTGCGCAACCGGCGTCGATCGACCTCGGCGGCCCTATCGCGGGCACACTCGCCTACGGCGACGCCCTGCCCGGTGCACCGATCCGCGCCAATGTCGGCGACGAACTGGCGGTGACGGTCAGAAACCGGCTCGGCAACGCTACCTCGGTGCATTGGCACGGCATCGCGCTGCGCAACGATATGGACGGCGTCTTCCCGGTCACCCCCAATATCGCACCTGACAGCGACTTCACCTACCGGTTTTCGTCGCCTCACCCCGGGACTTACTGGGCTCACCCACATGTCGGTGTGCAGACCGATTACGGGCTGTACCTGCCGGTCATCATCGACGACCCGGCCGATCCGGGACGCTACGACGCCGAATGGATTGTCGTCCTCGACGATTGGACCGACGGAATCGCCAGAAATCCTCAACAAATCTATGACGAGGTCAAAGGTTCCCATATGCCAGCCCAGGGGCCCGGGCAGCAGGAGATGCCCGCGATGACTGCGGTGGGTAGCAGTGCCCTGCTCGGCGGAGACTCCGGCGACGTCGACTATCCCTACTACCTGGTCAACGGGCGGGTTCCGGCAGCGCCGACCACCTTCGACGCCAAACCGGGTCAGCGCATCCGCCTTCGCATCATCAATGCCGGCGCCGACACCGCCTTCCGCGTGGCCCTGGCAGGCCACGTCATGACGGTGACACACACCGACGGTTTCCCGGTCGTGCCGACCGACACCGACGCCCTGTTGCTGGGCATGGCCGAACGCTACGACGTCATCGTCACCGCCGGCGACGGGGTCTTCCCGCTGGTGGCGATACCCGAAGGCAAGAAGGCGACCCCGGGGCGCGCGCTGCTGAAGACCGCTGCCGGCAGCCCGCCCGACGTCAACTTTCAGCCGCACCAACTCAACGGCCGAGTCGGTACCGTCGAGATGTTCACCGCCACACCGTCTGCCAGCTTGGGATCGTCACAATCCGAGGTGAACCTCGCTCTGGAACTGACCGGTTCGATGATGAAGTACGACTGGTCGATCAACGGCAAGTCCTATCCGAACGACCCGCCCCTGACCATCAAACAGGGACAGCGGGCCATGCTGAACTTCACCAACTCCACGACGATGTACCACCCTATGCATCTGCACGGTCACACCTTTCAGATGATCAAGCCCGACGGCAGCCTCGGGGCACGCAAAGACACCGTCATCGTGCTGCCCCACCAAAAGCTCGGCGCCGTGCTGGTCGCCGACAATCCCGGCACTTGGATGATCCACTGCCACAACGCCTACCACCAGGAAGCCGGCATGATGACCAGCCTGACCTACACCGCCTACACAACCTAACAACTGGCGCGGTACCCGGGGCCTTTCACCAGCTTGGAACCTACTGATGGAGCCGTGCCATCCCGCGCGGCTTTGGCGGTAGTCACGCATCGTGGTCCGCCGCAGGGGCGAATTCGGTTGAGTTAGTTCGCCGTGAAGCGGAGTGGGGCCTGTTGGCGTTGCAGTCGCAGCGCCCGTCTTGGATGATCACGCGGGCTTCCCGCAGCGAGTCGAAATCGCCACGAGTTGAGCAATTCGTCGCATAGTCGGCCGTTGAACCACCCGAACCGGGCGTTCTGCCGCGGCGCGCCGCGGATCGCCGTTTTGGCGAACCGCCGCCCTTGAACCGGCACCAATCGTCGAGGGCCTGCGCCACAAACTTTGCGCCGTCTCGAGTCTTTGGCTCTCATGCCTCGGTAATGGGCATGAAAGCGATGCCACATCGGCCCAGCGAATCCGGAAGCCGGCACACACCTCGTCGAGTTCCTAGCCGCACGCGAGGAGTCTGTTGCCTTCGACAAGCTCTGCGGACAATCTGGGCCGACGCATGCCCGCCAGCGCTTGTTTTAAGTCATGCCATTGGTGACCCGTCCTGCCTGAACACCTGGCAGGAAGGGTCACGCAACGACTTGTTGACGACGGTCGAAAACTAGGCCAGAAGCGACGGTGAAAAGTAGGCCACGTGGTCGGTGGTTATTGTGCCGTGTTGTCGGCTCTGGCGGAGGGCAGGGTGTCGATTCCGGTGTCCTTGAGTCGGTAGCTGGAGCCTTTGAGGGTCAGGACGTCGGCGTGGTGGACGATGCGGTCGATCATCGCGGCGGCCACGACTTGGTCTCCGAACACGTCGCCCCAGCGGGCGAAGGGCAGGTTCGAGGTCAGGATCAGTGAGGCGTGTTCGTAGCGGCTGGAGACTAGTTGGAAGAACAGGTTGGCCGCGTCCTGTTCGAAGGGTATGTAGCCGACCTCGTCGACGACGAGCAGACCGATGCGGCGCAGTTTGGCTAGCTCGGCGGGCAGTCGGCCGGCGTTGTGGGCGGCTTTGAGGCGAGCGACCCAGTCCACTGCGGTGGCGAAGGCGATGCGGTGTCCGGTCTGGGCGGCTTTGATGGCCAATCCGATGGCTAGGTGGGTCTTGCCGGTTCCCGGTGGGCCGAGCAGCACCACGTTGCGGGACTTGGCCAGGAACGCACCCGTGCCCAGGTGGGCGATCATGTCCCGGTTAAGTGCCGGTTGGTGATCGAAGTTGAAGTCCTCCAACGACTTGCGGGTGGGGAATCCCGCCGAGCGGATGCGGGTCGCCGCACCGGAGGCCTCGCGGGCCGCGACTTCCCGGGACAGCACTGCCGCCAGGTACTCCTCATGAGTCCAGTTGGCGTCGCGGGCTTGCTCAGCCAGTCGGGCAGCGGAGTCGCGGATGCGTGGCGCCTTGAGGGCCTGGGCGTAGTGCAGGACGGATTTGATCGGATCCTCGGCCATCATCACGCCACCTCACCATCGGAAGTGACTGTGTTGCTGGTGAAGTCGACACCGAACGCGCGGTCGTAGTCGGCCAGATCACGCACCGGGTGATCACCTGCCGCCGGTGGTGGGCCGGTTTGGAACTGTTGACGTAACGCTGCAGCTGTCGCGACGTGGGTGGGGTCGGTCAGGGTTTGTCGCCTCGCCCAGCAGCGGTCATGGGCCGCCAGTACGCGCCCCGCCCGGGTCACCACCACCTGAGTCAAGGTGGTGCTCACCTCGACGAGTTGACCGATCGCGCTCGGGTCCACGGAGTAGTCGTTGCCGGCCACCCGCACGTAGTAGTCACGCCCCAGCCGCATCGAGGTCAGCGTCTCGGTGACCGGCGCTACCGGCGGCAGGCCCAGCATCTGGGCTCGGTCGGCGTCGAGGAAGTCCACCGGACGACCATCCAAGACTCGCACCCGACGAGCGTTGGCGATCGGAAGCCATTGCCCCAGTTGAGCATTGAAGTCTGCCGGTGAAGCGAAGCTGCGCCCGGGCAGAAACGAGGTCTCCAGATAGCGGTTGGCTCGCTCCACGATGCCCTTGGATTCAGGGTCATAGGGTTTGAGTTGCACCAGACGCGAACCCAGCGTGCCCATCAACGCCGTGACCGCATCGGTCAACCGGCCGCGGCGCCCGATCCCGGCCTCGTTGTCCCACCACAACTCATGAGGCACTGCAGCGAAGCTGCCCGAGAGCAGCTGCCACATCCCGGCCACCAAATCCATCGTCTGACGTGAAGGCAGCATCACCGCAGCGATGAACCGGGAGAACGCCGCGACCATCACCAACACCGGCAGCATCGCTTCTTGGCCGAACCCGACCGCGATCCTGGGTGCCGGGAACCACAGGTCGCACTGCATCGCTCGCCCCGGCAGATGCTCGAGGCGATCCACCGGATCAGCAGGCAGGTACTCCGGGCGGATCGCTCGGACCCGCTCCCGGAACCACGAGATCGAACCCGCCCACCCCACCCGCTCGGCCAGCACCGTCGCTGACATCGTCGGGTAAGCCGACAGCAACGCCCGCATCCGCGGCTCCACCTCACTGATCGCCGACGGCGTCAAGGCCCGCTGATACTTCGGCGGCCCATCGTTGGCCAGCGCCGCGGCCACCGTGTCACGCGCGATGCCGAGCTGGCGTGCAATGGCCCGCTGAGACAAACCCTCGCTGCGGTAAAGATGCCGGATCAAAGCCCAGTCTTCCAAAGAGATCACCCATCCAATCTGATTGGGTGGCCTACTTTTCAACCGTCGCGACTGGCCGGGTTTTCAACCGTCGTTAACACCCGCTACGCCGTCGTCGTCCAGTCAGATCAGCTGCCTCTGTCAACGTGGCTGGTTGCGCCAACGTCTACGTCGGCCCGTGCCGCAAGCTTCCGTCCCGAGGTTCAGATCGGTGGCGTGAATACCCGGGTGCTTGCTGAGCAGGCCGCGGCGGTCGACCCAGGCCGACTCGGCAGGAGCATCGGGTTCCTCAGCTTCGACGAGATGCGCCGCGTTGATGCGGCGTTGCGCATCGTCCTCGATCTTTGAGCGCTGCCGCAGCGCAACGCGGCGAGCTTTACCGGTAACCCGCCATATTTGATCTCGCCGTATTCCTCACCGGGGCAAGCCAGCGATCGCCACCGAGTCCTAGATCTGGAATCTGGGCGTCGTCCTGCCCAAGCAGGAGAGCACGGGTCGGTAGCACTCGAAGCCTGCCGCCATGCCTATGTCTACAATTCATCTACACTGGCTTTATGGCAGCAGAAACCACAACTGTCCGAGTCCGCCGTTCCGATTCTGAGCGGCTGCAATCTCTAGCCAAGGCTCGTCAAACCGCTGTTGTCGACGTCGTGCACGCAGCCATCGACGCCTTGGAGAGGCAGGAATTCCTGCGCGGGCTCAATGGGGATTACCAGCGCCTGCGCAACGACCCCGAACTGTGGGAGCAATACCTGGCCGAGCGTCACGAGTGGGACGCACTGGCTTGATCTGGCGAGGGGAGGTCTACCACGTCGATCTCGGCCAGCCAGCCGGACACGAGCCAGCCTTTCGCCGACCGGCGGTGGTGGTGTCGGTCGACATTCTCAACAACGGACCGGGCGGTTTAGTAGTCGTCGTCCCGATCACGACCACTGGTTACGGCCTGCGAAGCCACGTCGAACTTGAGCCAGCGAGCACCGGGTTGGGCCACACTTCCTACGCGCGCTGCAACCAACTGCGGGTGGTCTCCGTCGAACGACTGTCAGCTCGCCAGGGAATGATTAGTCCAGAACAGATACAAGCCATCAACCAAGCACTGCGCTTCGTCCTAGATCTGTGATGCCCAGCCCTCGGAATAGCGCGTCGTCGAATGAAAACAATTGGGGTGCAGTGCAATAGGACGTAGTTAGTTGACATAATGTCGCTTATCGGCAAATCGACTACGTGGGCGGACGATGGAGTTGTCCTGCAATGCCTGAAGATTCGCCACTGGACTGCTGCCGTGCAACCCACAGCTTGGCGCAGAGCCAACTGAGCTCTACCGCCTGCGTCGCCGACGGTCTCAATCCGCAGCCGCCAACGGCCGGGCATCACCCTTCCGTGTCATCAGAGTGCGACGGCCTGCGTCGCCGACTGTCTCAATCCGCAGCCGCCAATGGCCGGGCGTCACCCTTCCGTCGTCATCAGAGTGCGACAGTCTGGCTGCGGCGGCCTCGCAACGCACCGGATGACCCGCGCCGGTCCTGCGCAGGCGCCGCCGCCCTCCACTTTTATTTCGTCACCGTGACGAATTGCGTTACAGCGCTGGGTTATTGGGCCACAGCCGCCAAGACGCTCCTGGAGATCAGATAACAACGAATCGTGGTCAGCGCGTCGTCGCTAAGTCTCAGCCTGCTTAGCTTCTGTTGCGGTGCCCGGTGGTTCGTAGGGTTGGTACCACCACCAGTCGGCGCGTTCGCCGTGGGGCCCCCGCCACGGCGGGACGTCGGGCGGAGGCTCGTTGGGCGGACGCGCCAGGGATCCCGAGCTCAGCGCCCGCCCGTCACTGTCGGTGACCACCAGACTGTCGGCGGGTCCGGTGAGGGTGATCAACCCGCGGTGATGGGCCCGGTGGTGATAGGGGCACACGAGCACCAGGTTGAAAAGCTCGGTAGGCCCGCCGTCTTCCCAATGGCGAAGGTGATGGGCATGCAGACCCCGGGTGGCCCCGCACCCGGGCACCGCACAGGTGGGATGGCGGTGCTCCAGCGCCCGGCGCAGCCGCCGATTGATCACCCGAGTCGTGCGGCCCGCGCCGATGGGCTCGCCGTCGCGTTCGAACCACACCTCGCAGGTGGCGTCACAACTCAGATACTGGCGTTCAGCCTCGCTGAGCAGCGGCCCCAGATGCAGAGCGGCGGCGCGCTGCGCGACATCGACGTGCACCACAACGGTGGTGTGCTGCCCATGCGGACGGCGGGCGGCCTCGGTGTCCCAGCCGGCCTCGACCAGCCGCATAAACGCCTCTCCGTTACCGGGCAGCGGCGGGCGCAGATCGGGGTCGCCGTCGCTGTGGTCGTTTTTCCATTCGGTGACCAGTGCTTCCCGATGCGCGGTCAGCGCGGCGTCAAATGTCGCCGCATCCAAGTGCGGCAGTTTGATCCGCCAGCAGGTGAACCGCTCATCGCAGGTCTTGGTGATCTCCGGTCGCGTCGGCTCGGGTGCGGGCTCGGGCTCGGGGCGCGGTTCGAGCTTGACCGCGGTGCGTAACTGGCCGACCGTGGCCACCGCTGCCAACTGCGCATAGTGCTCGTCGGATCCTTCCCCGGCGCGCGCGGCAATCACCCCGACCTGATCCAGCGACAGCCGTCCCTCCCGCATCCCTTGGGCGCAGCGCGGGAACTCCTCGAGCCGGCGCGCCACCGTGGTGAGCGTGTGCGCGGTCGCCGAAGACAAAGCCAGCTTCCAGCCCACGAACGCCGCCACCGAACGCGCACCGGTGGCCCCGCACAACTCGTCGCGCTCCATCTCGGCCACGATCTCCACCACGCGCCCATCGATGGCGTTGCGCTGACCGGCCAACTCCGCCAGTTCCTCGACCAACGTATCCAGACGCTCACGCGGAGTCACGACGGGAGACGACGACATGACCTCATCATCGCAGCGGGGTATGACAAGTTCGGACCGCGCAATCTAGTGGCGCCGCGATGATTTTCGTCCGCCGGTGCAGTCTGATCTGCATGGGCAAACTCATCTATGGCTTCAACGTGTCGGTGGACGGCTACATCGCGGACGCGCACGGCAACATCGACTGGTCCGAGCCGAGCGAAGAACTGCACCAGTACTGGAACGACTTCGCGCGAGAGACCGCCCTGTCGTTCTACGGCCGACGCCTCTACGAACTGATGTCCGCGTACTGGCCGACCGCAGACGAGGCCCCGGACGCCACCCCTTTGATCGTCGACTACGCGCGGATCTGGCGCGACATGCCCAAGGTGGTGTTCTCGCGCACGCTGGAGTCCGTCGACTGGAACTCCCGCCTGGAACGCGGCGACCCGGTCGAGGTGGCGACGAAGCTGAAAGCCGAAACAGACGGCAGGCTGGAGGTGGCCGGTGCAACCCTGGCCGCACCGATCGTGCAGGCCGGGCTGGTAGACGAATACCGGATCGTCGTTGCGCCCACCGCCGTGGGCGGCGGCACCCCGTTCTTCCCGGCCCTGCCGTCATGGATCTCGTTGCGACTGTTGGAGAATCGCACCTTCCCGTGCGGCACGGTCCTGCTGCGCTACGAAGCGAAACGCGACTGATAGCGCTTCCTAGACGCCCACGCAAGACCTCGACTCTGCCCCGCTGGCCACGACGTGCCGAGAGTCCGGGCGGCTACAACCACCCAAATCCCCTGCCCACGAACCTATCTCCCGACATCCGCCCGTCCCGAGTGTGGACGCCCCGGCACACCGTGATGCACATTGACCCGCGGTCCGCGCTGCAAGGCGTCCGCGGTCGTCTCGTGCAACCGGAGAATCCGCCCGCCGACCTGGACGTACGCGCCCGGCCGCCAGACGACGGGCTCCCACGGGGTGAGCCTGGACCAGCGCAGCTGTGGCTGTTCGCGCACGAACACTCCATTGGTGGAATTCGTGTCGACGATGAACACTTCGCCGTTGACGATGCGCACTTCGGCGTGGGCTCGTGACATCTCACCGGAGTGATCGTCGATGCGCACGGGACGAAGTCCTTGCTGCGCAGCTTCCGACCCGTGCGGATCCCGACCGATTACGCAGTCCCGGTCGATCTCGAAGCGGGAGTTGTCGTCGAGGGAGACCCAGCGCTTCGGCTGCGGCGCATGGTCCATCGGGGCGGCAGGCACGTTCTCGAAGCGGGCGGGCTCGGGGCGGTGCGGGGGCACCGCCGGCGCGTCCCGCCTCGACCACAGGACGGCACCTTGTCCCGGCACGGTCCCGCCGGAGAGCTTGTACACGCCCTGTCCCTCGGCTGCAGCGCGCGGCCTGGCGATGAATTCGTCGACCGTGATGACGGCCGCGACGACCGGTACCGGCACCGACCTGTGCACCAAGCGTCCGCGGCCACGCAACACCGTCTGACCCATGCCGTCGTCGAGTGCCACGGTGACACTGCCGCACAGCAGGATCTCCAGACCCGTCGCTGTCGGCATCACGATCCCGATGTCGACCAGCGTGTGGTCCCAGGGCTCCTTGGCGAGTTTCTGGAACGCGCTGACCAGCTTCTGCGGGTCGGACCGTCCGACCATGTCGGACAATGCGGCCATCTGCTTGGCGGCCAGCGAGTGCTGAGACAACGGCGACCGCTCGCGGTGCGCCACGACGATCACTGTGCCGTTGACGTTGGCCACCAGATGCTGTCCGGGGATGACCTCGATCTCGCTGGACGCCGCGGAGCGCCCGACCACGACGGGTTCCTGGGGCACCCGCGCAGGAACGCCAACCGGCATCTCGGGGGGACCCGCCGGGGCGGGGGCCGACGGGGCCGCGGGTGCAGCCGGGGCCGGGGCGACGGCCGCCGTGGCCGGGGTCTCGATGACTTCCGCGGACGGCGCCTCGCTGATGCCGATGCGAGAGTGCAACCACCGCAACGGTTTTGGCGCCCACCAGTTGAGGTCGCCGGCGACCTGCAGGAACGCAGGCACGACCACGCCGCGGATGATCGTCGCGTCGATCACCACGGCCAGCGCGGTGCCGATGCCGAACATCTTCATGAACGACAATCCGTTGGCGAACGAGACGAGGGTGATCGTCAACAACAACGCGGCACTGGTGACGATCCGGCCCACCCGGCCCAATCCGATGACGGTGGACGCGGTATTCGAAAGCCCGGAGTCGCGGGCTTCCTTGATGCGGCTGAGTAGGAAGATCTCGTAGTCGACGGACAAGCTGAATGCGATCGCGCACAGCAGCACGACCATGGACAGGTTCAGCGGCGCCGGTGTGATTCCCAGCAGCCCGGCCAAATGCCCTTCCTGGAAGACCCAGACCATGATCCCCAGGACCGCGCTCATCACAAGCAGATTCAGCATCAGCGCCTTGATCGGCACCACGACGCTGCCGGTGAACAGGAACAGCAGGATGAAGGTGGCCACCGCGATCAGACCTATCGCGAGTGGGAGCTTGGCGCCGATGGAGCTGAGGCTGTCGATGAGCGTCGCGGTCGGACCGCCCACCTCGATCTGACGGTTGGTGATCTTGGCCCGGATGTCACGGACGACGTGCTGTGCGGTGTCCGAATCGGCCTGCACCGACAGGTAGACGATCGCGTAGCTCGGCCCGGACACCGCCGGCGTCGGTCCGGCCGCCTGGCCGTGCTCGAATCTGCCGATGGGACCGGTGACGAGCACGACGCCGTTCATACGCGAGATGTCGGGGGCGAGGGTCTGCAGCGCGCCGGCGTCTTTGCGGGTGACCAGGGTGATCGCCTGCGAGGGGTCCAGCGCGAAGTCGCGTTGCAAGGACTCGGAGACCAACCGCGCGCTAGAGTTCGTCGGCAACGCTCGCTCGTCGGGCGTGGCGAATTCGACGTTGAGGAACGGAATGCCCAGTCCCAGCAGCATTGCGACGACCGGCAGGGCGTAGATGAGCGGCTTGCGCGTCACCAGTTCGGCGAAGTGCCGCCAGAACAGGGAGTCGGCTGAGGGCGCCACCTTGCGGCGGATGATCGACAGCGAGTCGACGCGTTTGCCGAGCAGAGCCAGCAGCGCGGGCAGGACGACGATCGCGGCGAACGCCGACAGCAACACGGTGGCCGTGGCCGCAAGACCGACGGATCGCAGGAAGTAGGTCGGGAAGACCAGCAGGCTGGTCATCGCCAGGGTGACCGTTGCCGCGCTGAACAGAATGGTCCGGCCGGCGGTGGTCACGGTGGCGACGATGGCGGGATGTTGCTCTTTGCCGTTGGCCAGTTCCTCGCGGAACCGCGACACCATCAGCAAGCCGAAGTCGATGGACAATCCGAGACCGAAGGCGGTGGTGACTGTCAGGGCATGCACCGACACATCGGTGATCGCCGTCATCAGCAGCAACACCGACAGCGTCGAGACGATCGAGACGACTCCGACCACCACGGGCAGCGCCGCGGCTATCAGACCGCCGAACACGACGACCAACACGGCGAGCGAAACGGGCACCGCGATGCTCTCGCTGGTCTTGAGATCTTGTTTGACCTTGTCGCGGATCTCCTGCTGCACCCCCAGACCGCCACCGGCGCGCACCGCGACGTTCCCGTCATGGGGCAGATCGGCGATGATCCGCTTGGCGGTCTCGGCGGCCTCGTCGGCGGTCCCACCGACATGCACGAGCATGAGTCCGGAACGGCCGTCTTTGCTGCGCAGGTCCGAGGCCCCCTCGTCGCCGAAGGATCTGGTGATCCTGGCTTTCGGCTCGGACGCGACGAGACGAAGCACCTGATCGCGCACCGTCGCGACCTCGGGGCTGTCGACGGTGCCTTCGCGCGGCAGCAGCTGAATCACCAGATTCGGATTCGTGCCGAACTGCGCGTTCATGTAGTCCTCGGCTTGCGAGGACTCCGACGCGGGATCGGTGTTGCCGCCGGTGCCGAGCTTGTCGGACACCGAGCCGCCGAGCACGACGCTGATGCCGAGCAGGACCAGCACGGCCGCGAGCACCAGCTTGGGTCGCCGCACGGTGAATTCGGCCAACCGCCTCAACATGTCTGCCTCTCCCCCGTGCCTGTTCTGCTGCTCCTGGCAGCGTGCCGCGCGGACCTTGGCGCTTTCTAAATGGAGATCACAGCGTGAATCTAGGCCGGTCAGCTGGCCGTGTCGACGGTTAGTTGCGCGGTTCTCCGGCGAGCCACAGCCGCACCAGGCAGCGCCGGGCCCGCACGTCAGGCGCGTCGACGAAAGCGCGGCGGTTGTGCAGCGTCGTGTAGTTGTCGGCGAACAGGACGTCACCGGGTTGCAGCGTGAATTCGACGGCGTTGGCCGGGTCGGTCAGGGCACGGTCGAAGGCGTCGAGCGCCTGGCGTTGCCGGTCGGTGAGCGGGCGGCCGCCGCGGTAGTGGCCGAGTTCGATGTGCAGGCGGTTGTAGCGGATCCGGACACCGTCGGTGGTGTCGGTGAAGATCGCGCCCTCGGTGATCGGGTCCTCACCCGGCTGGGTCTCGTGCGAGCGATCGAAGCAAAACTGCCCGTAGAGCTCGTCGACCAGTCCGGGGTCGGTGGCAAGCAGTGCGTTGTAGGCGCTGTGGCCGCTGACCATCAGCGACTCACCGCCCGACACCGCCTTACGCAGGCACAACAACCCCAGGATGTCGGGCCGGCTGCCGGCGTAGGCGCACGCCGAGTCGGTGTGAAAGATCAACGCCGAGTTCGTCTTCGAGCCGCGTGCCTCCCCGACCGTCTGCCCGGTGTCCTGAACCAGGTAGACGCGGTCGCCCTGGCGGTTCTGCGGCTGCGGGCCGCCCAGGTAGGTGCCCAGACCCCAGTAGAGCATCGAGAGTTCCTCGTCCGTCCAGCCCTCGAGGGGCAGACCGCGCAGCACGCAGAAGCCCGGCCCCAGGCGCAGGCAGTGCCGCATGGCGCGGGCGACCTCCACCAGCTCCGGCTGCCGGAAGTCCGACGCCACGATGGTGTCCAGCCGGCGGCCACGACGGCGCAGCCGGTTGCGGATGTCCAGGAAGGCTTCGATCTGGCGCGGTCCCACCGCGATCATGTAGTCCCAGGCGTGCAGGCTGTCCCGGTTCCAGACCGACGGTCCGGTAATCGGAGGACGGACGGCCGCTTGAGGTTGTGCCGCCTTCTTGCCGAAGAGCAGTTCGTCCCTGCTGCGTTCTGCGGTGATCATCCCCATGATCTCTCCCCTTTGGTCTAGCTTTGGCGCTTTCTATGAGTTTGACGTGTCCGCCTTGATGAATTCTTGGAAAGGCGCCGCCCGGGCTTGCGACCCCCTCAAAAGCGTCGTGGCTGACCAGCGCTGTGCTGGTCAGCCACGACAGGGTGCGGTGGTCGCTGTCAGGCGGCCACCGGGACAAGCTCCCGGCTCGGCCGGCGCATCGGTGCGCCCTGCGGGGCGAACCGCATGAACAACCGGGCGACGAACGGCGCGGCCAACAGCATCAACACGACCCGGATGACTTGGGCGGCCATCACGAACGTCACATTGGAGCCCGAGCCCGCGGCGGTGCCCAGCACCGCGTAGATGCCGCCGGGACTGGTCGCCAGGTAGCCGTCCAGCATGCTCAGTCCGGCCTCGTCGGCCAGCACCACACCCAGACCGGCCGCGGCGAGGTTCAGCACCATGATCAGAGCGAACGCACCGGGCAGGATCCGGCGAATCGCCCGCAGCGACTCGCGGTCGAACGCCAGCAGCGTCTGCCAGACGATCATCATGATCCCGGCCTGAACCAGCAGCATCGGAACGGCCAGACCGTGGATCAGTCCGGAGAACTCCAGCGCGATGGTGATCGCCATCGGCCCCAGCAGCCCAGCTCCCGGGACGCGTACCGCACGTCCGGCCACCGCGCCGGCCAGCACAATGCCGGCGATCAGCGGCAGGCCGAAAGACAAAGGCAGAGAAGAGGTTTCGCTCGGGTGCGATCCCTGTGCGGCGCTGCCGTGGTAGAAGACGGTCGCGACCACCGGCATGGCGGCCGTGATCAGCGCAACGCGCAGGTATTGAACCGCCGCGACGACGCGGTCGTCGCCGCCGAGGTCGCGTGCGATGGCGACCAGCCCGGACGAACCGCCGGCCACCAGAGCCAGTCCGCCGGTCAGCGGGCTGACGTCTTTGTGCAGACCGAGCAGCGCACCGCCGGCGACGCTGACGATCAAGGTGCTGACGGTGATCGCGATGACGATCGGCCAGTGCGAACCCAGCGCCGCGAACGAGATGTCGCGCACCATGAGGCCGGTGTAGACACCGAGCACGCCTTGCGCGGCCAGGCCCATTCCAGAAACCGCTTTCGGCGCGCACCGGGCCAGCGCCCAGGCGAAGATTCCGCAGCCGATGCCGACAATGGCAAGGTCGATGGTGTTCATGGCGTAGAAGGTCTAACACCGGCCTTGATGAATTCTTGAAACCCAGGTTAGGCGCCCTTGCCGTTGCGGGTCCGTGCGGCTCAGCCGGCTGAGGATCCGGCTCAGCGCTGCGGCGGGAAGTACATCTCTTGGCGCACGGTGCACACCAGGGTGCCGTTGCGGTTGAACATCGTGCCGCTGGCGAGCGCGAGCGAATCGGCGCTGCTGGGCGAAGACCGTTCGAACAGCAGCCAATCGGAGAGCACCGCCGGTGCGTGGAACCAGACCGAGTGGTCACGCTGGGCGGATTCCCCGACACCGCCGCGCGCCGCGAACGCCGGCTCGGTCAACGTCACCGCCGACAGGTATGCCACCAAACTCGCGGTCAGCGCCGGATCGTCGGGAACGTCGCCGTCCGGTCGCCACCACATCGGTGACCGGGCCGGAGGCGCGTGTTCGGTGTCGACGATGCGGCGCTCGAACCAGCGCAGGCTCGCCCACCGGCCCTGGGTGCGCTCGTCGGACTCGGCCAGATGTGGCGCCACCGGCGGCAACTCTTCGGGCTCGGGCACGCGCGGAATCGACGGCTGATAAGCCACTTGAGCCGCGGTCGGGTCGGCGACCTTGAACGACGACATCGCTTCCATCAGGATCTTGCCGTCCTGCCGGGCGGTGACCCGGCGCGCTGAAAACGTCCGTCCCTCTTGCAGATCCACCACTTCGAAGTCCACCGGGCGACGGGAATCACCGGACCGCAGAAAGTAGGTGTGCACGCTGTGCGGCGCGCGGCCGGGCGCGGTGTAACTGGCTGCCAGCAGCGCCTGGGCAGAGATGTGTCCACCCAAGATGTGGTTGGCGGGCGCGGGCAACTGCTGCCCGACGAACAGCCACTGGTCGGTCCGGGCGAGTTCCATGGTGGCGAGTACGTCGACGAGTGAGGAGGACATCGGGACGTATCTTGCCTGACGGCACTCAGCGGCTGAATGAACGCAACCGGCGCAGCGCCGCCGCGGACGGCTTCCCGGCGGCGGGCTGCAGCGCGGCGGTCAGTTGCGCGCGCACATCGTCGACGTCGAGATGCATTCCGATCGCCACCAGGGAGTTGGCGACCGCCCGCGGCGGCGCCTTGGCGATATGGATGGCACTGCCCACCAGGTTGACCACGTAGTTCCTGCCCGCGGCGCCGTGGCGCACGGCCACCACGCCTTTGAGCCGGAAAACGTTCGGGGGCGGCTTCTCCAGCAGGTCGAACAGTGCATCGAGGTCGACGCAGCCGGTGCTGCTGACGGTGACGGCGTCGGCGTGGACGTGATCGTGTACGGGTTCGGAGTCGCGCAGCAGCTCCAAGATCGAGAGTTGCCCGGGCTCTTGGCCGGTTCCCGATGCGTCGAACAGCAGCGCGGGATCGATCCTGCCACCCGTGGTGCCCACCACGTGGACGCGCGGATTGCGTTGCGCCACCCGCTCTTTGACACGTTGTAGCAGCAGCGCACGCTCACCCTCGGGCACCTGGTCGAGCTTGTTGACCACGATCAGCGAGGCGACACCGTATCGCGCCGGCGGTAGCTGGACGCGGTCGACGGTGTCGAAGTGGTTGACAGCGTCGACGACGTCGACAAGGCCGCCGCTTCGGATGCCGGGCAGCTCGCTGAAACCGATGATCCGCGCGATCGTCACCGGCTCGGCCAGTCCGCTGGCTTCGACGACGATGGCATCAAGCCTCCGCGCCGGGTCCGCGAGCTTGGCGAGCACGTCGTCCAAACCGCCGTCATCAGGCAGACAGCAGATGCATCCACCGGCGATCGAGGCCGGCTCGTCGACCTGGCCGGCCACCAATCCAGCGTCGATGTTGAGCTCGCCGAAATCGTTGATCACCACGCCGATTCGCGTGCCGGGAGTTCGCAGCAGATGGTTGAGCAGCGTCGTCTTGCCGGCTCCGAGGTGACCGGTCAGTGCGATCACCGGTATCGCAGACAAGGCTTGTCCCTTCGCCGTTGGTGACCCGAGACTTCAGTCTGCAGGCACGGTAGCGGTGCCGGCCGTTTTGCCCTTCGCACAGCCCCGACCGGGATTTTGTGTGAGTATCTGATGTAGCAAGGACCGGAGTGCGGAAAGCCGGGATGTCGGGACGGGAACTCGATAGGCTCTATGGGCACATCGGTGGTCGACGTTAAGGGGGCGACGTGTCGTTTCTAACCGTGTCGCCGGACTGGTTGACGTCGGCGACGGTGAATCTGGAGAGCATCGGTTCGGCGCTGAACTCCGCGAGTGCGGCCGCCGCCGTGCCGACCACCGGGCTTGCTGCTGCGGCTGCCGACGAGGTGTCCGCCGCGGTGGCGGCGTTGTTCGGCGAGTTCGGCGACGAGTTTCAGGCGATAAATTCCCAGGTCAGCGCGTATCACGCGCAGTTCTTGCAATCGCTGGGCGCGGCCGCGGGGTCGTACGCTTCCGCCGAGGCGACGGCAGCGACAGTGCTGGATCCGTTCTTTGCGGTGATCAATGCGCCGACTCAGCTGTTGTTGGGCCGGCCGCTGATCGGTGACGGCGCACCGGGTACCGCCGCGAACCCGAACGGCGGGGCCGGCGGGATCCTGTGGGGCAACGGTGGCGCGGGCTATTCCCGGACCCTGACGGAAGTTGGCCTGAGCGGCGGTAACGGCGGCGCGGCCGGCTTGATCGGCAACGGAGGCTCCGGCGGTACCGGTGGCGGCGTCAGCGGACTCAATCGAGGCCTCGGCGGCACCGGAGGCGCTGGCGGGCTCCTATGGGGCAATCCTGGGTTCAGCGGCGCTGGGTGGGACGGCAAGAGCGTCCCGATGCCGACCGTCGCCGTGACCGAGCCGGTAGTCAATATGCAGCTGAACGGCCACGCTCCGACGCCAATCCTGGTCGACACCGGATCCGAAGGTCTCGTCGTCCAGATGAAAGACGTCGGCGGACCGCTGGGTCTGCTCCGCATGGGCCTGCCAACCGGGCTCAACATCAGCGCCTACAGCGGCGGATTGACCTATCTATACGCAACCTTCCCCGCCACGGTGGACTTCGGCAACGGCATTGTCACCGCGCCGACCGGCGTCAATGTGGTGCTGCTCTCCGTTCCGACAACACCGTTCGCGATCGGCCAATACTTCAACGCTTTCCTGGAGAACCCCTTCGTCACCCCGTTCGACGCCTACTTCCGCACCGCAGGTGTCGACGGCGTTTTGGGTGTAGGCCCGAACGCAGTTGGGCCGGGCCCGAGCATTCCGAACCTGGCATTGCCGACCGGCCTCAACGAGGGCGTGCTCATCGACATGGCTGACGAGAAGTTGCACTTCGGCCCTAACACCGGCACGGTCAACTTCACGGTGCCCGGCGGGTCCCCGATCACCACCCTATGGATGTCCACGAATGGCGGAGTGGATCGCATCGCGGTCCCGTCGATCATCGACTCCGGCGGCGTATACGGCACAATGCCGTCATCGGCAATCGGCGGCGCAACCAGTCTGCCGGCAGGCCAGTACCAGTTCTACACAGCGCAGACCGGCGGTGACAAGCTGTACGAATTCAACACCAGCACCTACCAGCCCACGGTCATCTCATCCGGCCTGATGAACACCGGCTACCTTCCTTTCTTCCAGCAGCCCATCTACATCGACTTCACCACTCCTAGCGGCAGCACAATCGCCAACAACCCCTAGCATCCTGTTGATTGCGTTGCCGGACAACTAATTCGAAGCCTGTCGGCATCCGGCACTAGAGTCTTCCGCATGCTCCAGACCGTCGCGATCCGCGGCTACCGCTCGCTGCGTGAGGTGGTGCTGCCGCTGGGCCGACTGTCGATCGTCACCGGCGCCAACGGAACCGGTAAATCATCGGTCTACCGGGCGCTGCGCCTGCTGGCCGATTGCGGTCGCGGCGAGGTGATCGGTTCACTGGCCCGCGAGGGCGGACTGGAATCGGTATTGTGGGCCGGTCCCGAGCAACTCAACGGCGCCCGTCGGGAAGGCAAAGTGCAGGGCACCACCCGCACCCGGCCGGTGTCCCTCGAACTCGGTTTCGCCGCAGACGATTTCGGCTATCTCGTCGACCTCGGGATACCGCAGATGGCAGGGCACCGCAGTGCGTTCGCCCGCGATCCAGAGATCAAGCGCGAGGCGGTGTTCGTCGGACCCACCTTGCGGCGCAGTACCACGTTGGTGCAGCGCACCCGCGAATTCGTCGAAGCCACCAGCGATTCCGGCCGCGGGTTCGACGAGGTATCCCGTACCTTGCCGTCGTATCGGAGCGTCCTTGCCGAATTCGCCCACCCGCAAGCGCTTCCCGAACTCGCGGCCGTGCGTGAGCGGTTGCGCGGCTGGCGGTTCTACGACGGATTTCGGGTCGATGCCGGCGCACCGGCACGGCAACCGCAGGTGGGTACCCGCACCCCGGTGCTGTCCGACGACGGCCGCGACCTGGCCGCCGCCATTCAAACGATCATCGAGGCCGGCTTCGACGACCTGACCCGTGCCGTCGCCGACGCATTCGACGGCGCCACCCTCTCGGTCGACGTCGGCAACGGCCTGTTCGATCTGCAGCTGCAACAACCCGGCATGCTGCGACCGCTGCGCGCGGCCGAATTATCCGACGGCACACTGCGTTTCCTGCTGTGGGCGGCTGCGCTACTGAGCCCGCAGCGGCCGTCGCTGATGGTGCTCAACGAACCGGAGACCTCACTGCACCCGAGCCTGGTCGGTCCGCTGGCCGCACTGATTCGAGCGGCCTCCGCACACACCCAAGTGGTGGTGGTCACGCACTCCCGTTCGCTACGGGAGTCCCTGCAGAACGAAGACACCGTTGAAATCGAGCTGTACAAGGATTTCGGCGAGACGCGGATCTCCGGCCAGGGTTTGCTGACGACTCCACCGTGGGACTGGGGTAAACGCTGAATGTGTGCAAAATGTGCAGAACGTGCAACTATTGGAGACTATGGCCAACCAGTTGGGTCTTCGCGAGCGACGTCGTCGCCAGACCAGCGCCGACATCCGCGGGGCTGCGGTGCGACTGGCGCAGGCACGCGGCTGGGACCGGGTCACCGTGGAGGAGATCTGCACGCAAGCCGGCATCTCCACCCGCACGTTCTTCAACTACTTCCCGAACAAGGAAGCCGCGATCGCCTACGGCCCCTCGGACCTGCCGGCCGAGTTGGCCGACGAGTTCGTCGCCGCCGGTGCCGCGCCCTACCCGGTGGTGCTGGCCGAGTTGATCACCCTGGCGGCACACCATCTGCGTGACATGCCACCCCAGCGTGAGCAGGCCGTTTGCATGCTGGACCTGGCGAAAACGACCCCTGCGGTGCTGGCCGCGTTCCTAGCCGACTTGGAGCGGTTTCAGACGCAGTTGACCGACATCGTCGCCAAGCGTCAGGGAGTGCCGTCCGACGACGAGATCCCGGCGCTGATCTCGGCGCTGGCCCTGACGGCGGTGCGTTCGGGCATCGAACGCTGGTCGAGCAGCGAGCCGGAGGATGCCGGCGACACGCCGATGCCCTACGTCGAGCGCGCCGCCGCGCTGGTCAACAGCATCTTCACGCAATGAGAGCGTGACCAGGATTACAGAAAGTTGCATCGTCTGCAAAATATGCAGATGATGTACGGGTGGTCCGGTTAGCACATATAACTAATGGCTCCGGCCCCATCGGGCTGCGTACCCAACGCGTCCTCTAGATCGCTGTGGTGCAACGTAATTCGTCGTGCGACCGGAAAGGCTCACGTAAGTGCAGATGGCAAAGCTCGTGCGTAATGCCTGGTTGCCGCTGTTGATCGTGGCCGTCGTCGCCATCGGCGGTTTCACCGTCGCCCGGGTCAAGTCGTTCTACGCGCTCCAGCAGGAGGACACCTTGACCAGCTCGAAGGTCGACGACTCCAAGCCGTTCAAGCCCAAGGTGGTCAAGTACGAGATCTTCGGCTCGGCCGCCCACGCAAACGTCAACTACCTCGACCTCAGCGCCGAACCACAACGGTTGGACGGCGCGCCGCTGCCCTGGACATTGGTGCTCAGCACCACCGCGCCGTCGGTCTTTCCCAACATCTCGGCGCAGAGCGACGGCGATTACCTGGGCTGTCGCATCACCGTCGACGACGAAGTCAAGGACGAACAAACATCCAACGGCGTGCACGCCCTGACCTCCTGCCTGGTGAAATCCGCATGAGCACTGCCACCCACGACGCACCGACGGACTCCATCCCGGTCGCCAAACACGCTGCGCGCCCTGCGATCCCGCGTTTCATTCGTAAGTTCGCCGTGCCGATCATCCTGGGCTGGATCGCGCTGATCGCGCTGCTGAACGTCGTCGTCCCCCAGCTCGACGAGGTCGGCAAGCTGCGGTCGGTCTCGATGAGTCCCGATGACGCGCAGTCGGTGATCGCGACCAAGCGGGTCGGCGAGGTGTTTCAGGAGTACAAGTCCAACAGCTCGGTGATGATCGTGCTGGAGGGCCAGAACGCGCTCGGCGCCGAGGCGCACGCCTTCTACGACCAGATCGTGCGGAAACTCGAGGCCGACAACAAGCACGTCGAGCATGTTCAGGACTTCTGGAGTGATCCGCTGACCGGGGCGGGTGCCCAGAGCAACGACGGCAAGGCTGCCTACGTCCAGGTCTACCTGGCCGGGAACATGGGCGAGACGAAGGCCAACGATTCGGTCGAGGCCGTCCAGGCCATCGTCAAAGAAGTGACGCCGCCCAACGGGGTCAAGGCGTACGTCACCGGTCCCTCGGCGCTGGAAGCCGACCAGCATCTGGCCGGCGACCGCAGCCTGCAGGTGATCACGATGGCGACCTTCGTCGTGATCATCGCCATGCTGCTGATGGTCTACCGTTCGATCGTCACGGTGCTGCTCACGCTGGCGATGGTCGTGTTCGAATTGGCCGCCGCACGCGGCGCGGTCGCCTTCCTGGGCTACCACCAGATCATCGGGCTGTCCACGTTCGCCTGCAACCTGTTGGTCACGTTGGCGATCGCGGCCGCGACCGACTACGCGATCTTCCTGATCGGCCGATATCAGGAAGCCAGGTCGGTCGGCGAATCACGAGAAGACGCCTACTACACCATGTTCCACGGCACCGCCCACGTGGTGCTCGGGTCCGGCCTCACCATCGCCGGTGCCACCTTCTGCCTGCACTTCACCAACCTGCCGTACTTCCAGACGCTGGGTGTCCCGCTGGCCATCGGCATGGTGGTGGTGGTGCTCGCGGCGCTGACGCTCGGCCCCGCGGTCATCTCGGTGGCGTCGCGCTTCCGGCAGACGCTGGAACCCAAGCGCGCGCAGCGGATTCGCGGTTGGCGCAAGATCGGCGCACTCGTCGTCCGCTGGCCCGGCCCGGTCCTGGTCGTCACCATCGGCATCGCGCTGATCGGCCTGCTCACCCTGCCCGGGTACCGGACCAACTACAACGACCGCAACTATCTGCCCGCCGACCTGCCCGCCAACGCCGGCTACGCCGCCGCCGACCGCCACTTCTCCAAGGCGCGGATGAACCCCGAATTGCTGATGATCGAAAGCGATCACGATCTGCGCAATTCCGCGGACTTCCTGGTCATCGACAAGATCGCGAAGGCCATCTTCCGGGTGCCGGGCATCAGTCGAGTGCAGGCCATCACCCGGCCCGAGGGCACGCCGATCGAGCACACCTCGATCCCGTTCCAGATCAGCATGCAGGGCGTCAGTCAGCAGATGACGCAGAAGTATCAAGAAGACCAGATCGCCGACATGCTCAAGCAGTCCGAAGAGATGCAGACGACCATCAACAGCATGGTCGAGATGCAGGACATCACCGCGCAGATGACCAATGACATGCACATCATGGTCGGCAAGATGAAGAGCATGACCATGGACGTCGCCGAATTGCGCGACCACATGGCCGATTTCGAGGACTTCTTCCGGCCGATCCGCTCCTACTTCTACTGGGAGAAGCACTGCTACGACATTCCGGTGTGTTTCTCGCTGCGGTCGGTCTTCGACGCCCTGGACGGCGTCGACACGATGACCGACGACATCCAGAGCCTGATCCCCGTCATGGAGCACCTGGACACGCTGATGCCGCGGATGAACGCGCTGATGCCCGAGATGATCCAGAACATGAAGAACATGAAAACCATGATGCTGACCATGTATTCGACCCAGAAGGGGCTGCTGGAACAGCAGCAGCGGGCACAGCGCGACTCCTCCGCCATGGGCAGGGCATTTGATGCGTCCAAGAACGACGACTCGTTCTATCTGCCGCCGGAGACCTTCGACAACCCCGAATTCAAGAAGGGGATGAAGAACTTCATCTCCCCCGACGGCCACGCCGTGCGCTTCATCATCAGCCACGACGGCGATCCGATGTCCGCAGAAGGCATTTCGCACATTGACGCGATCAAGAAGGCCGCCTACGAGTCGCTCAAGGGCACCCCGATGGAGGGCTCCAAGATCCTGCTCGGTGGCACCGCGGCCACCTTCAAGGACATGCAGGAAGGCAGCAACTACGACCTGCTGATCGCCGGGATCGCGTCGATGTGCCTGATTTTCATCATCATGCTGATCCTGACCCGCAGCGTGGTGGCCTCGGCGGTCATCGTGGGCACCGTATTGCTTTCCCTCGGTGCGTCTTTCGGGCTTTCGGTACTGATCTGGCAGCACCTCATCGGCATCGAACTGCACTGGATGGTGCTGGCCATGTCGGTGATCATCCTGCTGGCCGTGGGTGCCGACTACAACCTGCTGCTGGTGTCCCGGTTCAAAGAGGAGATCCATGCCGGGCTGAACACCGGGATCATCCGGGCTATGGGCGGAACAGGTTCGGTGGTCACCTCGGCGGGCCTGGTGTTCGCGTTCACGATGATGACGATGGCGGTCAGCGAGCTGACGGTCATCGGCCAGGTGGGCACCACGATCGGGCTGGGTCTGTTGTTCGACACCCTGATCGTGCGATCGCTGATGACACCGTCGATCGCGGCATTGCTGGGCAAGTGGTTCTGGTGGCCGCAACGGGTCCGGCAGCGGCCGGTCCCCTCCCCCTGGCCGTCCGGGAACGCCCGAAGCACGGAGAAAACCGAAGCGCTGACGTCGGTTTGACCCCAGTATGTCAGCGGGGCGAGGCCGCGGGGATGCCGAGTTCCTCGGCCGCAGCCAGCATTCGGACGTCATACGTGATGACGGTGCGCAGATCGTCGCGGGCCCGTTGTGCGGATACGAGGTGAATCGCGTCGAGACTGCGGAGTCGCACAGGTTGTAGAACGCCGGCGTCGTCGAGCAGTCGCGGACTCAAGACGACCAGGTCCAGACCTTCCAACAACCGCTTCGCGTCGGCCACCGCTCGAGAACCGGACGGACCGACCGCGCGAATCAGTTCGGTGCGCGCCAGAGCCGACGAAAACAGGTTGTCGTCGGTGTGATTGCGCAAATAATCACGCAGCGAATCGGTTTCGTTTTCCCGAACGACGAGTTTGACCAACGCCGAGGTATCGAGATAGATCCGCATCGGCGCTAGCGCTCGTCCTCGCGCAGTCGCTCGAGGGCTTCGGAGCCGCTGTGCGGGTAGTCGCGGGGGACGACTTCGTCGACATCGAGCGCACGTGTCGCGCGGACAACCTCACCCGCGCCGATCAAGTCTTCCCAAGGATCACCCGATATCGGGACCAGACGAGCAACTGGGTTGCCGCGATCAGTGATCTCGATTGACTCTCCTGATGCGACCGCCTTCAAGTACGTGCTGGCGTTTTGCCGCAGCTCACGTACCCCGATCGAGCGCATGTGCTACACAGTAGCACATTGCAGGCACCTCGAACGGTACATTTACTCCACGACGTCGAAGACCGCCGCGGCCGAGGTGACCGCCTTGTCCGCGTTGCCCTCGTCGTGCAGCAGCATCCGCACCCCCACCCGGCCGGACCCGCCCCGGTGCGCGGTGCCGTCGACGCGGAACGGGCCGACCTTGCCACGCGACATGAACATCACATGCCAGCTGACCACCTGCAGCTTGCGGGTCCCGGCGAGGTCGGCGGCGAAATCTGTTGCCGCCGTTTCGAGTACGACGTGCTGCGGGCCGATGTGCAGCGCCGCATCCGGTGAGGCGTACTCGACGCTCAGCGGCGGCAACACCCAGTGCCCGTCGTCGCGCTTGGCGGCACCGAACGCCTGCCACAGCGGCGGCAGGTCCGGCGAGTCCTCGATCACGAGTTCGGTGCCCGAAACATCCATCCGGTCAAGACCTTCCGGCGGAATGCCGATGATCGCGCCCTGCCCTTCGTTGAACGCGATCACCCGGTCGGGGTTGTCGGCGTCGACGATCTTGCACCGGCCGTACCCCATGGTGCGGCCCTGGTGCACGATGCCGGAATCGGCGATCTCGATCCGGGACACGTCGTATCCGGGGTCCACGATCTGCACCGACGCGATGACCGGGTTGGGCACCGCCACCATGTCGGTCTGGCAGCCTTCCGGCGACGAGATGGCAAGCGGGGCAACCAGGATGCCGCCGGCTTCGTTGCGCATGTCCCGGCGGATGGTCACCGTGTTGTCGACGTCGCCGAGGTCCATCGAGGAATGCTTGCGGCCGATGTAGCGGTAGCTGAGCAGACCGGTCCAGCGCCGGTACAGCTCGTCGCGGTAGGCGTCGGTGTCGTCGGCCAACTCGCGGATGTCGCGCAGTCGTTCGGTCACTGCTGTTCCTTCTTCCCGCAACAGTGCTGTGACTGCGGACTGTAACAGTAATGCTGAGCGACTGTACAGCGTCTTTGGCGCGCGTCGTGGCCGCTCGGCTTCGCGGTATGGACAGGCGGTTCGCCCGGCCGGATTCGACGTTTGTACAGCTGTGCACCGGGTATCTGACTGCGGGCGTTGAGCACGAGCGCCTGTCGCGGCGCGCCATTGTTGTCGTCGCAGGCGGACCTTTTGTGTCGGGCACATCCACTCTGACGGCTCCGGCTACCGCGTAGCTGCCAACAGCGGAGAGGGGGACACCTTGATTGACGCGAGCCCACGAAACCTTTATTCCGCGATGGCGGAACGCGTCCGAGCCGTGTGCGAGCGGTACAGCGACGACCTCCATGCGTGTGGTAGCGAACTGGTCGACGCTGCCGTCGATTTCGTTCCGGGCGCGCAGCATGCCGGCATCACACTCATCCGCCGCCGGGGGCAGTTGCAGACGGTCGCCGCGAACGGCACGTATCCCGCCGTGCTGGACAACTTGCAGAAGCGTGCCGGGCAGGGACCATGCCTGGATGCCGTTCGCAGCCGCGTTCCCGTCCACGTCGACGACTTGACGAGCGATCCGAGATGGCCGCTGTTGCGACGCGAAGCAGGGGCCAGGACGCCGGTGAAGTCGCTGGTGTCGGCGGGGTTGCTGCCCGACCAGTACGCGGCGACGGTGCTCAGCGTATTCGCCGAGCAGCGCCAGGCATTCGACACCGAAGCGGTCGAGATCGCCAAGATCTTTGCCGTTCACGCCGCACTGGCCTGGAGTACCGTGCGCACCAGGAGTCAACTCCGTCGCGCGGTCGCTTCCCGGGACGTGATCGGCCAGGCCAAGGGCATCCTGATGGAGCGCTACAACGTCACCGCGGAAGACGCGTTCTCGTTGCTGAGACGGCTCTCGGAGGACTCCCACATCTCCGTTGCCGAGGTGTCGCGCCGGATCAGCGTGAAGCAAGGGGCAGACAAAGCAAGCAAAATCGCGGTCAGCGAACTTAGTCATACCGACGGCGACCGCCGGCGACAGATGATCCGAGACGCCACCCGCTGTTAGCTATACAAAATATCGGCCTACTGTCACGCTGTGACGGTGGGACAAGACCAGGGGGTGAACCACACGGGCACCCGGACGGTATTCACCTTCTGCCGCTATTGCCTGGCCTCCTGCGGTATCGAGGTGAGCGTCGAGGGCAACCGGGTGCGCAGGATCTCTCCGGACAAGCAGAACCCGCACAGTTGGCAGGACTTCTGCGCCAAGGGTCGCAACGCCGCGCAACTCGTCGAACATCCCCGCCGGATCCTGGCGCCGATGCGCCGGGTCGGCGACCACTATGTCGAGGCGACCTGGGACGAGGCCATCGCAGACATCGCGGGTCGGATGAATGCGCTGATCGACGCCGACGGGCCGGACGCGATCGGCGCGTATTACGGCAATCCCGCGGCGTATTCGTCGTCGAACCTGATCTTCATGAACGGCTGGCTGGACGCCGTGGGCACCCAGAATCGTTATGCGGTGGGCTCGGTCGATCAGAACGCGCTGCACGTGGTGGCCGAGGCGATGTACGGGTCGTCGATCATGGTGCCCGTTTCCGACATCGACAACTGCGACTATTTTCTGTTGGTCGGCGCGAATCCGGCTGTGAGCGCCTGGAATTGGGTGGAGAGCGTGCCCGGCGGGTGGAAGCGTGCGCTGGCCCGGCAGAAACTGGGGGCCAAGATCGTCGTCGTCGACCCGTTGCGCACCGAGTCCGCCGACAAGGCCGATGTGCACATCGCGGTGCGGCCCGGCCAGGACTGGGCGCTGCTGCTGGGCATGGTCAAAGTCATTCTCGCCGAGGGCCTTGAACATCGCCTCGACTGCGCACAACTCGCCGCCGGCCTGCCTACGCTGCGCGCGCTGACCGCCGAGGCCGACCTTGACGACCTCGCCGACCGGTGCGGCGTGCCGCGTGCGCAAATCGAATCCACCGCAAGAGATTTCGCTACCGCCCGGGCGGCGATGGCGGTGACCCGGACGGGGATCTCGCTGCATGTGTCCGGCACCGTGGGCGAATGGCTGGGGCACGTGCTCAACGTGATCACCGGGCGAATGGACCGCCCCGGGGGTCGTCGCTTCGAACCCGGTTACATCGACGCGCTGAAACTTGCCGCGGCGGCCAAGCCTTCCGGGCACCGCAGCAGGTTGACCGGCCGGCCGATGGTGGCCGGCGCGCATGCTCTGAGCGAATTGCCCGCCGAGATCACCACCCCGGGGCCCGGTCAGATCCGCGCCCTGGTCATCAACTCGGGCAACCCGGTCGTTTCCGGCCCCGGCGGCGCGGCGTTGGATGAGGCACTGGGGCAGCTCGACCTACTGGTGGCAATCGACTTCGTGCAACGCGAAAGTCACCGGCACGCACACTGGTTGCTGCCCGCGGTGCACTGGCTGGAACGCGACGACCTGCTCGCGCTGACCAGCAATCTGCACGACGAACCCTACGTGCAGTATGGCGTGCGCGCGGTCGATCCACCGACGAGCGCGCGCGAAGAGTGGCGCATCTTCGTCGATCTGGCGTTGGCGATGGAGGTCCCGCTGTTCGGCGTCAAGGGCGTCAACGCGTTCGTCAAGGGGAGCCGCCGACTGGCCCGGGCCACCCGCCGCCCGGCACTGGCGTTCTCGCCGCACTGGATCAACCGGCTGATCATCGCCATGTCCCGAAAGGTGAACGGCCGCAGGCTCAAATGGCGCGACCTGTTGGCTCACCCGCACGGCCTGGTGCTCGGCCCCCGCGAATACGGCCACTTCTCGGCCGCGCTACGGACCGCCGACAAGCGGGTGCAGGTGGCGCCGCCGGAGTTGGTGGCGCGGACCCGCGAGTTGCTCGCCGCGGCGCCGCCCGAGCCCCCGGCCGGCTATCCCTTTCAGATCGGCAACCGCCGGCACCGCCACTCCATGAACTCGTTTCTCAACGACTTGCCCGGGCTGCATCCCGGTGGCAAAGGCAGTGTCGTGCTGATCCATCCGGCCGACGCCGCCGCCCTGGGCGTCAGCGACGGCGACCTGGTGCGGGTGCACTCCCCCACGGGTGAGGTCCGGGTCCGGGCCTCGCTGAGCGACCGGCCCCGGCGCGGACTGATCGTGCTGGATCATGGTTGGGGCTCACGGGTTTTCGATCCGCGCGGCCGCGACGCGCCGCAGTCGTTCGGGGTGAACCGCAACCTGCTGATCGACGGTGAACCGGTGGATCCGCTGTCGCAGACCCCGGCGATGAGTTCGACCTATGTGGCCGTCGAACTGAGCCGGCAGCCGCCCGGACCGGCACTCTGATCGCGCTCATTCGCAGCACGCGTCCAGCCGGCACGCGCATGAGGCCCGGATCGGTACGTCGGCGCGGGCGGCGGCAAGCCTGAATTGCTGATCGACGATGCGGGCTTCGTCGTTGCGGCCCAATCGGTTCAGGCATTCGCGGTAGCCGTGCAGACTCCACACGTTGCCGGGATGCTGACAGCACCTGGCCAGCGTCGGGTCCAGCCCGAGGTCGGCGGCGTACACCGCGGCCGCCTCTTCGACGTGCCCCTGTTCGAGCAGCAGCGCCCCGTACGCGTGCCGGGTGGGCTGCATCCAGGCCCATGGCTCGTCATACGGCAGGGCGTCGTCGAGGTCGACGGCGTGTCGCAGGTGGCCGAATGCTTCGTCGTAACGCCCTGCGCGGTAGTCGATCTCACCGTCGAGCATGGCTGCGGCCACCGCCAGGATGTCGCGGCTGGTGTTGTTGAACAGGTATCGGGACTCCGGTATGCGGGCATACGCTTCGCCGAATGCGGCACGTTCTTCTTCGGCCTGCGCGAGCCGTCCGGTCGCCGCCAGCGCGATACCGCGCCCGTAGCGCATGGTGGCCGCGGTGGTGCAATACAGGTCCGGGTTCTCGGGCAGGGGTTGCGCGATCAACTCCGCCCAGCGACCGAACCGCACCAGCACATGGGTCCGAAGAGGCACGAACGCCTCCAACCAGTCGGCCATCGGCGGCGAGTCGATCGTCAGCAACTCCGGCGTCAGCTGCCCGGCGAGCTCGTCGGCGGCGCTAAGAGCGATTCGCGACTTGCCCTGGAACATCGCGGAATACACGATGAAATGCAGGTCGTGCGCGCGGTACAGCGAGTAGAAGTTCAGCGGTCCCGCGCGCTCGACGAATCGTCGATCCGCTTGCACGGCGGCAACATTGGCAGCCACGGAGTTGCCGTAGTCACCGCACAGCACGTCGATGTGGCTGGGCATGTGCCGCAGGTGCCCGGCATCGGGAACCAGGTCGCGCAGCAGGTCGGCAGCCGGCAACGCCACCTCCGGCGTCGGCGACATCTCCATCGCGTGCAGGTACAGGTGCAGGATGCCGGGATGTGCCCGGCCGGCCGCCCCGGCCAGCGCCCGCTCGAGAATTCCGCGGGCTTCGACTACACGCGAGCCCGCCGCGGGTTCCCCGGTGCTGGTGTCCCACAGCGCCCACGGGGTGACGTTGAGCAGTGCATCGGCGGTCAGCGCCTGGATGTCCAGGTCGTGCGGGTAAGCCGCGGCGAGCACTTTCATCGCGTCGGCATAGCCGACGGCCCCGGCTTCCAGCGCATCGGTGTTGTCCGGGTTGCCGGTGGGGAAACGAGCCCACAGCGCGCCGATCAGGCAGCGTTCGACCTCGCTGAGCCGCCCCCCTGCCGCCCGGCTTAGTTCGGCACGCGCACGAGCCAACGAGGCTTTCCGATCCAGCGGATCGAAGGCTTCCCAGGCTTTGTTGTAGTTGGGTCCGATCGAGTAGGCGATTCCCCAGCGGGCGATGGCCAGATCCGGGTCGGCCCGCAGAGCGCGCTCGAAGCAGCGGATCGCCTCTTCATGGTTGAACGCATACGCCCATACCAGGCCGCGGTCGAACCAGGTCTGCGACTCCGCGACTGCGGTCCCGACCCGACGACCGTAGCTGCCGAGGTCGTAGTACTGCTCGTCGGAAGTCATGGCCGACCCAGCCGCTCGACGATCACGGCCCGCGCGGCACGACCCTCCGGCGTGGGTGTCAGCGGATAGACGTGCAGCAAACCCGGCTGTTCGTGAAAATCGACTTCTACGCCTGCCGCAGTTGCCTTTTCGGCGAGCAGCCGGGCGTCCGGGTTAAGCATGTCGCGGGTGCCGGTGAACAGCGTGATCGGCCCCAGCCCGCTCAGTTCGGCCGCCAGCGGGCTCACCCGCGGATCGTCCACCGCAAGTTCGCCACGCCACCGCTCGGCGAACACGTGCAGGGCATCGCGGCCCAACCACGGGTCGTCGACGGCACCGATCAGCGGGTTGGTCAGCGAGAGGTCGACGACCGGCGAGATCAGGACGGTTTGCGGAAGGGTGACATGGTGGTCGTCGCGCAGCAGCAATGCCGCGGACAACGCGATCTGGCCGCCGGCGGAATCACCGGCCAGACACACGCTTTGTCCCGCGCTCATGCTGTGCGTCACCATCGCCACCACCTGCGGCACGACGTCGACGGCGGTGGCGAACGGCACCAACGGATAGATGGGAACGATCACCTTCGCGTAGGCTTCGGCTGCGATCTGCACCGCCAAACGCCAATGCTGACTGGCGATTTCGTTCACCCACGCGCCGCCGTGCAGGTAGATCACCGTTCGTTGGGACGGACCATTCCTGCCTCGCTTGGGTGTCAAGGTGTACGTGGGCCATCCCGACCCGTGTTGGAAGGCCAGCGATACGTCGCGCCGTAACCGAGGGGGCGGGCCGAAAAGCTGCCGATGCTCGGCGCGCTGCTCGATGTGCGCGCGGGCCGTCTCGGCGCTGGCGTAGGGGCGGGTCCGTCCCGTGAACCGAAGGAGCGCCGGCAGCGCCCGACTTCTCCAGCTCGTCACCCGTTCATCCTTCCCGAGCCGCTCCAGCGTGGGGTGCGGCGCTGCAGGAACGCCTCCACGCCCTCCCGGGCGTCCGCGCTGCCCATCACCAGGTGATGCAGCCGTGTTTCCAGGTCGGCGACACGGCGCGGGGGGTAGCCGTTGATCACGGTGTCCCACAGCAGGCGTTTGCTCAGCGCAGCCGACATCGGCGCCACGTTCACCGCGATATCGCGCGCCACCGTCATCGCATGGTCCAGGACCTCGACGGCCGGCAGTGCGCGCGTGGCCAGACCCATTGCCACCGCCTCTTTCCCGTCGAACGTTCGGCCGGTCAACAGCAACTCCGCCGCGACGGCCGCGCCCGCCAGATGCGGCAGCGTCCAGTGCGACATGCAGTCCGGTATGACACCCCGACGAACTTGTGCCACCGCGTATTTGGCGTCATCGGCCATGATCCGGATATCGGCCTGCAGCGCGATCGTCAGACCGATGCCGATGGCGTGCCCGTTGACGGCGGCGATGACGGGAGTGCGCAGTTCGAAAGCCGCGGGGTCGGTCGGAGATGCGGTGAACGCGGATTCGCCCGACGGCGCATCGAACGGGCTGGTTTCGGCGGCAAAGTCGGCACCGACGCAGAACGCGTCCCCGGCGCCGGTGAGCACGATCGCGCGCACCGCGTCGTCGTCGTCGCACTGCCGGTACGCGCGGTTGAGCAGGGCACCCATCTCGGCGGTGTAGGCGTTGCGTCGTTCGGGCCGGTTCAGGGTCAACAGCGCGACACCGTCCGCGATCGCGACGGTGAGATCGGCGCCCATCTACGGGAACTTACCCGGGTCAGGCGCTATCGTGGCGCAACGGTTGCCGCAATAGGGAGGGCGAATGGGAGCGGACGCGCGATGAGTGTCCAAACTTTGGACACCGACTATCTTGTGATCGGCGCCGGAGCCATGGGGATGGCGTTCACCGATACGCTGATCGCCGAGTCCGAGGCGCGCGTCGTGATGGTCGATCGGGCACACCAGCCCGGCGGGCATTGGACCACCGCCTACCCGTTCGTGCGGCTGCACCAGCCGTCGGCTTACTACGGGGTGAACTCAAGAGCGCTGGGCAACAACACCATCGACAGCGTCGGGTGGAATCAGGGACTGAACGAACTGGCACCCGTCGGCGAGATCTGCGCCTACTTCGACGCCGTCATGCAGCAACAGTTCCTGCCCTCGGGGCGGGTCGAGTACTTCCCGATGACCGAGTACCTCGGCGAAGGCCGGTTCCGGACGTTGGCGGGCGACGAATACGTCGTCAATGTCGCGCGCCGCGTCGTGGATGCCACCTACTTGCGTGCGGTGGTCCCGTCCATGCGGCCCGCGCCCTACGCCGTCGCCCCCGGCGTCGATTGCATCCCGCCCAACGAGCTACCCAAGTTCGCGGCGCGGGAACGGTACGTGATCGTCGGCGCCGGAAAAACCGGGATGGATGTCTGCCTGTGGCTGCTGCGCAACGGGGTGAGCCCGCAGCGGCTGACCTGGATCATGCCGCGCGACTCGTGGCTGATCGACCGGGTCACCCTGCAGCCGGGGCCCACGTTCATCAAGAAGTTCCGGGACAACTACGGCGCGACCCTCGAAGCGATCGACGCCGCGACGTCGGTCGAGGACCTGTTCGGCCGGTTAGAGGCCGCGGGCACATTGCTCCGCTTCGACGGCTCGGTCCGGCCCACCATGTACCGGTGCGCGACCGTGTCGCAACCCGAATACGACCAGCTCCGCCGCATCGAGGACGTCGTGCGGCTCGGCCACGTCCAACGCATCGAACCGGACACCATCGTGCTGGACGGCGGGTCGGTGACCGCGTCCCCGTCGGCCCTCTACATCGACTGCACCGCCGACGGCGCGCCGGAACGCCCGGCGGTGCCGGTGTTCGACGGCGATCGCATGACGCTGCAGGCGGTGCGCGGATGCCAGCAGGTGTTCAGTGCCGCGTTCATCGCCCACTGCGAGTTCTCCTACACCGACGATACGGTGAAAAACGAACTGTGCGAACCGATTCCGCACCCGGACCGGGATGTGGACTGGTTGCGGCTCACCCGGTCGGATCTGCTGAATTTTTCCCGCTGGCTCGATGATCCCGAGCTGACCGACTGGCTTGCCGCGGCGCGGCTGAATCTGCTCGCCGAACTGTTGCCGCCGCTGTCGCACAAGCCGCGGGTGCGCGAGCGAGTGGTTTCGATGTTCCAGTCCAAACTCAATGCCGCGGGCGAACAGCTGGAGAAGTTGCTCAGCGAGGTCAGCAATGAGTGAGCCGTCCTATCATCCCGATGCGGAGCTGCCGCTGGTCGACGTCCCGGGTCAGGGTTACGTGTATCGAACCGGCTGGCGGCTGGGCACGTCCGACATCGACGAGCACCGGCGGCTACGGCTGGACGGCGTCGCGCGCTACATCCAGGAAGTCGGGGCCGAGCATCTCAATGATGCGCAACTGGCCGAAGTTCATCCGCATTGGATCGTGCTACGCACGGTGATCGACGTCCTCGAGCCGATCGAGATACCCAGCGAGATCGTCTTCCGCCGTTGGTGCGCAGGGCTTTCCAGCAGATGGTGCAACATGCGGGTGCAGCTGCTCGGCGCCCAGGGCGGACGGATCGAGACAGCCGGCTTCTGGATCTGCATGAACAAGGACACGTTGACGCCTTCGCGCCTGTCCGACGACTGCGTCGCGCGCTTCGGCAGCACCGCCGACGACCACCGGCTCAAATGGCGCCCCTGGCTCACCGCACCGATCCAGGACGCCGAGGTGATCCCGTTTCCGTTGCGCCGCACCGATATCGACCTGTTCGAGCATGTCAACAACACGATCTACTGGCATGGTGTACACGAAATCCTCGGCCTGGTACCCGAATTGGAGCAACGCCCCTACCGCGCGGTGCTCGAATACCGCAGTCCGATCAAATACGGCGAAGACCTGACCATCCGTTACCACGTCGGCGACGATGCGGTGCGCATGCAGTTCACCGTCGGTGACGACGTGCGCGCGGCCGCGCTGGTCCGGTCGATCGAGCCCGACAGCCGGTGAGCGATGTTCGCGGTCAGGCCCGTGATTGGCCGAGGCGTCAGCATCGCCGGGGGTGGCTTGCGACATGCCACGCCTTCGGGGGTGAATCCTCGGCGTTGATTGTGCAATGACGGCTTTCGGGGTGAATCTTCGGCGTTGATTGTGCAATGAGGGCTTTCGGGGTGAAGCCACGGCGGAAGAATCGACGAGATCCCGCCCAGGCTTCACCCTCAACGCCAAGGATTCACGTTCAACGCCAAGGATTCACGCCCAAAGGTCGGGTGGCCGGAGGGGGTTTCACCCTCCGGCTCCCACAGAACCGGACGTGAACCTCTCGGTTCATCCGGCTCTTGTCATCTTGATCACCAGACGGCGGGGACAGCGGTGGTCCATTTCCAGTGCGCGAAGAAACGCGGGTGGTGCGTGATGACCCGGTTCCAGGCTTGGTTGAACTGCTGTCGGCCGCGATACCGCCGATACTTGTTGCGGACCCAACGCATCAGGTAGGCGTTGATGCGTGCCAGGAAGGCATACAGCGCCGATCGGTAGAAGGCACCGTAGTAATTCATCCAGCCCCGCACGATCGGGTTAAGCCAGCGTGCGAGTTCGCCGAATGAATAGTCGACGCGTCGATGCAGTCGCCAGGACCGCACCTCGCGCCCGATCTTGGTCAAAGCCTCCCTGCTGACCGCGGGCATAAACGACAGGAACCTGCTGCCGTCTTTGCCGCAGACACCGCGCGGCCGGAACGTGAAACCCAGGAAGGTAAACGAAGTGTGCACATAGTCACCGCGACGTTTACCGTCCTTGCAGTACACGATCCGGGTCTTGTCGGGATGCAGCCGCAAACCGACCTCGCCCATCCTGTCTTGCAGCGCAGCCAGCACAGTACGGGCTTGGCGCTCGCTGACGCAGTGCACTACCGCGTCATCGACATACCGTTCAAAGCGGACCGTCGGGAACTCCCGCGCCATCCACTGGTCGAACGCGTAATGCAAGAACAAATTGGCCAGCACGGGCGAGACCGGCGACCCTTGCGGGGTGCCCCGGTCTCGCTGGGCCAGGGTGCCGTCGGGCAGCCGTACCGGGGCTTGTAGCCACCGACGCACATACAGCAGCACCCACGGCTCATCGGTGTTGGCCTCCACCGCTTTGAGCAAAAGATCCCAGGGCACGCTGTCGAAAAACTTTTGGATGTCCAAATCGATCACCCAGTCGGTTTTCCAACACCGCTGCCGGCACATGCCCACCGCGTCCACCGCTGAGCGGCCCGGCCGATACCCGTAGGAGTCTTCGTGAAAGACCGCTTCGGTCTTGGACTTCAACTGCTCAGCTACCACCGTCTGCGCCACTCGGTCAGCCACCGTGGGCAGCCCCAACATCCTGGTTCCTCCACCATGCGGCTTGGGGATTTCCACCGCACGCACCGGCGGCGGGAAGTAACTACCCGAGGACATCCGGTTCCAGACCTTGTACAAATTGTTGCTCAGGTCGGCCTCGAAACCCTCGATCGATACCCCGTCTACCCCCGGCGCGCCCTTGTTCGCCTTGACCTTCTCCCAGGCCTCCTGGACCGCCCACTTCGAAATCTCGAACGGCTTGCCCGGCGACTTCAACTCGCTCATCCGATTCCTCCCACACCCCCACGGGGTTGGTTGATCCAACGAACACCGTCACAGATGACCCGGCCCCTTCGCTCCACCCCCATTACCAGGGCTTCACCACTACTACGAGCCGGTCCGCCAACCGGACCCGCGACGGTACTCACACCCACGCCACGCGCGGGCTACTCCCTCTCGCCGCCCAAAACCCAACGGACAGTATCGGATCCGACCTTCTCCCGTTCCATGCAAAAGCCGCAGACCGGGCTCGCGTCGCCTCCATGCCGGACACCGCCTGGCCAATCAACGGGCACCCGCCAGACTCATCCCGGGATCCCTAGGACACCCCGGTTCTGATGCCACCTAAATGAATTTCGACACGTCCACAGCGATTCGCTTACGCTCGCCTTCCCGATCCCCACCTGACACGTCACGCGCGCCTTTTCCACATCGCTCACCACGGTCGCGTTACCACTCCCGCAGCATGTGGCGGTTTGAAGCCACCCCCCGCAGGGCGACCCCGAAGGGCCAACAATCCTTCATCTCCTGCACAGCACCGCTTCAAGAAGCTCTACCTACATCCAGCTCCCCTCCACGCTCGGGACACACCCCAGGATTCACACCGGACGCGACGTGACCGGGTTATGCCGTGGCTGGAACGTCCGCGAGGCTTGCCCGGCCGGCCGGATGGAGTTCGGCATGCGACAGCCGGTGTGGCAACACCGCCAAGACCGGGAAGGTGTCGGTCGACGGAACGCCCTGCGGGTACGCGGCCCGCAAGAAGTCCACCATCCTGACCACGGCCTTGACCATAAACATGCGCTTCAGCTCCTTGCCCGAGAGGCATCAAGCATTCCCCGAAATCGCCTGGTCAAACATCGCGGCGCGTTCACATCCTGGCCAAATGGGTAAACGCGACCGAAGACGCGAAACAGGGAGGGTGTCTGATGGCAGCCATGGAGGTCGGCGACTTCATACTGCAACGACTGCGTGAGTGGCGGGTGGACAAAGTCTTCGCCTACCCGGGCGACGGGATCAACGGCCTGCTGGCGGCGTGGGGCCGGGCGGATAACAAACCGATGTTCATCCAGGCCCGGCACGAGGAGATGGCAGCGTTCGAAGCGGTCGGTTACGCGAAATTCGCTGGCGGACTAGGGGTTTGCGCGGCGACCTCCGGTCCCGGTGCGATCCACCTGCTCAACGGCCTCTACGACGCGAAACTGGACCGGGTCCCGGTGCTGGCGATCGTCGGGCAGACGAACCGCTCCGCGATGGGTGGCTCCTACCAGCAGGAGGTCGACCTGATGAGCCTGTTCAAGGACGTCGCCAGCGACTACCTGCAGATGGTCACCGTGCCCGAGCAACTGCCCAACGTGCTGGACCGCGCCATCCGTACCGCGCTGACCAGGCGGGCGCCGACCGCACTCGTCATTCCCGCCGATGTGCAGGACCTCGAATATTCACCGCCGGCACACGAGTTCAAGATGGTGCCATCGAGTCTGGGATTCGAACAACCCGTGGTGGAGCCGTCGCCACAGGGTCTGCAGCAAGTCGCCGACGTCCTCAACGCGGGCGAGCGCGTGGCGATACTGATCGGTTGCGGCGCCCGCGGCGCGGTCGCCGAAGTCACCGAACTCGCCGACGTGCTGGGCGCCGGCGTCGCCAAGGCGCTGCTGGGCAAGGACGTGCTGTCCGACGAATTGCCTTGGGTGACAGGGTCTATCGGGTTACTGGGCACCCGCCCGAGCTACGAAATGATGCGCGACTGCGACACCTTGCTGACGATCGGGTCCAGCTTCCCCTACTCGCAGTTCCTGCCGCCCTACGGCCAGGCTCGCGGCGTGCAGATCGACATCGATCCCACGCTGATCGGGATGCGTTATCCGAACGAAGTGAACCTCGTCGGTGACGCGGCAGCGACCGTGCGGGCGTTATTGCCGCTGCTGCAACGCAAGACCGATCGTTCGTGGCGGGACAAAATCGAAGCCAACGTGGGTCGGTGGTGGGAGACGATGGCGATGGAGGCCGACGTGTCCGCCGATCCGATCAATCCGATGCGACTGTTCGCCGAACTGTCACCCCAACTGCCGGACAATGCGATCGTCACCGCCGACTCGGGTTCTGCGGCGAATTGGTATGCGCGCCAACTGAAGTTCCGCGGCAACATGCGCGGGTCGTTGTCCGGCACGCTGGCAACCATGGGTCCGGCAGTCCCCTACGCCATCGGGGCCAAGTTCGCCCGACCGGACCGGCCGGTGATCGCGTTCTCCGGTGACGGCGCGATGCAGATGAACGGGTTGGCCGAGCTGATCACCATCGCGCACTACTGGAGACAGTGGACGGATCCGCGGTTGGTGGTGGCGGTGTTGCACAACAATGACCTCAACCAGGTCACCTGGGAGATGCGCGCGATGGGCGGGGCACCCAAGTTCGCCGAGTCCCAGACGCTTCCCGACGTCGACTACGCCGGTTTCGCGGCCAGCCTCGGGCTGGGGTACGCCACGTTGACCGATCCCGAACAGATCGCCCCCGCCTGGGACCGGGCACTGAGGGCCGACCGGCCCACGGTGCTGGACGTGCACTGTGACCCGGATGTCCCACCCGTCCCGCCGCATGCGACCTTCGAACAGATGAAGAGCGCCGCCAGCGCCGTGCTGCGCGGTGACGAGGATGCGTTCGGCATCATCAAAGAGGGCGTCAAGATCAAGGCCCAGGAATTCCTTCCACACCGGCGCAAATGATTGCCTCGCCATATCTGCTCAGCCAGAAGCGAATACGATCCTCGCGGTAGGGCCTGTGCCGTTGGCGACGTGACACAGCCCACAGGTTTGACCACCACGGCATTCGGAAACACCTCACCAAGCAGGGGAAGCGTTTTTGGACCGGCCCTGTTGACTGAGCGCGATCGATCAACAGCGCGAGGTCGCCATGTGAAGCAAGTGAGCAATAGGAGGATTCATGGCGGAGAAGAGTGGCCCGCAGGAGGGCATCGAGGGTGTCGTCGAGGGCGTGAAGGGCAAGGCCAAGGAAGTCATCGGGACCGTTACCGGCCGCGACGACGTGAAGCGCGAGGGCGAGGCGCAGCAGGACAAGGCCGACGCGCAGCGTGACGCGGCGAAGAAAGAGGCCGAAGCCGAATCCGCCCGCGGTGGCGCGGAGGCAGCCGAGCAGCGCCAGAAGGCCAACCAGTAATTTCGTTGCTCGAAGCGAGAGGCCCGGTCCGCACGGACCGGGCCTTTCGTCTCAGTTGGCCAACCGGCCTATCGGCGTCTCGTCGAGTTCGTGCAGCAACTCTTCGGTGTTCTCGAAAATCGCTATAGCACCGGCGTTTTCGAGTTCTCCCCGGGACACCCCGCCGCTGAGCACGCCTATGCAGGCCAGTTCGGCCCGCACGCACGCTTCGACATCCCAGACCGCGTCGCCGACGAAGACAGCCCGCTCGGCCGTGACCCCGGCCTTGCGCAGGGCGACTTCCACGATGTCCGGCTTCGGCTTGGCGGTGTCGACGTCGTCTGCGGAGGTGACGGCCGCGACCAGGTCGTCGCTGTCGAGCACCTCCCGCAGCATCGCTAATTCGTCCGGCGGCGCCGAGGTGGCGAACACTACCTGGATCCCGAGGTCGGCGACCCGCTGCAGCAGCGCGCGGGCGCCGGGCAGCGGGCGCAGCAACGGTGCGGCTTCTTTGTAGTAGCGCGTGTGCAGGTCTTTGAGCCGCGATTGCACGTCGTCTGGGGCGTCGTCGGACAACGACTCGACCAGTGTCGAGCCGTCCATGCCGATCGAACGGTGGACACGCCAAGTCTCCACGCCCACACCGACTTCGGCGAAAGCCCGCTGCCAGGCCTGAACATGTAGGTAATTGGAGTCGACGAGGGTGCCGTCGATATCGAACAGGACGGCCGCGCGGCCGTCGGATTCGTTGCCGGACAAGGCCGTCAGAACAGCAGCGCGATGGCGGCGAAGTCGGCGAGCAGCAACGCCAACCCGACTACCGGCACGATGAATCCGCGCCGGCGCAACGCGGTGAAGAAGGACACGATGATCGTCAACCCCGCTATCACCGGAGCGCCGTAGAGCAAGACGCCGTAGAGGATGCCTTGCGGACCCAGGTTGGGGCAGTTCGAACTGCATGCGGCCATGCTCATCGCCGCACCGACCGCCGAAATCATGATCAGCGCCGCGGCGGGAACCGTCAGGAGCGCGAGCACCCAGTTGACCACTCCACGCCGGGCCCGGATCCGTCCGTCACCGTCGTCCGCAGTCTGCGGAAGGCTCTGATTGGAGATCTCCTCAGCGGTTTCCTTCTGTTGCAGGCTCATCCTGGTCGACTACCCAAGTGCGCTGGGCCGAAACATCGACGAACCCCGGGCGGCTAACGCAGGCCCGCGCCCGCCCGGCGCAGGTCTTCAACGAACAGGTCGTAGTTCTGCTGTCGGCGGTCACTGCGGTCACGCAACAATGCCGACGGGTGCACCGTCGCCATCACCGCCGGTTCCGGTGCCAGCTCGATACCGAGCGCTGCCGGCAGTTGCAGGCGTTCACCGCGCTGGGCGGTTACCCGAAACTTGTTGCCCAACAACGACTGTGCGGCTGTCGCGCCCAGGCAGAGGATCACTGACGGTTGCACCGCTTCGATCTCGGCCAACAGCCAGGGTTGACAGGCGACGACTTCGATTCGGCCGGGTTTCTGGTGGATGCGCCGCTTGCCCTCCCGGCTGAACTTGAAATGCTTGACGGCGTTGGTCTTGTAGGTCCGATCAGGGTCGATGTCGGCATCCTCCAGAGCGCGCTGCAGCAGCCGACCGGCCGGCCCGACGAACGGAAGTCCCTCCTGGTCTTCGTGATCGCCAGGCTGTTCGCCCACCAGCATCAACGGTGCGTCGCCGGGGCCGTGCCCGAACACCGTCTGCGTGGCATCCTGATACAGCGCACACCCCTGACAGTTACTTGCCGCGTGTTCGAGGGAACTCAGCGCGTGGTCGTCGGGCAGGAAGTTCTCCGCGCCCACCGCCGGTGCCGTCGCCATCGGACCTCACCGTCGCCGAGTGGCCCGGCGGTTTTCCTTCTTGATCGCTTCCACCAGTTCGTCTTTCGTCATCTTGGACCGGCCGGACACGTCCAGCCGCCGCGCGATGTCGAGCAGGTGTTTCTTGCTGGCGTTGGCGTCGACGCCTTCCTGCGAGGGCAACGGATTGGCCAGACCACCGCGCTCGGCTCGGTCGTCGGAGGGACCGCGTTGTTCCTTGGCTTCCCAGTGGTCGCCGACTTTCTCGTAACTGTGCTTCACCGCGGCAAAGGCGACCCGGTGCGCCCGCTCCTCGCTGCCGTATTGCTCGGCGGCCGCGTCGTGAGCTTTGGCGAAGGTGCGTTGCGCCTTGGCACTGGAGCGGCGCAGCGTGCCGGGGATTTCGTCTTTCTTGACCGCGCCGCTCTTCGTGGTCTTGGGCATCTCACACCTCGGTTCTGTTCGTACTCAGGAACTTTCGGCTTTCTGCTGCACCATCGTATAGGCCAGTTGCAAGAAGTCGGCCCCTGCCAGCGCGGTGAAGGTTCCGGCCACCAGGCGGGTGACCTTGGGCGCGAAGATCAGTCCGATCGCGAAGCCGGTGGCGATCCACATGTCGAGGCAGAACGGGCAGGTCAGCAGTTCGCCGAGCGTGTGCCGCAGCTGGCTGTCGTGCCGGGCTTCTTCGTTGACCTCGGCGGGCCCGCCGGCACCCTCATACCGCGTGAACGGCGCGCGAATCGGACTGGTGACGGGGTCCTTGGCGATCGTCCGGGACAGCTTGTGGGTACCCACCGTGACCAGGGCAAGATCCTGCAATCGCCACCGATTCGGCAACCGGCGCCCGGTCGCGACTGCCAGTACCGTCGCCGCGCTCACCAACAGGCTGTAAGCCGTCATGGACGCCACGTACCCTGCCATCGGCCGCGTCTCGTCGCCGCGATACTCGTCGGCTTCCCGCTGGGCGCGCGCGATCAACTCGGCACCGGCCTCGCTCACGTCACTCATTTGATACACCCTTGCACGAGAATGGATTACGTTTCGTACGCCGGATAGCGCTGCTGCTTCAGCGCCCGGGCCAGGTGGGCGGCGTTGCGGGCCAGCGCCGCCGTCGTCGATGCCACCGGATCGGGCACCTCGTCGAGGTCGTCGTAATTGACCGACTCCATCGCACGGCCGGTCCAATAGGTACCGCCTTGGGCCGGAATGCTGAAGCCGATGTCGTTGAGCCCTTGGAACACGTCCGCGATGACCTTGTGCGCACCGTCCTCGTTACCCACCACACTGACGACGCCTACCTTGCCGACCATGGCCGGTCTGCCGTCGTCGTCGGTATTGGACAACTCCGCATCGAGGCGTTCCAGGACACGTTGGGTGACGCTCGAGGGGTGACCGAGCCAGATGGGCGTGCTGATCAGCAGGATGTCGGCGTCGAGGATCTTGCGACGGATGCCGGGCCACTCGTCGCCCTCGCCCATGTCGTCCTCGACACCGGGCAGAATGTTGTGATCCACGCAGCGGATCAACTCGGATTCGACGCCTGCTTTGCCCAGCTGCCCGGTGACGTGCTTGGCCATCAGTTCGCTGCTCGATTCCCCGGGACTGGGCTTGAGGCTGCACACCAGGGCAACGGCACGCAGCGGAACCAGCGCAGGGTCGGTCATGGTGGGGTTCATACCCGCATATCGATCGACAAAACTTGGCCGGGTAGGCGCCGTCCGGGCAGGGTACCCGTCCGGGATGGATCAGTCGCAGGCACCGCTGCTGGACGCTTTACTCGACTATCACCGCTACAACCGCTACGGGTTCACCCCTCCCGGTCACCGACAGGGCGCCGGAACCGACGACCGGGTGCTGGCAGTCCTGGGCAAGGACCCGTTCCGCAGCGACGTGCTGGCCAGCGGCGGACTCGACGACCGGCTCAGCCGCGGGAAATACCTTTCGCGCGCCGAGGAATTGATGGCCCACGCGGTGGGTGCCGATACCGCGTTCTTCTCCACCTGCGGTAGCTCGCTGTCGGTGAAAGCGGCGATGATGGCCGTGGCCGGATGTGCCGAGGGCGGCTTGCTGGTAGCCCGCGACAGCCACAAGTCGATCGTCGCCGGGCTGATCTTCTCCGGGGTACGGCCGTGCTGGATCACACCCCGCTGGGACGATGCACACCACTTCACCCATCCCCCGTCGCCGGAGCAGGTGCGCGATGCCTGGGAACAGCACCCCGACGCCGCCGGCGCGCTGATCGTCAGCCCGAGTCCGTACGGCACCTGCGCCGACATCGAGGGCATCGCCGAGGTTTGTCACAGTTACGGGAAGCCCCTGATCCTCGACGAGGCCTGGGGTGCGCACTTGCCGTTCCACGAGGACCTGCCGACGTGGGCGATGGATGCCGGCGCCGACGTCTGCGTGGTCAGCGTGCACAAGATGGGGGCCGGGTTCGAGCAGGGATCGGTCTTTCACCTGCAGGGGGACCTGGTCGATGGGCAGCATCTTTCGGCGTGCGCCGACCTGCTGATGACCACCAGTCCCAACGTGATGATCTACGCCGCGCTGGACGGGTGGCGCCGCCAGATGGTCGAGCACGGCCAGGAGTTGCTGGGCGCCGAACTCGAGCTGGCCCACAATTTGCGGGCCAGGCTCGCCGACATCCCCGATGTCCTGGTGCTCGAAGACGAGTTGCTGGGCGAGGAGGCGTCGAAGGACCTGGACCGGACTCAGGTCCTGATGGACGTCTCGGCCACCGGGACATCGGGGTACCAGGCCGCGGACTGGCTGCGCGAGAACTGCCAGGTGGATGTGGGGATGAGTGACCATCGCCGGATCCTGGCGACGATGTCGTTTGCCGACAACGAGCACACCGCCGAGCGACTGGTGTCTGCCATGACCGAATGGCGCAGGGCCGCAGACGATTTCGAGAAGCCACCGCAGATCCGGCTGCCGTCACCCGACGAGCTGCAGCTGGATTCGGTGCAACTTCCCCGCGACGCTTTTTTCGGGCCGGCCGAGATGGTGCCCGCCGAGAAGGCCGCCGGGCGGATCGCCGCAGAGCAGATCACCCCGTATCCGCCCGGGATCCCGGCGGTGGTGCCCGGCGAGCGCCTCAACGAGGCCGTCATCGACTACTTGCGCTCCGGTGTCGAAGCGGGCATGAACCTGCCCGACGCGGCGGATCAGAGCATGCAGCAATTTCGGGTGGTCGCCCGAGGCTGATCACGCCGGCGGTCGGCCGTCCTCGCGAGCGTCCCGTACCGCGCTGCGCAGGCTACGGTTGGCCGAACGCAGATCGGTGTTGGCCGCGGACAGTTCGGCGTTGTCGTCTTCAAGGCTCAGGATCCGTGCGATTCCGGCCAGGTTGACCCCGGCGTCGACCAGGGCGCTGATGCGTTGCAACCGGGCCAGGTCGCGCGCGCTGTAGCGCCGTGTTCCTCCATCGCTGCGGGCGGGGGTGACCAAGCCGTGACGCTCGTAGAGGCGGAGTGACTGCACCGCGACGCCGGAGAGTTCCGCGGCAACGGAGATCCCGTACACACCGTGCTCGGGTGCCGGCGCTCCGGAGCCGCCAGGACGCTCGCTCATCAGTAGTTCCCTCCGTCATGCGACAGAAAACTTATTTACCACACTTGCGATCTTCTAGCCAAGGTGTTATAAGAAATCTATGCCATCTGACATAGATCACTATGTCGCCCAGAAAACAGATTGGAGTGAGAGGTGACCGCCATGCTGATGCGTACTGACCCGTTCCGTGAACTGGACCGCTTCGCCCAGCAGGTGCTGGGAACCGCCGCCCGGCCAGCGGTGATGCCGATGGACGCGTGGCGCGAAGGTGAAGAGTTCGTGGTCGAGTTCGACCTTCCCGGTGTCGACGCCGACACCCTTGACATCGACATCGAACGCAACGTGGTGACCGTGCGAGCCGAGCGTCCAAGCGTGGACCCGGACCGCGAGATGTTGGCTGCCGAACGGCCCCGTGGCGTCTTCAGCCGTCAGCTGGTCCTCGGTGAGAACCTCGACACCGAGCGGATAGAAGCCAACTACGACGGCGGCGTGCTGCGGCTGCGCATACCGGTGGCCGAGCGGGCAAAGCCGCGCAAGATCTCCGTCGGTCGCGGCAACGGGCACCATGCGATCAACGACGAGACCAAGCGCGAGGTCATAAACGCCTGACCACACCCCGCAGTTCGGGTCGGCGACCGCAGTTGCCGGTCGTCGCCCGGACCGCGGTCGGTTTCGTTTCCTCTTCGCCTACCGGAGCTGGGAATGGTCCAATCAGCTGCAGCAGATGCACGAGTCCAATGTCAAGTTGCGGGTGTTGGCCGAGCAGATTGTCGAAGACTTCCGCGGGGTCCCGCACGCCGTGCCGTCGCGAGCGGAATTCGACCAGTTGCTACTGACCGCCTCCGCCCGCGTGGGCCAGGCCTGACCCTACTTCGATGCGCCTTCGGTGTCGTCGAAGAACGACCATTCGCCATCGGAGTTCACTTCCATCCGCCAACCCAGCTCGGAATTGTCGGCGACCGTGTCGACGAACCACGCGTGGGCATCGTCGGCGCTTTCGATCTCCTTGGTCGCGACGACTTCGCCGTGCGGGTCGATAACTCTGAATTCAGCCATGCGACAGTGGTTTCCCACGTGGCCGTGTTTCAACCCCCGGCTATCCCCGGGCCACGATCACCGGCATGCGTGCCGAGTGCACAAGGGCGTTGCTCACCGAGCCCAGCAGCGCGCCCGCGATCGCGCCGCGCCCGTGACTGCCCACCACGACGAGCTGAGCCGATTCCGACCGTTCGACGAGTTGGCGGGCCGGCTGGTCGCACACCACCACCCGTTGCACGGTGACATCGGGATAGCGTTCCTGCCAACCGGCCAGCCGCTCGGCGAGGCTGATCTCGGCTTGAGTTTTGACCTGCGACCAGTCCAGGCCCGGAAGCTCGATCACTTCGCGGTCACTCCAGGCGTGCAACGCGATCAGTTCGACGCCGCGCCGCGATGCTTCGTCGAACGCAACCGCGGTGGCCGCCTCCGAGGCGGGGGAACCGTCGATGCCCAGCAAGACGGGAGCGCCGAGCGGGTTGGGCATCAGCGGGTCCTCGTCGTGGACGACGGCGACGGGACAGTCCGCGTGCCGCACCACACTGGCACTGACCGAGCCGAGCAGCAGCCGGGCCACCGCACCCCGCCCGGACGAGCCCACCACCAAAAGCTCTGCATCCTTTGACATTTCGACCATGGTGGCCACCGGTGTCGCGAACACCAGCTCGCTGTGGACAGTGAGCTCGCGGTCCGGGACGGCCGCCTGGGCGACCTCGACCGCTTCGGCCACGATCTTGCGCCCGCCGTCCTCCTGCCAGACCGCCCAGGTGTCCGGGTAGGGCATCGGCGGCCACGTCGCCACGTCCGCGTTGACCACATGCACGACGGTGAGTGCAACGTTTCGCAACGCCGCATCGCGGGCCGCCCAGACGACGGCAACTTTCGACGCGGGCGAGCCGTCGGCCCCGACCAGGACGCCGTGCGGCTTGGCGGATCCGGCTGTGCCTGAGCTCATTTCGCTGTCCCTTCGTCAGTCCATGCGGGCCGGCATCGCCCGGTCAAGGAGCTGTCGACAACCACCGTATCGGTTCCGGTCGTTGTCCGCGCCGGTCGAACGGCCTTCGACGGCAAGGACCAAAGGCCCCTGCTAGGAGTGGACGACGATGACCGGAATCTTTGCCGAGTGCGCCACCGTCGAACTGGTCGACCCGAGCAACAGGCCGGAGAACCCGCCGCGGCCGCGACTGCCGACGATCAGCAACTGCGCCCGCTCGGCCGCTTCCAGCAACCACTTCGCCGGGGTGTCACACACCAGCGAGCGCTGCACGTGGACGTCCGGATACTGTTCCTGCCACCCCGCCAGGCGTTCGGCGAGAACTTCCTGACCTTGATCTTGGCGGTCGTGCCAGTCCATTCCGAGGACCGGGAACACGCCGATGTCACTCCAGGCGTGCAACGCGACCAGGTCGACACCGCGGCGCGATGCTTCGTCGAAGGCCAGCGCCGTCGCGGCTTCGGAGGCCGGCGAGCCGTCGATACCCACCAGCACCGGCGCGTGCGGGTCCGGAGCGATGGTGCCGTCGCCGGAACGGATGACGGCGACCGGGCAGTGCGCGTGCTGAATCAGTGCGGAGCTGACCGAGCCCAACAACATGCGGCCCAACGTGCCCATTCCCTGGTTTCCAACCACCACCATCTGGGCGTGCTCGGACGCATCGACCACCGTGGGAACCACGCTGGCATAGACCACTTCGACGTTGACGGCGGGCGGCTGTGTATCGCTTTGCGACACGCTTTTGCGGGCGTGCGCGACGACGTGATCAGCGTTGTCCTTCTGCCAGTCCGGCATTTCGGTGTAGAGCTGGCCGGCCGGCCAGCCGACCACCACCGGAGCGACCGCGTGCAGCAGGGTGAGGGGCACATTGCGCATCGCCGCCTCGTGGGTCGCCCAGGCTACGGCCGCGTCGGACTCCGCCGACCCGTCGATCGCGACCAGGATCCCGAATTCAGCCACAAGCCCCGATAGTACGAGAAGACCGGTGAATCGTCGTCGCCAGAGATGCCTTCGCCCTCGGCGTCGTCACCCAGATGGAGAATCTGCCGGTCCCCACTCGACGTTCTTCTGCACAGATGCAATCTTGACGGCCGAGCGCACGGCCCCGTTCGGTAGACCTCCCGCGGCTACCCTCAACCCCTGTCCCGCAACGTATTCAGCGTATTGACCACCCCCGCGACGTGCGAGTCGCTGAGTTTCTCGCCGTCGAAGACGTGATTGAGCAGCACCTTCAGATCCAGCATCTGTTGCAGATAGACCAGGCAGGGCGGGCAGTCTCGGAGATGCCGCGCGACGATCGGGCCCCAGTGTCGCGGGTCGGAGTCGACCAGGTCGTCGACGAGCCGAACGAACTCGACGCAGTCGATGGCAGGGACGGTGTTGTCGTGACCGGTCATCGTTGATACCGCTTTTCCAATTCGTTGCGAAGGTTGCCTCGGGCGCGGTAGAGCAGCGCGCGCTGCGCCTCGGCCGACAACTCCAGGATCTCGGCCGCCTCCTCCGACGAGGTGCCGACGAGATCGCGCAGGATGATCAGCTGCCGTTGCCGCACCGGCAACGTGTCGAGCGCCGCTCGCACGTACCCGACGAGTTCGCGGTGCACGGTCTGGTCTTCCGGCAGGAATCGCCGCGATGGCGGCAGACTCCAATGGCCGGCGTCGGGGTGACCTGCCGGGTGCATCCGCCCGGACAACGGGTCGGCATCCTCGGTGCCGAGCATCTCGTGTTCGCGGATCCGCGTCTCCCGACGGCGGTGCCGTGACGCGGTGTGTTTGACGATCCCGAACAACCAGGTCGCCACCGAGGATCGACCCTCGAACGACTCCGCCGACTTCAGCACCTGCACCCATGCCTCTTGCACGGCTTCCTCGGCCAGCGCAGCCGAGTCGACCAGCGTGCGAGCGAAGTTGACCATCGGCCGGTGGTAGTCGCGGACCAAGGCGGCCACCGATATCCCCCCGACCAGAGGTTCGGGTTCCAATCCCTCGTGGACGACCACCGGCGGACTCACCGTCGACGGCCGTTCAAGAACACCCGTTCAGCTCCCAGCGCAATTGAGCTTCAGACGGCGACTGGACCGGGATGAATGCGGCCTCACGATATCGACGACTGGCCGGAGTCTTACTGGCATAGCCCTTGCCGCCCGCGGTACGAATCTCCAAAGCCGCGCTGGTGCTGACGGTTTCGGCTGCGGACAGCCGTAGCGAGAGCAAGTCTTTCTTGCTGGGCGGTTCGGCTCCCCCGACCGCGCCGGCCAACTCGTCCAGGGCGATCTCGGCTCGGCCGAGTTTCTCGGCGACCTGGTCGACCTCGCCGGCGAACACCGCGTTCACCCCGGTGAGTCCCAACTTGGCTTGTGCCACCGTGGTTTTGGCTAAACCGATGCACATCGCGGACTGCAGGACCAGGAAGGTGGGCCGGACCGCGCCGAGGAAACCTTCGAAGTCGGTGGCCAGCACCTGATCGTCGGGAACGTAGGCATCCGTCAACTCCAGGTACGAAGACGCCGTGCTGTCCATGGCCAACAGCTTGAAATGGTCCCCGACCGTGACTCCGGGGGTGCTCAATGGCAGTGCCACGATCAGCTTCTCGCCACCGTCGGTGCGTACCGCGGTGACCAGCAAGGAGTCGTCGTAGAGGTTGGAAGCCCAGCGGATGGGACCATTGACCCGGTACCCGCCGTCGACCGTCTTCGCGGTGAGTTCGAGACTGCCGCAGCCCGCCAATTCTTTGAAGGCCGCGGCCATGCCCGTCACCCCCAGCGTGCTGCCGGTCAACAATGCCGGCACCGTCTCGAGGCCGAACGGCGTTGCGGCGCTGAGCAAATACTCCACCGCCATCCGGTTGGCCCACACCGCGAATCCGGTGCTCATGCACTCCGCGGAGATCAGTTTGATCACTTCGGCCATCTCGCGCAGCTTGCCGTCGGCGTTGCCCGGCGCCCCCACGCCCAGCAACCCGGCGGCACCGAGCGCCGCGAAGCTGCGGCGGGCGGTGTCCTCCCCACGGTCCAGGGCGCCGGCATGGGCACGGATGTCTGCCAACAGCTCCGAGTCGAGCAGGCCGATGGCGGCGTCGGTCGTGGTGGTCATTGTGACTGCCTAGCCGATGGACAGCGCCGAGTCGACAGTTACAGGACGCCTGAATGTATTGACCACGGGCGACCATGCGATGGCGTTGTCGTGGATCTCCTGCAGCGTCTGATCGTCGGCGTCGCCGGCCAGAGTCACCTTGCAGCGCACGTCGGTGATGCCCAGGACCTTGCCGTCCGGAGTGTCGCCGACGCCCCAGACCGCCGAGATGTCGATGTCGCCTTCCATCTCCACCTCGATCTTGGTCAGCGTCACGCCGCGGTGGGTGGCGTTGGCCAACAAGCCCACCGAGATGCACGATCCGAGTGCGGCCAAGCAGGCTTCGGATGGATTGGGCGCCGAGTCGTCGCCCAGCAGCGCCGGAGGCTCGCCCACCAGCATGGGCGCCAGATCCCGCACGTAGGTCATGTTCCGGAACCCGGACTCGCAGACCGTCTTGGCCTTCAAGGTCTTCTTGCCCGTGCTGGGGTCGGCCTTGGCGTTACACGACAGTCGGTCGAGGCCCTCTGCATCGATGATCAGCGCGTCGGTCATTGACTTCCTCCATTCACTCGGGTTCATGGAGTTGGTGCCGCGCGCCTGCGAGAACGTGACGGTGATCTACGCCACAGCGCTACGCCGGCTGCGTCACGAAGTCGATGAGCTCCTCGACCCGCCCGATCAGTGCCGGCTCGAGGTCGTTCCAATCGCGTACCTTCGACCGGATCCGCTGCCAGGCCCGGGCGATGTCGGCCTGGGTGGCATGCGGCCAGCCCAGCGCCTGGCATATCCCGTGCTTCCACTCGACGTGCCGGGGCACCGTCGGCCAGGCCTGCAGTCCGAGCCGCTGCGGCTTGACCGCCTGCCAGATGTCCACGTAGGGATGTCCGACCACCAACGTGTCAGCGCCGCCGGGGCCCCGTCGCACCGCCTCGGCGATGCGTGACTCCTTCGACCCGGCGACCAGGTGATCCACCAGCACCCCCAGCCGCGCCTGCGGGCCGGGTTGGAACTTGTGCACGATGCCGACCAAATCGTCGACGCCACCGAGGTATTCGACGACGACGCCCTCGATTTTGAGGTCCTCGCCCCAGACTTGAGCGACGAGTTCGGCGTCGTGGCGACCCTCCACGTAGATTCGGCCGGCCCGCGCGACCCGGGCGCGCACACCTGGCACGGCGACCGACCCGGAGGCGGTGCGGCCGGCGGGCGCGGGGGCCGCGCGGCGCGGTGCGGTGAGTATCACGGGTCGGCCTTCCAGCAGGAAGCCAGGCCCCAGCGGGAAGCCGCGGGTCTTGCCGTGCCGGTCCTCGAGGTCGACGCGCCCGTATTCGACGCGGACCACCGCGCCGACGTAGCCGGTCTGTGCGTCCTCGACGACCATGCCGGGCTCGACGGGCTGCTCGACCGAGCGGGGCTTACGCCGTCCCGACCCGGCCAGGACATCGGTTCCGTAGCGATCGATCACCCGGCAATAGTTCTTGCCGAGCGTGAATTTCACGACGAGACACGCCGCGGGTGTGTCGCCGATTTCACTCTCGCGGAAGGGGCGTGGCGCGAGCAGACGGGATACGGCGTCCGTCGGCGCCGAAGTAATGCAGGTGCCCGGGCTGCGGATGCAGACGCACCCGGCTGCCCTTGGCGGGCGGGTCGTAGCCGTCGGTGCGGGCGATGATGGGCCGGCCGATCACCGTGTCCGAGCCGGTGACCCGCCCGTACAGGTAGGCGTCGGCGCCCAGTTCCTCGACCACGTCGACCTCCATCTCGATGCCGACGCTGCCCACCTCGAAGTGTTCCGGTCGAACGCCGACGACGATGTCGGTCGACGTAGCGGAAATCTCGCGCGGTATCCGGATCTCCCAGTCACCGAGTGACACCGCGGAATTCAGCACCGGCAGGGTGAACAGGTTCATCGCCGGCGACCCGATGAAGCCGGCGACGAACACGTTCGCGGGGTTGCGGTACAGCTCGCGCGGCGGCGCGCACTGTTGCAGCACGCCGTCGCACAACACCGCGACGCGGTCTCCCATGGTCATCGCCTCGACCTGATCGTGGGTGACGTAGACCGTGGTGGTACCCAGTTGCCGTTGCAGGGCCGCGATCTGATTGCGCGTCTGCACGCGCAGCTTGGCGTCGAGGTTGGACAGCGGCTCGTCCATCAGGAACACCCGGGGGCGGCGCACGATGGCCCGGCCCATCGCCACCCGCTGCCGTTGCCCGCCGGACAGCTCCTTGGGCTTGCTATCCAGAAAACGTTCCAGGTCAAGCATTTTCGCAGCAGCCAGGACCCGCTCGCCGATCTCGGACTTCGGTGTCTTGGCCACCTTGAGGGCGAAGCCCATGTTCTGCGCCACGGTCATGTGCGGATACAACGCGTAGTTCTGGAAGACCATCGCGACGTCGCGGTGCTTGGGATCGAGATGGGTGACGTCAGTCCCGCCGATCCGGATACGGCCGGAGTCAACGGTTTCCAACCCGGCCACCATCCGCAGCGATGTCGTCTTGCCGCACCCGGACGGCCCTACCAGGACGACGAATTCACCGTCACCGACCTCAAGGTCCAGCCGATCCAGCGCCGCCCGGTCGGCGCCCGGATAGCGTCGCGTGGCCTGCTCGAAACTCACCGAAGCCATCGGCGCTACCCGCCCAGCCCGGTCATGGCGATGCCGCGGACGAAGGAACGTTGCGCGACCGCGTAGACGACGACCAGCGGTAGCAGGATCAGCATCGAGGTGGCCATCAACACCGGCCAGCGGGCGACGTACTCGCCACGGAGCCGGACCAGGCCCAGTGTCAGCGTCGCCAGGCTGTTGCGTTGAATCATCAGCAGCGGCCAGAGGAAGTCATTCCACACGCTGACCCAGGTGAGCACGGCCAGCACCACCACCGCCGGCCGCGCGTGGGGAAGCAGGATGCGCCAGTAGATCTGCCACGGCGAGCAACCGTCGAGTATCGCGGCCTCCTCCAGATCGGTTGGCAGCGTGCGGAAGAACTGCCGCATCAGATAGGTGCCGAAGGCGCTGCCGAACAATCCCGGGACGATCATCGCCCACGGGGTGTCGACCCAGCCCGCGGCCCGCATCAGCATGAACTGGGGAATCACCGTCACGGTCAGCGGCACCATGAGGGTGCCGAGATAAAGCAGGAACAACGTGTCACGGCCGCGAAAGTCCAGCCGCGCGAACGCATATCCCGCCAGCGAGCAGAAGAACACCTGACCCGCGGTCACGCAGCCGGCATAGAGCACGGTGTTGAAGAACATTCGCCAGAACGGCATCAACCCGAACACCTCGGTGTAGTTGGACCATTGCGGGCTGGACGGGAGGAGTCGGGGCTCGCTGATCTCGCCGTCCTTCTTCAGCGACCCCGACAGCGCCCACAGGATGGGAAACAGCGCGCACCAGGCGACGCCGATGAGCGCGGCGTACAGGGTTGCCGCGCGAATGCTGTTGCGTAACAGCGACCGGTCAGCCGAGGCCACGGGAATCCTCCCAGGAACGCCGCCGAAGGATCCGCAACTGCAGCACCGTCAACACCAGCAGGATGGCGAAGACGATCCAGGCCAGCGCCGAGGCGTATCCGAATTCCAGGAACGAGAACGCGTGCTGGAACAGCATGATGCCCAACACATAGGTTCCGGTTTCGGGACCGCCGTTGGCTCCGGTCAGTACGTAGACCAGATCGAAGGCCTGGAATGCGTGGATGATCGAGATGACAACCACGAACGACAGGGCGCCCCGGATCAGCGGCACGGTGATCGACACGAACTGCCGAACCTCGCCCGCGCCATCGACTTTCGCCGCTTCGTACACCGTCTCCGGAACGCCTTGCATCGCGGCCAGCAGGATCACGGTGGCGAACGGGACGCTGCGCCACACGCTGACCAGGCACAGCGAAACCATGGCCCAGCGCGGTTCGACCAGCCACGGCACCGGGCCGATCCCCACCCAGCCGAGCATGATGTTGAGCAGTCCGTTGTCGGTGTTGAAGACGAACTGCCAGACCACGGCCATCACCACCGAAGAGATGGCCAGTGGCAGGAAGACTAGGGTTCGAAAGACACTGATGCCCTTGATTTTCCGGTTCAGCAGTCCGGCGACGACGAGACTGATCGCTAGGGTCGGCAAGACGGTCCCCAGGGTGTAGATGACCGTATTGCGCACTGCTATCAGAAACAACGGGTCGGAGGTGAACAGGCGGTGGAAGTTCGCCACTCCGACGAACTCAGCCGGGGTGAACATGTCCCAGTCCTGGAAGCTCATGTACAGGGAGAAGCCCAGCGGAAACACCATGAAGACGACGACGGCGGCCAGGTTGGGGGCGACGAACAGGCGACCGGCCCACTCACGTCGGCGCGAACGGCGGATCTCGGGGCGTGCGTCGATGGCGGTCATGGGTTACGCAACACCTCGTCGACGGCTCGCGACAATCCGGTCAGAACACTGGCCGGCCGGGAACCTCGCAGCACCGGTCCGAAGTTGCGGTCCATCAGCGCCACGACTTTCTCCCACGCCGGGGTGATGGGCAGACCTTCGGACACCACCGGTCCGTCGGTGAGCACCGTGAGGTTGCCGATCCGTCGGTGTGCGCGGGCGAACCCCTCGGAATGCAGCGCGGACCGCAGCACCGGTACGAACAATCCCGATTCGCCGATCAGAGCCTGCCCGACCGGCCCGGCGGCGAATTTGACGAACTGCCAGGCCTGTTCCCTGCGTCGACTCGTCGCCGAGATGGCCAGACCGGTGACACCGATGTTCGAGCAAGCCTGCTGTGCGTTCGGACCCACCGGCAACGGCGCGACGTCGAAATCCAGGCCGCGCGCGCGGTCGAAAGTCTGGTAGCGCCAGTGCCCACCGAGCGCGATCGCCGCCCGGCCCGCCGAGAACAAGTCGGCGTTGGACATCGACTGCTGGTCGGAGGCGCTGGGCGAAACCTTGTGCTTGTTGATCAGGTCGGCGTAGAACTGCACCGCCTCGACGAAGGCGTCGTCGTCGAAGTTCAGGTGCGTCGGATTCGTCCGCGGAGTCGACCAACGGACGCCGTTGTTCATGGCAAACAGACCGGCCGCATAGAACGAGACCCACGCGTTGACGAAACCCCACTGGGTGATCCGGCCCGAGGCGTCGCGTCGGGTGAGAGCTCGAGCCGCGTCGAGGAATTCGCCGAAGCTCCAATGCTGTTGCCACGCGCGCGGCGGTGGCGCTACCCCGGCCGCGGCGAACATCTCCTTGTTGTAGAACAGGAAGTTCCCCGACCACTGCTCGGGCAGGGCGTACTGGCCGCCGTTGAACACGAACGAGTTCTGCAGCGTGTCGATGCTGTCCCACACGAGTTGCGCAGCGAAGGCGCGATCACCGGCCAACAAACTGTTGAGATCCAGCAGCACCCCACGATCGGCCAGTTCCGCGTAGGTCAACTCCCAGGTCATCAGCACGTCCGGGCATTTGCCGCCCGCACAGAAGGTCGACAACTGCTGCATCACGCCCGGACCGGACAGCAGCGCACGCACCTTGATATCGGGGTGCCGACGCTGAAATTCGTTGACCACCCGCATCCGTGGCCGGATCTCGTCGGGATTGGCCGCGAAGAAGAAGGTCAGGGCGTCGTCGTCGTCCGAGGAACACCCGCTCACCCACGGCGCCATTGCGGCTGCGGTGACCGTGCCCGCCCCCTGCAGCAGGCTGCGCCGCGCAAACGGCTTGTCGAACATGACGCTCCCGGTGTCGGCCGCAGTGCGGCATAGCGGACCTTAAGGGATTATCTTCCTCGCCACCAGCCGCGGCGTTGTCCAACGTCGCCGCCCGGCGAGTTCCGCGGCCGTGCCGCTCGGCACGACAGGCCCAATCAGCCTGGGAAGTAACGGATCTGGTTGATCCGATCGCCGCGCCGGGCCACATCGGCGAACAGGATGCCGCGTCCGCGCTCGGAGCTGACTCCCACGACGACGGTGGACCCGGCGCCGATCACTTTGGTCCACTTGCCGCCGCGGAGCCGCTCGGCGAGTCCGGCCAGATCGAGCGTGTCGTCGTCACCCAAAGTGATTGTGGCCGTGGCCGACAACGCGCCCGATGCAGTGGTCTCGTCGCGTCGGGTCAACGCACCCAGGAAGTTCTCGACGAGCTTCTTGTGACGCGCCCCGGCGCGGCGGAACCCGGTCATGAACCCGACGGTGCCGCGCGGACCCTGGTTGCCCAGCAATCCTCGGGCGAGGTGCACGCCGGGGGGCAATGCCCGCGCACCTGTCTTGAGGAACTGCAGCATCATCGCCGGCAGCTCCCAGTAGGCCCGCAGTCGCTCAACCTGCCACTCGCCGTTGACTTCTCGAAGGTCGTAACGCAGAAAGGCGGGAATGTACATGGTGACACCCGGACCCATGCCGACTTCGAGTTCGAGATCGCGTAACACGGCGCGGCCGCTGACGATGTCCAGATCCCGGTGGAACGTGATGTCGCGCGGACCGATGAAGGTGTCGTAGAAGCGATAGATCTGGTCGTGCCCGATGTGCGGACTCGACCCGACAGGGTCTTCGACCCGGCCGTCGTGTGCGAACACCTGCACCCAGGCGGCGCGGTCGTGCGCGGCCACCGCCTGCGGCGAGCGTTCCACCGTGGCCAGCAACTCGTCTCGCTCTGCTGTGGTCATCGCCGACTCCCGATCAACTCGACACCGGCGCTGCGCATCTCGCTCAGTGCGTGTGCGACGGACTCGGCCGAGACCCCCGCGGTCAGGTCCAACAGGACCGTGGTGGTCAACCCCGCCCGGACCGCGTCCCGCGCGGTGTGCCGCACGCAGTGGTCGGTGGCGACGCCGACCACGTCGAGGGCGTCCACATCGCGCCGGCGCAGCCAATCCAGCAGGGCGGTGCCACGCTCGTCGACACCTTCGAAACCGCTGTAGGCCGCGGCGTAGGCGCCTTTGCGGAAGATCGCTTCGATGGGCCGGGTGTCCAGATCGGGGTCGAACTGCGCTCCCACGCTGCCGGCCCGGCAATGCGGCGGCCACGACGAAGCGAAGTCGGGGTCGTCGGAGAAGTGGTCGCCCGGGTCGATGTGGAAGTCTTTGGTCGCGACGACGTGGTCGTAGCCGGGTGCACCCGTCAGATGGTCGTTGATCGACTGCGCCAGTGCGTGTGCGCCGGCCACCGGTACCGCTCCGCTCTCGCAGAAATCGTTCTGCATGTCGACGATGATCAGTGCCCGCACGGGGTACACCCTATCCCCCGCTGCAGGGACGGAGGATTGGCACGAATCCAGCGGTTTGTGGGCTGGCCGACCGGGGAACACACCGCCCATGTTGATCCGACGAATCGCGCGACCCATGCTGTCAGCTGTCTTCATCGGCCAAGGAATAGAGGCGCTGCTGAACCCGAAACCCGCAGCTCAAGCCGCACAACCGACTGTCGACGGTTTGCAGTCGCTGCCGGAGTCGGTCAGTTCCAACATTCCCGCGGATGCCGAGACGTTCGCTCAAATCAACGCCGCCGTCCAGATCGGCGGTGGGGTGTTGCTGGCCGCGGGCCGGCTGCCGCGGCTGGCTTCGGCGGCGCTGGCGCTGACCGTGATTCCGGGCAACCTTGGCACACACCAGTTTTGGAACGAAACCGACCCGGAACGCAAGGCCGAGAAGCGGCGCGCGTTCCTGGGCGACGTCAGTCTGCTGGGCGGGCTGATCATCGCGTCCGCCGACACCGCGGGTAAGCCGTCGTTGGGTTGGCGTGGTCGCCGCGCCGCCGAGCGGCTGTCGGACCGGGTGTCCGGGTCCAGCGATTCGTTCCTCGATTCGGAGTTGGGTGAGCGGATCGTGCATGGTCTGCAGGCCGGTGCCGAGCGCAGCCGCGAACTGGCCAACACCGCCGCGGAGAAGAGCGCACCGTACGCCGAGGCTGCGCTCGAGCGCGGTCGGGAGTTGGCCAGCACGGCCGCCGAAAAGAGCCAGCCCTACGCCGAGGCGGCACTGGAACGCGGTCGCGAACTGGCCAGCACGGCTGCCGAGAAGAGCGCGCCCTATGCGAAGAAGGCCCGCAAGCGCGGAGAAGAGCTGGCCAGCACCGCGGTGGAGAAGAGCGCGCCGTATGCCAAGAAGGCGCGCAAGCGCGGCAAGAAGTTGGCCGACACCGCGCAGACCCGCGGTGTGGAGTTCGCCGAGACCGCGCGCCACCGTGGCAGCGAGCTCGCCGACCGCGCCGCCAATCGGGGCAGCGAGCTCGCCGACCGCGCCGCGCACCGGGGCAGTGAACTCGCCGACCGGGCGGTGAACCGGGGCAGCGAACTCGCCGACCGGGCTGCGCACCGAGGCAGCGAACTCGCCGACCGGGCGGTTGCTCGCAGCAACGAACTAGCCCTGACCGCACGCGACCGGCTGGACGACGAACTCAGCAGCCGTCGCAAGCGCTGGGGACGCTAGCGAGGAACGCGTCGAGGACGGCGTTCACGTCCTGGTCCTCGGCGAGCTGCACGACCACACCGTGCTCGTCGGCGCCCAGCGGCTCCAGCGCGTCGAGTTGTGACTGCAGCAACGTTGCCGGCATGAAGTGACCTGACCTGGCGGCCAGGCGTGCGCCGATCAGGTCACTTGACCCGTCCAGGTGCAAGAACTGCGCTGAGGCGCAGTGTCCGCGCAATTGATCGCGGTAGCTGCGCTTCAGCGCAGAACAGCTGACCACGCATCGAGGGTGCCCGGTCAGCCAGGCGCCGACCCGCTCCAGCCACGGATGCCGGTCGGCATCCGAAAGCGGTTGCCCGGCAGACATTTTGGTGACGTTTGCCGGAGGGTGCAGGGTGTCGGCGTCCAGGAAAGCCACGTTCAACCGCTGCGCGAGCGCCGCCCCGACGGTCGACTTACCGCATCCGGAAACCCCCATCACGACGACGGGACCCACCGGACGTTTCACCGGCTCTGTTCGGCCCGGCTGCGGTTCCATTCCATCCAGCCCACGCCGTTGCGGCCGTCGGTGGTGGTGATCTCGACCCATGCCCGGGGAAACTGGCTGACCCGGCCGTCGACGGCGGTCAGCCGCACCGGCGCGTGCGCCCGGACGACGACGTCTGCGGTGAGCTGCCCGGGCTCGAGCTGCAGCGTGGTGTCCTGCGGTAAACCGTTGCCGCCGAACGCTTCTCGGATGCTCACCGCGCTCAGCTCGACGATGTTGCCGGCCGCGTCCTGGGCGTAGCCGATGCTGAGGTGCGGGGTGTCGGGGATCTGCAGGCTCAGCGCGTGCAGGTGGGTCCCGTCGTCGAGGTGCAGCGCGCTCCACATCCAGTCCATGCTCCACCAGTCGCGTACCCCCCACGAGTGGTCGCGCTGTCCGGGGACCGAATCCAACTGGTAGCGAGCGTGTTTGACGGTGACGGTGCCCGACACGGTGCACGGGATCTCGTACCGCGTCGTCACCCGGTACCGGTAGGGGATCCCGCTGGTGGCCCACACCAGATTCATCGCGAGTTCGACGGGCTCACCCGCTTCGCCGCGCAGCAATGCCGACGGATCGGCATACGAGCGTCCCTGCGCGCGCAGGTCGACACGATAGCTGCGCAGCGGGTCGTCAGCCGCGTGGTGCAGTTCGAGGGTGTCGGACCGTACCGACCAAGGACTTTGCGGCAGTGGCACTTTGGTATCGACGGCGATGGTGGGCAGGTCCGGCCCGCACAGTAAGGCGTGGATCCACACCTGCTGCTCGTTCGCTATCCAGCCGAGCCGGAACCAGCCGCCCAGCCCCTCCGCAGGGTCGACGAAATCGGCGTACCAGCTTTCGCTCCACAGCGGCTCATCGGTGGCGGCGTGGGCGAGTTCGTCCTCCGGTGCCGGCCGCAGCGGCTCGGGTACCGCGGCCTCGGGCAATGTCGCCAACGCGTCGGTATCCAGGACATGTTCGCAATGCCGTTGCAGCAGCGTCATGAACATCCGGTCGCCACGTTCGGTCTGCACCACCAGCATCGACGAGACGATCGCCATCATCACGCCGAAGAAACTCTGCCGGCGTACGCCTTCCCGGACTTCGTCCAGGGTGATGGCTGGCTGCGGGCCGAGGGCCTGATGATAGGCCCGCAGCAAGTCCTCGTACTGGGCGCGGCGGTCCGCCACCGGCAGGGCGCAGCCCAGGAAGTAAGCCAGATCGGTCTGTGCCGGTCCCCACGAGACGGTCTGCCAATCGACAACCGTCAGTGCCCGGTTGGCTCCCGGGGCACCGAAAAGCATGTTGTCCAACCGGTAGTCGCCGTGCACCAAGCCCTGGATTCCGCCGCGGGCAGCCTCCTGGGCCAGATATCCGTCGAACGACTCCACGAGGCGCTCGCACACCGCGCGGTGTTCGGGTGCGATCTGATCGCGGTAACGGTTGACGAAGTCGGCGTAGAGCGCGGTGACCAATGCCTGGTTCAGTGGCGAGTCACGGTTGAGCCACTGGGCGTCGGCCAGCGTCGCGTCCCCCAGCAGCGGCCCGTGCAGAAGGCCCAACTCGGTGACGCCCAGCTGAGCTTGTTCGGTTGTGGCACCGGCGATCTCGTCACCGGCCGCGGCGGGTCCCGCGTCGTCGAGCAGGAGATCGAAGATGCCGGTGGAGACGTCGATGGCGGCGTGGTAGCACGTCGCGATCGCGCCACCCAACCGCGGCGCGATGTCGTGGTAGAAACGGACCTCGCGCTCGTAGAGGCCCATGGCCAGCCCCGTCTGCCTGCTCACCGGGTCGGTCGCCGCGACCTTCAACACCACCGAATGTGGGCGGCCGGCAACGGGTTCGGGGTCGGCGTATGTCAGCCCGATGCGGTAGCACTCGCTCATCTGGCCGGTACCGATGCGTTCGACGGTGAACTCGGCGACGTCGCCGGCACGGACCGCCGCGGTCAGCCATTCGGCGGTCAGGTCGCCGGGACGCTCAATGGCTTGGTCTGTGTTCGGGGCCATGAAGGACAGCGTGCCAGGTCACCGCGCCAGCGTGAAACCCTCCCAGGCCAGCCGACGGTGTTGGTGCGGGTCGAACTCCACGCGGGGCTTGCGGTCGAAGACCAGCACCGCACGCTCGTCGTCGGTGTGGACCGGCCAGTTGTCGCCCGGGACGCCGGTACGACTGAACGCCCGCCAGCGTCGTTGCACGTCGTTGCTGACCCGCAGGGCGGCCCGCTGGTCGGCCGCGGCGGTGAGCAGCGCGCCGAACCGGGTGCGGTAGATGTCGAAGACCGCCAGCAGCTCGGTGGCGTGGGTGGCCCCGAAACCCGACCATTGCAGGGTCCGCGGCGCGTAGTCGTACCGGTACAGGTAGGTCGGCGCGTGCGCGCCGTGCGCGTCGGCGATCTGCCAGGCCGCCGTGCAGAACGCGAAGTCACCACCCAGCTGGATACACGCCGACTGCTTGGGGTACTTCGGGTAGGCGGCGGTAATGCGTTCGCGGGCAGCGGGTTCCAGATCGGCGAGCAGCTCCTCGACCATCTTGCGGTTGGTCGGCAGCATCCCGAGGAACCGGGTGAACAGCCGGCCCTCGTCGGCGTTGGTGCCGACGATCAGCGGGACCCGGTGCGCCCGACCCGAACGCATCGCCTCGACGGGCTCGATGGGCACCACGTCGTCACCGAAGACCGGACCGATCGGGAAGGCGCCCAGCCGCTGCTGCATGCCCTGGTCGATCAACCGGTGCTGGGTGTCGATGAGTTGCGCGGCCGGTGCCCGCATCACCGTGTCGGCCGCGTCCTGCCCGCGGGCGCCGAGAAGCCGCGCGAAGCGGGTGGCGAACTCGGCGGCGACGTCTTGCGAACGCGTCATGCCGGCCGCCGGACTCTGCGAGATCGCCCGGTGGAACAGGCCCTCGGCGGCGGGCACCGCGAGCATCGTGGCGGTGATGTGGGCACCGGCGCTCTCGCCGAAGATCGTCACGTTGTCCGGGTCGCCGCCGAAGCCGGCGATGTTGTCCTTGACCCACCGCAACGCCAGCACCAGGTCGCGCAGGTACAGGTTGCTGTCGATGGTGACGTCCGCCGTGGACAGTGCTGACAGATCCAGACAGCCCAGCGCGCCCAGCCGGTAGTTGACCGACACATAGACACAACCGCGGCGGGCCAGCGCGGCACCGTCGTAGATCGGGGTGGCCGAACTGCCCAGGATGTACCCGCCGCCGTGAATGAACACCATGACCGGCAGCGGGCCGTCGCCGCCGCGTTCCGGGGCGACGACATTGAGGGTCAGGCAGTCCTCGCTCATCGGCTGGTACCGGTTGACGCCGAGCAGCGTGTAGCGGCGCTGCTGAGGCGCGCAGTTGGTGAACCCGTGGCAGTGCCGCACCCCGGACCACGGCTGCGCCGGTTGCGGCGCGCGGTAGCGCAACGCGCCCACCGGTGGGCGGGCGTAGGGAATGGATCGCCAGCGGTTGACGCCGTCGCGGGTGAACCCTTCGACGGTGCCGGCGGTTGTACGGGCGCGGACGGTGCGCTCATGCATAGATCGACGGTAGCGGAATCGTCGCGGGCACGGCGCGGGTAGCGCCGAAATCTGCTGTCTGGCGGCTAGCCTCATGTCATGCGGATCGCCGCGCTGGTCGCAATACCGTTGCTGGTCGCCGGTTGCTCGCACTCGAACACCGGTGAACCGGCAACACCGGGGACGGGGTCCACGTCGGCCGTACCGACCAGCAGCAAACCGGCGTCGACCCCACCGGTGGCCGGGGCGCCGATCGGGGCCGTCATCGCCTGGATCGAAGCAGCTCATCCGGTCGATCCGGCCCGCTACCAGCTCGCCGGCAATACCGCGTTCAGCGCTGCGGGAGCCAAGGCCAAGTGCACGACGGACGCCGAGCACACCGCCGGCCTGCTGTCGTGTCTGGTCGAGCTGGCCAGTCCCCCGCCGCCTCCCGAGACGGCCTATGGCGAGTGGAAGGGCGGGTGGGTCGACTTCGACGGTGCCCACCTGCAAATCGGCGCGGCGCGCGCCGATCCGGGGCCGTTTCTGGCCGGCACCGGGGCGGAGTTGGCCAACGGTGACGCGGTGTCCTTCGGCGACTTTCGCTGCCGCGCAGACCAAGCCGGCCTGTTCTGCGTGAATTACGCCCACCAGTCCGCCGCCCGGTTCAGCGCCGCGGGTATCGAACCGTTCGGGTGTCTGAAGTCGGTGCCGCCACCCGACGGTGTCGGTGTGGCGTTCAGCTGCTCATGATGGTGGCGAACAGTTCGGTCATCTCGTCGCCGGGGCCGCCGGGAACGGTATAGCCCGTTTCGTCGCGGATTTCCTGGAGATGGTCACGCACCTGCTCGACGGACAGCGTGGGACTGTAGAAACCTCTGGTCCGGCCGACGAAGAACCGGGCGACGTGGCCGGCGCCCACGGTGTAGATCTCGCCGGAAACCGGACAGTCCGCGTGCGTCAGAAACGCCGCAACCGGGGCCACCAGCCCCGGATCCAGCCTCCGAAGGTATTGCCCGACAAGGTCATCCAGCACCGCCTGCGCGCCCGGATCGTCCGGGTCACCGGTCTGATCGATGGAGTGCGTCAACATCCGGGTGAGCGCGATCGGCGAGATGGCGTTGACCTTGATGTTGTCGTTGGCGCCTTCGGCCGCCAGCACGCGCGTCAAACCGATCAGACCGGTCTTGGCCGCCCCGTAGTTGCTCATGTTCTCCGCGCCCAGGATCCCGGCGGCCGAGCAGGTGTTGAGCACGCGCCCATACCGCTGCTCGCGCATCACTTTCCACGCCGGGCGGGTCACGTGGAACGCACCCTTGAGGTGCACGTCGAGCAGCGGTTGGACACGGTCGGCGGTCATGTCCTCGAACGGCGCGTCACCGACGATCCCGGCGTTGTTGATCACGATGTCCACCCGCCCCCAGGCCGCCAGCGCGGTGTCGATGATCGCTTGTCCGCCTTGGGGGTCGGTGACACTGTGCGTGTCGGCGACGGCCTGGCCGCCCTGTTCGCGGATCGCTTCCGCGACCGCGTCGGCCGCCGCGGCGTCGGATCCTTCGCCGGTCACCGACGATCCGATGTCGTTGACCACGACCCGCGCGCCGCGGGAGGCCAGCAGTAGCGCGTACTGCTCACCCAGACCTCCACCGGCGCCGGTGATCACGGCTACTCGGTCGTCGAAGCGCAGGCCGTTCACCGTCACCAACTGACCGGCAACTCTTTCATGCCGTAAATGTCGGATGATTCCTTGAATTGCAGCCGATCCGCCGGCACCGCTAGCTTCAATCCGGGCAGCCGCCGCGCCAGCGTCGCGAATGCAACCTGCATCTCGACGCGCGCCAGGTTCGCCCCGATGCATTGGTGCACACCGTAGCCGAAACCCAAGTGGCCGCGGGTGTTTCGGTCGGGATCGAGGACTTGCGGATTGTCGACGAAGTCGGCATCCCAGTTCCCGGCCGGCAGATTCATCAGGACGGCGTCCCCGGCACGGATCAACTGACCGCCCAGCATCAAGTCTTCGGTCGCTATCCGGTCCACCTGGCTGTGCACGATGCTCAGGTAGCGCATCAGCTCCTCGACGATGTTGGCGATGACGGTGTGATCGTCGGTCTGCCCGAGACGGGCGAACAGTTCCGGATTCTCCAGCAGCGCAACCGTTCCCAGCGAGATCATGTTGGCGGTGGTTTCGTGACCGGCCTGCATCATGATCACGCTGGTCATGCCCGCGGTCTCCCGGTTGAGCTGCCCGGTCGCCACATAGTCGGTGACCAGCCGGCTGATCAGGTCGTCGCCCGGCTCGTGCTGCTTTCGATCCACCAACTCCTGGATGTAGGAGTACATCGCCATGAAGGCCTGCGCCTTCTCTTCGTCGGAAGACCGGGTGTCCAGACCGACCGTGGTGTGGTGCTGGAAGATCTCCAGATCCGCGGGCGGCACCCCCAGCAACAGGGCGATCACCATGGACGGCACCGGCAGCCCGAAGTCGCGGACCAGGTCGGCGGGGGGTCCCTTGTCGATCATGCGGTCCAGGTAGTGGTCGACCAGCTCCTGGATCTGCGGACGCATCGTCTCGGTGCGCCGGAAGGTGAAGTTGGTGGTGAGCATTCGGCGCAACCGGTGGTGCTCGGGATCGTCGACCCGGGCGAACATCACCGGCGTGTTCTCGGTGCTCTGCGGCTTCATGAAATCCGGGATGGTGTCCGCCGACAGCCGTGGATCGGTCAACGCCGCTCTGATGTCCTGATAGCGGCTGACCATCCAGGCCGGTTGGCCGTGCCACATCACCCGCCGCAGGCCCTGCCCGTCGCGCCAGTCGGCGAATTCGGTGGGCGGCGCCAGCGGGCAGTGCGGCGCGCGTGGGACGGGAATCACCGGCAGGTCCGGTTCGGAGCGCACATCGGAAGTGGTTGACATCAAAGCTGATTCCCGTTAAGTGTCAGAGGTCTGCCAGTTGTTCGAGCGTAGAGCTGTCGGCATCGGCAGTCAACCGGCGGTTACGCTGTAGCGGTGACAGCCGTCGAAGACCGGCCGACTCTGCGAGCCGATGCCGCCCGCAATGTCGAGCGGATTCTGCGTGCCGCGCGGGACGTCTACGGCGAACTCGGTCCGGACGCCCCCGTGGAGGCCGTCGCGCGTCGCGCCGGCGTCGGCGAGCGGACCTTGTACCGCCGGTTCCCCACCAAGGGCGAACTGGTCCGGGCGGCCCTGGATCAGAGCATCGGCGAGGAACTGGGCCCGGCGCTGGCTGATGCACTGCGTTGCGCCGACCCGCTGCGCGGCCTCACTCAGTTGATCGAAGCGGCGATCACGCTCGGAGCCCGGGACCAGAACCTGTTGATGGCCGCCCGACGCGCCGGATCGTTGACCGCCGACGTCTCGGAAGAGTTGAACGAGGCGCTCGGCGAGCTGGTGCGCCGCGGGCAGCGGGAGGGTCGCATCCGCGCCGACCTGGTCGCCGACGACCTACCCCGGCTGATCGCGATGCTCTACAGCGTGTTGTCGACGATGGACACCGGCAACGGCTGGCAACGCTATGTCGCGTTGATCATGGACGCGATCACGATCGGTGAGCGACGCCCGCTGCCGCCCGCGCCCGCGTTCTGCTTCCGGCCCGAGCCCAACAGCTGGTCGCTCTAGCCCGCCGCGCCGGTGCTGCCGTCGCTGCCGAACAGCAGCCCCGCCGCGCCGCCAGTGCCGCCCGGGCCGCCGGCGCCGACGATCGCGCCCTGTCCCCCGGACCCGCCTGCGCCACCATTGCCGCCGTCGCCGACCAGGGTGGTCGATCCCCCTTCGCCGCCGGCCCCGCCCGGCCCGCCGGCTGCGGTGTCCGACGATCCACCGACCCCGCCGCGACCACCGCCGCCGCCGTTGCCGAAGACCCAGCCACCGGAGCCGCCGCGACCGCCGCGCGCCCCGGCTCCCCCCGCATCGCCGGCGCCGTTCGCCTGACCGCCGGCGCCTCCCGCACCGCCGAACCCGCCGTCGCCGAACAGCCTGGCGGCACCGCCCGCGCCACCGACACCGCCGTCACCACCCGCGCCGTTCGCCTGGGTCAGCGCGTCGCCGCCGGCTCCGCCGGCACCGCCGTTGCCGAACAACCAGCCACCCGCACCGCCGCTGCCGCCGCTGCCGCCGGTTTCACTGAAGTGCCCGCCGCCCAGGCCGCCGCCGCCTCCGGCGCCGCCGGACCCGATCAGCCCGGCATTGCCGCCGAGACCGCCCGCGCCGCCGATGCCGCCGGCAGCGCTGGTCCCGCCTCCGCCGCCGGTCCCGCCGTTGCCGAACAACAGCCCGCCGCTGCCCCCGGCACCTCCGGCGCCGCCGAGTCCGCCAGTGTCTGCGGGGGCCGTGGCCGCGGCACCGTGGCCGCCGGCCCCGCCGTCGCCGACCAACCACGCGTTACCACCGGCGCCACCGATCCCGCCGTTACCCGCCGCGGTGGCCAGACCACCCGCGCCGCCGGCTCCGCCGTTACCGGCCCACAGTCCGCCCCATCCACCGGCACCGCCGTTGCCGCCGCCGTTGCCGCCGCCGTTGGCGCCCTGCCCGCCGGCGCCACCGCCCCCTCCGGCACCGAGCAGGATCGCCTGGCCGCCGGCCCCTCCGAGACCGCCGATACCGAGCGGAGCATCACCGCCGGCGCCCCCGACGCCGCCGTTGCCGAACAACCAGCCGCCGTTGCCACCCGAACCTCCGACGGCTCCTTCGGCGCCCGCACCGCCCGCACCGCCATTGCCCAGTAGTCCCGCGGCGCCGCCCCGCCCGCCGGCCGGATGGGCACCGCCGCCAGAACCGCCGGCGCCGCCGTTACCGAACAGCAGTCCCCCGGCGCCGCCGTCGGCTCCGGTGCCCGCGGCCCCGTCGGTGCCGTTGCCGATCAGCGGACGGCCCAGCACCAGCTGGAACGGCGTGTTGATCAGGTTGAGCAGGTCGGTCAGCGGCGCCGCGGCGGCGGTTTCGGCACTTGCATACGCCTGGGTCGCGGCGGAGAGTGTTGCCACGACCTGGGCGTGGAAGGTTTCCGCTTGCGCGCTGAGCGCTTGATACCCCAGCGCGTGCCGACCGAACAGGGCCGCCACGGCCGCCGACACTTCGTCGGCCCCGGCGGCGAGCACCTCGACCGTCGGGGTTGCGGCAAATGCGTTGGCGGCGTTGACCGCTGACCCGATTGTCGCCAATTGCGCTGCGGCAGCCGACATTAACTCGGGCGTGGCAACCACGAACGACATTGCGCACCTCCCGGCCCTCGTCGGACGTGCAGCACAGAGTAGCTCGATCAGGGTTCGAGAAGGTGGATTTCACCCGTCGTGCCGTCGACTTCGACCAGCGCACCCGAGGGCAACACGCGGGTCGCGTCCCGCACGTCGACGACGCACGGGAACCCGAACTCGCGGGCCACCACGGCGGCATGGGACATGGGCCCGCCCAGCTCGGTGACCACCGCGGCGGCGTAGCAGAACGCGGCGGTGTAGCCGACGTCGGTGACTTCGGCGACGAGGATCTCGCCGGGTTGCAGGTCGTCGATGGTTTCGGGGCGCACGATCCGCACCCGCCCGCGCACCCGGCCGCCGCAGACGCCGACTCCGCGCAGGGTGTCCCCGCCGGCCAGCACCGCCGCCGACGACGTGGTCGGCTGCCAGGCGCCGCTGAACACGATCGGTGGGACGACGGCGATCAGGCGGCGCTGCTCGGCGCGACGCCGGGCCACCAACTCGGAAACGTTGGGCGGCAACGCGTCGAGCTCGTCGACCAGCAGGTAGAACACGTCGTCGGGGGACCCGAACACGCCTTCCTCGGCCCGCCGACGTCCGTACTCGCGCAGCAGCCCGCGCAGCACCCAGATGGCGCGCACCATCCGGTCGCGGCGCACCTCACGGTCGCGCAGCTGCCGTGCGGCCAGCACAGCAATCGTCTTGGCGCGCAACGGAATCGGTGTGTGTCGTGGTGCCGGCGCGGGCGGTGCGCCGAGTGTCTTGGTCACCATCCGGATCAGCAGCTCAGGATCGTCGGCGTAACTCGTGGACAGCATCTCGACTTCGGCCGGGCCGCGGTGTCCCATCAGTGCCAGCTCGGCCAGCACCGCGGAGTGAAACTCCGGAGCCTCCACGGCCAGCTTGTCCAGTCGTTCGCCGGGTTCTGCGAGCACACGCAGCACCGTCGGATCGGAGCGGGCCGCCGTCACCAGGCGCTGCACCGCCTCCACCGACCGGGCGCTGACCAGTTCCGGTCCGGCCGCCGGGGCGGTCTCCCGTCCGCACAATCCGCGCAGCAACACGTTGAACGCCGCGCACAGCATGAACGAACCCGACGCCAGCAGCCAACCGTGCACGACGTGGTCGCGCGCCAACAGGATCAAGCTGCGCAGCCTCCGATCGCCGAGGCCGGCGACGTCGTCACCGACGAGTTGTTCCAGGCGCTCGATATCGGCGATGTAGTCACCGGTGTCGAGCGGCGAGCCGGCGGACAGCCCCACCAGGTTGACGCCGAACACCCCGATGTTGCGCAAGGTCCGCAGTTGGCGGCGAACGGGATCGGTCTGCGACGGTGGCCGTTGGTCACCGAAGATCGGCAGCGAGGCCATGCTCGGACCGAAGAATCCGCTGTTGCTGACGATGGTCGTCGGTTTGGCGAACGGGACGGTCTCGGCCATGAAGTGCGCTGACGTGATCGCGCCGTAGAGCCGGTGCGCGAACACCGCGACCGTGCGCATCGCGATCTCCTTCTGCACCACACCACCCGGCCGCAACCGTTCGGCGATGCCGACACCGCCGGCGCGGAGTCCCCGTACCGTCACCGACGCCGACGACGGCGAGAACGGCCCGGGCAGCGCCTCGGACAGGTTGGTGGCCAGGAACGTCGGGAACCGCGGGTCGATCGGGGTGTCGAACTCGCCGTTGGCCCCTTCCGGGCCCGCCAATTGCGGTACGACGCCGTCGTCTGCGGCGGTGTCGACCGCCGGCAGATCCTGGACGGGCGCCAATCGCCACGGCACCGACAGCACCCGCTTGCCCAGCGTGACTCGACCTCGCACCGCCAAGGCGAAATCCTCCAGGCATTCCTCGGCGGTCCAGGCCGGGGTGAACTCCCAAACGTGCTGCAACCGCGAGGTATCCAGCAGCGCAGCACTCCGCAGGACCGAGAAACGGCTTCGCCCGGCGAGTTTGGTCCCGACCGGCAGGACCCGACGACCCAGGGCCGCCGCCACCTGCCGCCAGGTCAGCGAGCCTGACGCCGCGAGATTGACTGGGCCGCTGACGAACTCGTCGCGCACCAGTGCTGCGTTCAGCAGCCGCAGCGCGTCGTCGATGTGCACCAGTTGCACCCGGCGATCGGCGGAGTCGACGGGTAGCACCGGTAGCGCCGCGACACGGCGCAGCTCGTCGTCGGCACCGCGACCCACCACGAGCGGCAAACGGACCGCGACCCACGGTGTTCCGGACGCCGCAAGCAGCCGTTCGGCCTGCGCGTGTCCGGGGCCGTCGGAAGCCATCGGAACGTCTTCGGTCACCGGTCCGATCACGTCGCCGTAAACACGCGCCGAAGACGCGAACACGATGCGTTTGCTGTCGGCGTGCAGGACCTCGGACATGGCGTCGGGTGCGGGCTCGAGATGCGCGACCGCGTCCGCGCCGGAAACGGCCCGCCGCACCGTCGCCGCGTCGCGGAAGTCCGTGGCAACGAACTCGGCTGCGCTCGGCCAGCTTTCGGGCCGGCGGGTGCCGATCCCCACCACTTCGTGGCCCTGGCTGAGCAGCCTGGCGACCAGGCCGCGGCCGAGGACTCCGCTGGCCCCGGTGACGGCGACCCTCACTGCATTGCCACTATTCGTCGTCGTCCATGAACGCCGCGCTGACCAGATCGTCGAGGTCCATGTCGGCGATGTCCTTCACGGCCGTCCCACCCGGCGCCTCCTGGGCGCCGTTGCGGTCGCCGTCCGTTGGGTTGGCCTCGTCGGCAAGGCTCAGCAACAGATCCAGCACGCCGGCCTGACGCAGTCGCCGCACCGGAATGGAGGCGACCACCCGCTGCAGCTCCTCTTCACCCGGCGCCGCGGGTTGAGCCTGCGGGCTGTCGCTGCCCAGCAACTCCTGGCGGAAGTAGCCGGCCAGCGCCGCCGAGTTCGGGTAGTCGAAGATCAGTGTCGGCGAAAGCGGCAGGCCGGTGGCGGCTTTGAGCCGGTTGCGCATCTCGACCGCGGTCAGCGAGTCGAAGCCCAGTTCCTGGAAGGCGCGGTCGGGATGGATGGATTCCGGTGTGCCGCTGCCCAGTACGGTGGCGATGTGCGAGCGCACCAGATCCAGCAGGATGGTGTGCTGCTCATCCTCGGGCAGGCCGTCCAGGCGTTGCAGCAGCGCGGATTTCGACTTGGCGGCGGCCAGTGAGTCGTCGACCTGCCGTCGCGCCGGCGCGTTGATCAGGTCGACGAACATCGGCGGCAACGTGCCGGCGTCGAACTTGGCGCGCAGCGCCACCAGGTCGATGTGGGCCGGCAGCAGGAACGGCTCGTCGAGGATCAGCGCGGTGTCGAGCAGTTCGAGTGCTTCGTCCGACGACATCGCCACGATGCCGTCGCGGGCGAAGCGGGCCAGATCGGCCTTGCCCAATTCGCCGGTCATGCTGCTGGTCTGGTCCCACAGCCCCCAGCCCAGGGAGATGGCCGGCAGCCCGTGTGCGTGCCGGTGGGCGGCCAGCGCGTCCAGGAACGAGTTGCCCGCCGCGTAGTTGGCCTGACCGGAGGCGCCGGCCAGACCTGCGATCGACGAAAACATCACGAACGCAGACAGTTTCAGGTCGCGGGTCAACTCGTGCAGGTTCCAGGCAGCGTCGATCTTGGCCCGCAGCGCCGCATCGACGCGGTCCGGGGTCAGCGACGTCACCACCGCGTCGTCCAGGGTCCCCGCCGCGTGGATCACCGCCGACAACGGATGCTGCGCCGGGATGGAGGTGATCACCTCGGCCAAGGCGTCCCGATCGGCGGCGTCACAGGCGATCACCCGAACATCGGCGCCGGCCGCGGTCAACTCTTCGGTCAGTTCCGCCGCCCCCGGGGCATCCGGCCCACGACGACTCACCAGCACCAGGTGGCGCGCCCGGTGGCGGGTCACCAGGTGCCGGCCCAGCGCGGAACCCGCCATGCCGGTGCCGCCGGTGATCAGGACCGTCCCGTCCGCCACCGCAGAACTGGTGCTCATCACCACCTTGCCGACGTGACGCGCCTGGCTCAGGTAGCGCAACGCGGCCGGTGCCCGTCGAACGTCGAACGTGGTGACCGGCAACGGATTCAGGACGCCGGCGGCGAACAGTCCGGACAGTTCGCTCAGCATCCGCTGGATGTGGTCGGGCCCGGCCTCGAACAGGTCGAAGGCGCGGTAGCGCACTCCGGTGTGTTGCTCGGCCACCACAGCGGCATCGCGGATGTCGGTCTTACCCATTTCCAGGAAGATCCCGCCCGGGGTGACCAGTCGTAGCGAGGCGTCGACGAAATCGCCGGACAGCGAATCGAGCACGACATCCATTCCGGCTGCGCCTGCCCTGGCGGCTACCGCGCGGAACTTCTCCTCGAACTCCAGGCTGCGCGAATCGGCGATGTGATCGTCGTCGAACCCCAAGGCCCGCAAGGTGTCCCACTTGCCCTTGCTGGCGGTGGCGAAGACCTCCACACCCCAGTGCCGGGTCAGCTGCACCGCGGCCATGCCCACCCCGCCGGCGGCCGCATGCACCAGCAGCCGTTGGCCGGGCCGCACATCGGCGAGGACCTTCAGCGCGTAGTAGGCGGTCGCGAAGACCACGGGGGCGGTGGCCGCGGCAGTGTCGGACCACCCGGCCGGTATCTCGATCAGCAGCCGTTCGTCGGTGGTGGCCACGGTCCCGGTTCCGTCCGGGAACAGCCCCGTGACCCGAGTGCCCACCGCGAAACGGGTTGCCTGCGAACCGGTTTCGATCACCGTTCCGGCGGCCTCGACGCCCATGGCCGCGTGCGCGTCGGGGTAGAGTCCCAGCGCGATCATCACGTCGCGGAAGTTGGCGGCCATCGCCGTGGTGGCGATGCGGACCTGACGCGGCGGCAACGGGCCCTCGAGGTCGGGGATCGGTTCGGCGCGCAGGTTCTCGAACGTGCCCGGGGTGCTCATGCCCAGTCGCCAGGCGCCCTCGGCGGGCAGGGTCAACAGCCCGCGTGCGGCGCGGCTGCCGTGTACCCGTGCGATGTGGGTGGTTCCGTTGCGCAACAAGACCTGCGGCTCACCCACCGCCAGGACGGCCGCCGCTTCGTCGTCGCCGATGGATACGTCGGTGTCCACCAACACGATCCGGCCCGGATGCTCGGTCTGGGCCGACCGCACCAGGCCCCAGACCGCGGCTCCGGCCAGGTCGGTGACGTCCTCGCCGGGCGCCGCCACGGCGCCTCTGGTGACCACCACCAGCACTCCGGCGTCGTGTTCGGCGAGCCAGGACTGGACGGCACGCAGCGCGGCGTGCGTCGCCGCGTACACCCCGGCGAGGGTGTCGCCGGCGACGGGTTGCGACTCGAACACTTGGTAGACCGGGGTGCCATCGGTCGTTGACGCCGGTGACGGCGACCAGACCACGTCGAACAGCCGGTCGGCGCCGGAACCGGACAGGGCGGCCTTGAGCTGCTGCTCGGTCACCGGGCGGGCCACCATCGAGGCCACCGACAACACCGGCAGACCCAGCGCATCGGCCAGTTCCACCGACACCGACGACGGTCCGGTCGGCGTGATGCGGGCCCGCACCGCCGACGCGCCCGCCGCGTGCAGAGATACGCCCTGCCAGGAGAACGGGACCAGGACCCCGTCGGCACGGTCGATCACATCCCCGGTCGCGATCAGCGCGTGCAGGGCCGCATCCAGCACCACCGGATGCACCCCGAAGCCCGCCGGGGACAACCCGGCCGTGGCAGGCAGCGTCACTTCGGCGAACACGTCGTCACCGCGCCGCCACATCGCTGTCAGACCCTGGAACGCCGGGCCGTAGCCATACCCACTTTCGGCCAGCCGCTCATAGGTTCCGGACACGTCCACCGGCTGGGCTCCCATCGGCGGCCACACCGACAGATCGGTACCGGACTGCGCGGCACCGGCACTCACCGATCCCTCGGCGTGCAGCAGCCATCCCGATCCCTCGGCGCGGGAGAACACCGACACCGGGCGGGAACCGGTTTCGTCCGCGGCGTCGACCACGACTTGTACCGCCACCGAACCCGATTCGGGCACGATCAGCGGAGCGGCCAGGGTCAGTTCGTCGACCACCGAGCAGCCGACCTGGTCGCCGGCGCGGATGGCCAGCTCCACGAAACCGGCACCCGGGAAGATCACCACGCCACCCACCGCGTGGTCGCGCAGCCAGCCGTGGGCGGCCGAGGAAAGCCGACCGGTCAGCACCACCCCGCCCGACGACGGCAATTCGACGACCGCGCCCAGCAACGCGTGCTCGCCCGCGGTCAAGCCCAAGCCGGCCGCGTCTACCGTCGCGCCGTCATTGGACAGCCAAAACCTGCGTCGCTCAAAGGCATACGTGGGTAGTTCGACGAAATCGGCCTGCCCCAGCAACGCCTGCCAATCCACCGGCACACCCGCGACGAATGCCTGGGCCATCGCAGTGGTCAGCGTCGTCAGTTCGGGCCGGTCCTTGCGCATCGTGCTGATCGTGGCGACCGCGGCATCGGGCAGCGACTCTTCGATGGCGGCCGTCAAACCACCGCTGGGACCGACCTCGAGGAAGCGGGTCGCGCCGGCCGACTGCGCGAAGCGGATGCTGTCGGAGAACCGAACCGCTTCCCGCACATGACGTTTCCAGTAGGCGGCCGTGCCGAAGTCGTCTCCGGCGAGCGCGCCGGTCACGTTCGAGATGACCGGGATTGTGGGCGGCCCGAACGGAAGTCCGGCGGCGACCGCCCCGAACTCGTCGATCATCGGGTCCATCAGTGCCGAGTGGAACGCGTGTGACACCGCGAGCGGGTGGACCCGGCGACCGTCGGCACGGAATTGGTCGACCAGCGCGGCCACCTGGTCGGAGGCACCCGAAATGACCACCGAGGCAGGGCCGTTGACCGCGGCGATGCTGACCTCGGGACCCAGCAACGGCCTGACCTCGTCCTCGGTGGCCTGCACCGCGGCCATGGCGCCACCGGCATCGAGGCGCTGCATGAACCGGCCCCGCGCGGCAACCAGGACCGCGGCGTTCTCCAACGACAGCACACCGGCCACGTGTGCGGCCGACAGCTCGCCGACGGAATGCCCCATCACGAAATCGGCTCGCACACCCCAGGATTCCAGCAACCGGAACAGCGCGACCTCGACGGCGAACAACGCCGGCTGCGCGAACTCGGTGCTGTTGAGCAGGCTTTCCTCCGGACCCCACATCACCTCACGCAGTGGGCGCAGCAGGTGGCGGTCCAATTCGGTGACGACGGCGTTGAACGCCTCGGCGAACACCGGATAGGCCGCATGCAATCGTATTCCCATGCCCAGCATCTGGGCGCCTTGACCCGGGAACACGAAGGCGGTCTTGCCGGGCTGGGCGACCCCTTGGATGCCTGCACCGGTCCCATCCTCGGAAGCCAACTCCGAGAGGCCGGCCAGCAGAGCGTCCCGGTCTTCACCGACGACGACCGCGCGGTGCTCGAAGGCGCACCGGCTGGCCAGGGACCAACCGACGTCGACGGCATCCAAAGCGGCTCGGGCACCGATGTATTCGGCCAACCGGGCCGCCTGCGTGCGCAGCGCCGCGGCGGACTTGGCCGAGACGACCCAGGGCACCGCATGCCGCACCGGGCCGGGCTCCCGAGGCGGCGCCGCCGGCACCGACTCGATGATCACATGCGCGTTGGTGCCGCTGATCCCGAACGACGACACCCCCGCGCGCCGGGGCTCGTCCTCGGCCGGCCACCCCTGAGATTCGGTCAGCAGCGCAACCGAACCGGTCGTCCAGTCCACATGCGGACTGGGGGCGTCGACGTGCAACGTCGCCGGCAACACCTCGTGCCGCATCGCCTGGACCATCTTGATCACACCGGCCACACCGGCACCGGCCTGGGTGTGACCCATGTTCGACTTGACCGACCCCAACCACAGCGGTTGGGTGCGGCCCTGCCCGTAGGTGGCCAGCAACGCCTGGGCCTCGATGGGATCGCCCAGCGTGGTGCCGGTGCCGTGCCCCTCGACCGCATCCACATCGGCCGCCGACAAACCCGCGTTGGCCAGCGCGGCCCGCACCACCCGCTGCTGCGAGGGACCGTTCGGCGCGGTCAAGCCGTTGGAGGCGCCGTCCTGGTTGATCGCCGAGCCCCGCACCACCGCCAGCACCGGATGCCCCAGCCGCTGCGCGTCGGAAAGCCGCTCCACCACCAGCATTCCGCCGCCCTCGGAGAAGCCGGTGCCGTCGGCCGCGCCGGCGAAAGCCTTGCACCGCCCGTCGGCCGACAGTCCGCGCATGCGGCTGAACTCCACGAAGATGTCCGGTGTGGCGTTGACGGTGACCCCACCGGCCAGCGCCAGATCGCACTCCCCCGACCGCAGCGACTGCACCGCCATGTGCAACGCCACCAACGACGACGAACACGCCGTATCCACCGAGACCGCCGGACCTTCCAGACCCAGCACATACGCCACCCGGCCCGACGCAACACTCGAGGACTGTCCGGTCAACCGGAAACCCTCCGCGGTCTGCGCAGCGCCGATCCCGTAACCCTGGGTGTACACACCGGCGAACACACCGGTCGCGCTGCCGCGCAGTGCCGCGGGGTCGATTCCGCTGCGCTCCAACGCTTCCCAGGACAGTTCCAGGAACAGACGTTGCTGAGGGTCCATCGCCAGCGCTTCACTGGGCGCGATCCCGAAGAACGCGGGGTCGAAATCGGCGACACCGTCCAGGAAGCCGCCGGTGCGGGTGTAGCAGGTGCCGGCGACGTCGGGATCGGGGTTGTAGAGCCCGCCCAGGTCCCAGCCCCGATCGGTCGGGAAATCCGACAGCACATCGCGGCCGCGGATCACCATGTCCCAGAGGTCTTCTGGGGATTGCACCCCACCCGGGTAGCGGCACGACATGCCGACGATCGCGATCTGGTCGTCAGTGGTGTCGGTGCGCACCGCCGGGACGTGCTTGATCTCCTGCGGCACGCCGGCGAGTTCGGTGCGGATGTAGGACGCCAGGCCGTTGGGGGTCGGATAGTCGAAGATGAGGGTGGGTGAAAGCGAAAGGCCGGTCGCGGTTTTGAGCCGGTTGCGCATCTCCACGGCGGTCAGCGAGTCGAAACCCAACTCCTGGAAAGCTTTGTCGGGGTCGACGGCCTCCGGGGTGACGTTACCGAGCACCGTGGCGATGTGGGAACGCACCAGGTCCAGCAGCAGAGCATGCTGCTCGGGTTCTGACAGCGCGTGTAGGCGTTGCGCGAGAGCAGATTTCGACTTGGCTGCGGCCAGTGAGTCGTCCACCTGACGGCGGGTCGGCGCGTTGACGAGATCGCGGAACATCGGTGGCACCGCGACCGCGTGGGCCCGCAACGCGGACAGGTCGATACGGGCGGGCACCAGGAACGGCTCGTCGACGATCAGCGCGGTGTCGAACAGTTCCAGCGCCTCCTGCGACGACAACGCCAGGACCCCTTCGCGGCCCAGACGTGCCAGATCGGCGGCGTCCAGCCCGCCCGTCATGTCGCTGGCCTGATCCCACAGCCCCCAGCCCAGCGACATCGCCGGCAGCCGGTGGGCGCGCCGGTGCGCGGCCAGTGCGTCCAGGAAGCAGTTCGCCGCCGAATAGTTGGCCTGCCCCGACGAGCCCACCAGTCCGGCCATCGACGAAAACAGCACGAGCGCAGACACATCCAGGTCGCGCGTCAACTCGTGCAGGTTCCAGGCGCCGTCCACCTTGGCCCGCAACACCGGCTCAACCCGCTCGGGTGTCAGGGAGGTGAGCACCGCATCGTCGAGCACCCCGGCGGCATGGATCACCGCCGACAGCGGCCGCTGCACCGGGATGTCGGCGATCACCTTCGCCAAGGTCGGCCGGTCTGCCGCGTCACACGCCAGCACCTGCACCTGGGCGCCCGCGGCCTCGAGTTCGGCGGTCAACGCCACGGCTCCCGGCGCATCCGGGCCGCGACGGCTGAGCAGCAGCAGGTGCCGCACCCCGTGCCGGGCGACGACGTGACGCGCCAACGCCGAACCGGCCATGCCGGTGCCACCGGTGATCAGCACCGTGCCCTGTGCCCATGCGTCGGGCAGGGTCAGGACGACCTTGCCGATGTGGCGCGCCTGGCTCAGGTATCGCAGCGCCGCCGGTGCCCGCCGGATGTCGAACGTCGTGACCGGCAACGGGCGCAGCACGCCGGTGTCGAAGAGTTCGGCGAGGTCGAGCATGTACTCGTGCATGCGAGGACGGCCGGGTTCGAACAGGTCGAAGGCCCGGTACCGCACGCCCGGGTACTCCTGGGCGACCGCGCCGGGGTCGCGGATGTCGGTCTTGCCCATTTCCAGGAAGATGCCGCCGGGTGCGACCAACCGCAGTGAGGCGTCGACGAATTCGCCGGCCAGCGAGTCCAGCACGATGTCGAATCCCGCCCCACCGGTGACGGTGCGGAACTTCTCCTCGAACTCCAGGCTGCGCGAATCGGAGATGTGGTCCTCGTCGAATCCCATCGCGCGCAGCGTGTCCCACTTGCCCTTGCTGGCGGTGGCGAACACTTCCAGACCCAGGTGCCGGGCCAGCTGGGTGGCGGCCATGCCCACACCACCCGCGGCGGCGTGGATCAGGACCCGTTGCCCCGGTTTGGCGGCTGCCAGGTCGATGAACGCGAACCACGCGGTGGTGAAGACGGCCGAGATCGCGGCGGCTTCGGCGTAGGTCCAGTCCGAAGGCATCGGCAGCAGCAGTCGGACGTCGCCGGGCACCAGGGTGCCGCTGGTGTCGGGGAAGAAGCCATACACCGCGTCGCCGACCGCGAAATCGGTGACGCCCGGGCCGACTTCGACGACCACACCGGCACCTTCACCGCCCAGCAGCGCTTCGTGGGTGAACATGCCCAGGGTGATCATGATGTCGCGGAAGTTGGCCGCGATGGCCCGCAGCGCGACCCGGACATAACCCGGCTGCAACGGGGCGCCGGCGTTCGGCACCGGTTCCAGTTGCAGATTCTCGAATGTGCCTGCGCTGCTGAGCCCCAGCCGCCACGGTCCCTCCCCGGACGGTGGATCCAGGATGCCGTCGACGGCACGACTGGCGCGCACCCGCGGGGTGAAGGCCTGCCCCGCCCGCAGCAACACCTGCGGCTCCCCGACCGCGAGCGCGGCCGCTACCGTCGAATCATCAACGGGCACATCGGAATCGACCAACACCAACCGGCCCGGATTCTCGGTCTGCGCCGAGCGCACCAGACCCCAGACCGCCGCACCCGGCAGATCGGTGACGTCGTCGCCCGGCAGCGCCACCGCGCCTCGGGTCGCGACCACCAAGACTCCCGATTCATGGTCGCTCAGCCAGGACTGCACGGCGGTCAGTGCGCGACGGGTGCGCTCATATGTTCCGCTCACCGGATCGGTATGCAACGCAACGGATTCGAAGATCTGGTAGGACGGGATGTCGGTGCCGGCGGAGGTGGCCGGCGCCCAGGCCATCTCGAACAGCCGGTCGGGACCGGTCCCGGAGACCGCGGCCCGCAACCGCTGCTCGGAGATCGGGCGGGCCGCCATCGCCTGCACCGACAGCACCGGCAGACCCAACCCGTCGGCCAGTTCCACCGAGACCGCCGACGGCCCGACCGGCGCGATCCGGGCCCGCACACTCGACGCCCCCGCGGCATGCAACGACACGCCCTGCCAGGAGAAGGGCAGCACCACGTCGCCCGCCGGGTTCGCCAGTACCGCCGCGTGCAGCGCGGCGTCCAGCAGGGCGGGGTGCACGCCGAACCCGGTGGCGCCGCCGGCCGCCTCCGGCAATGTCACCTCGGCGAACAATTCCTCACCCCGGGACCACAATGCGGTCAGCCCGCGAAACGCCGGTCCGTACCCGTAGCCCTGCTGGGCCAGCCGCTCGTAGCCGTCCGACAGGTCGATCCCGACCGCACCCGCCGGAGGCCAGACCGACAGGTCCGCGCCGGGTTCGACGGCCGCGGCGCTCAAGGTTCCCTCGGCATGGCACACCCACGCGCCGTCGACGTCGGCGTGGGAGTAGATGGACACGCTGCGCTGCCCGGTCTCGTCGGCGGCGGCACCGACGACCACTTGCACGGCAACCGAATTGCCGCCGGGAATCACCAGCGGGGACCGCAACGTCAGCTCGTCGACCACCGAGCAACCGACCTCGTCGCCGGCGCGGATCGCCAACTCCACGAACCCGGTTCCGGGGAATACCACCATTCCCGACACCGCGTGGTCGGCCAGCCAGCCCTGCGCCGTCGGCGACAGCCGTCCGGTCAGCACGACCCCGCCCGAGGCCGGTAGCTCCACCACCGCCCGCATCAGCGGGTGTTCGCTGGCAGCCAATCCCAGACCCGACGCGTCGGCGTCGAAAGCTTCGCTGGACAGCCAAAAGCGCCGCCGGTCAAAGGCATACGTGGGCAACTCCACCAAACTCGCCCCGGCCAGCGCGCCGCGCCAGTCCACTGCGACGCCGGCAACACAGGCCGCGGCGGCCGAGGACAGGAATCGCCGCAGCCCGCCGTCCTCGCGTCCCAGGGTCGGCACCACGATCGGTTCGGCGTCGCCCGCCACACAGTCGTTGACGGTGTTCTCGATGCCGGTGATGAGGGCCGGGTGCGGGCTGGATTCGATGAACACCCGATACCCGTGCCCGCACGCGCTGCGCACGGCCTGGTCGAGCTGCACCGTCTGGCGGATGTTGCGATACCAGTAGTCGGCATCCAGATCGGCGGTGTCCAAACGGCTTCCGGTCACCGTCGAGAAGAATGCGATACGCGACGACGTCGGTGCTATCCCGGCCAGCACCTCGGTGAGTTCGCTGCGGATGGCTTCGACCTCGGCCGAGTGCGACGCGTAGTCGACGTCGATGCGGCGGACGCGCAATTCCCGGTCCGTGCACACCGCGATCAGTTCCTCGAGCGCGGTCACCTCCCCGGACACCACGACCGCCGACGGACCGTTGACGGCGGCGATGTCGATACGGGTACCGAACGGCGCCAACAACTCACGCGCCTGCTCGACACTGCACGCGATGGACACCATGCCACCGGGACCGGCCAAACCGGTCAGCAGCCGGCTGCGCAGCGTGACCACCTTGGCGGCGTCTCGCAGGGACAGTCCGCCCGCGACGAAAGCGGCGGCGATCTCACCTTGGGAGTGCCCGATGACCGCGTCGGGGCGCACCCCGAGCGACTTCCACAGTTCGGCCAAGGACACCATGACCGCGAACAGCACCGGCTGTACGACGTCGACGCGGTCCAAGCCGGGCGCACCGGGCGCGCCGCGCAGGACGTCGATCAACGACCAGTCCACGAACTTCGCGAACGCCGCCTCGCACGCCTCGATCTGACGGGCGAAAGCTGGTGCGGTGTCGAGTAATTCGACGCCCATGCCGACCCATTGGGAGCCCTGGCCGGGAAAGACGAAGACGGTTTTGCCGACCGGCGCAGCGACACCGCGGATGACCGTGGCGGCCGGGGCGTCGTCGGCCACCTCGGCCAACCCGGCCAGCAATGCCTGCCGGTCCGCGCCGACCACGACGGCGCGGTGCTCGAAAACCGACCGGCCCGCCAGGGACCAACCGACGTCGGCTACGTCCAAATCGTCTCGGGCACCCAGGTATTCGGCCAGTCGGGCCGCCTGCGACCGCAACGCGGTCTCGGACTTGGCCGACAGCATCCACGGCACCGCGGGCCGCGTCGGGCCGGGCTCGCGCGCCGGCGACTCCGGCACCGACTCGATGATCACATGGGCGTTGGTGCCGCTGATCCCGAACGACGACACCGCCGCGCGGCGAGCGCGGTCGCCGGCCGGCCATGCCTGCGACTCGGTCAGCAGCGCAACAGAACCCGCCGACCAGTCCACATGTGGGCTGGGTGCGTCGACGTGCAGCGTCGCGGGCAACACCTGGTGCCGCATCGCCTGCACCATCTTGATCACGCCCGCGACTCCGGCGGCGGCCTGGGTGTGGCCCATGTTCGACTTGACCGACCCCAACCACAGCGGCTGCGTGCGCCCCTGTCCGTAGGTGGCCAGCAACGCCTGCGCCTCGATCGGATCGCCCAGTGTGGTGCCCGTGCCGTGACCTTCCACCACGTCCACCTCAGTGGCCGACAATCCGGCGTTGGCCAGCGCAGCCCGCACCACCCGCTGCTGCGAGGGACCGTTCGGCGCGGTCAAGCCGTTGGAGGCGCCGTCCTGGTTCACCGCCGTGCCCCGCACCACGGCCAGCACCGGATGACCGAGGCGCTGCGCGTCCGAAAGCCGCTCCACCACCACCATGGCGCCGCCCTCGGACCAGCCGACGCCGTCGGCGGCTTGCGCGTACGCCTTGCACCGCCCGTTCGGAGCCAGGCCACGATGCCGGCTGAACTCCACGAAGACCGTCGGGGTGGCGTTGACGGTGGCGCCGCCGGCCAGGGCCAGGTCGCACTCTCCCGTGCGCAGCGACTGCACCGCCATGTGCAACGCCACCAGCGACGACGAACACGCCGTGTCGACCGACACCGCCGGACCTTCCAGACCCAGCACGTAGGACACCCGGCCGGACGCGACACTGGACGTCATACCGGTGAGCCGGTAGCCCTCGATCTCTTCAGCAAACATGCCGTAGCCCTGGGCGATGATCCCGGCAAACACACCGGTGGCGCTGCCGCGCAGTCCGCCCGGGTCGATCCCGGCCCGCTCCAGCGCTTCCCAGGACAGCTCCAGCAGCATCCGGTGCTGGGGGTCCATGGCCAACGCCTCGCTCGGGGCGATCCCGAAGAACGCCGGATCGAAGTCGGCGACGCCGTCGACGAAGCCGCCGGTGTTGGCATAGGTCTTGTGCGCCGCGTCGGGATCGGGGTCGAACAGCGCGCCCACGTCCCAGCCGCGGTCGGTCGGGAATTCCGAGATCACGTCGCGGCCGTCGGCGACCATCTGCCACAGGGCTTCCGGGGAGTCGACGCCACCGGGGAACCGGCAGGACATGCCCACGATCGCGATCGGCTCGCTGGCCCGCTCCAGCAGCGCGCGGTTGGTGCGCTTCAGGCGCTCCACCTGCACCAGCGCTTTCCGCAACGCCTCGGTTGCGTGCTGGAGTTGATCAGCCATTACCAAACCCCTCGGTTAATTCGGTCGTCTCTGACCCCCGCTGCGGCGTTCGCCGAGCCTTCAGAGGTGCTGCATGAAGCGGCGGCTTCGTGCTGCGCTCCGACCAAGAATGTCGCTGGTGAGTATCGCCAACTCCGGCAGGATTTCAAAAACGTCAGATGCTCCCGGCTTCGGCGAAAAGCTGCTGGGCATCCCGGTGCCCGCGCAAGTTGGTGATCGATGGCCCTGCACTCCCTTGTACACCCGGGCCTTCAGTCATTGCGCGACTGTACCGCGCCTCGTGACGACGTCTCCGTTGTTCTCGCAGGGCGGCGACGTCAGGGCCGGGCTCAGGGCACCGAAGTCATGCTGCCGCTGACCGTGGAGGTACTGCCCTCGAGTTTGTACTTCAGCGAGAACGTCTTGCCGCTCGGCTCGCTGAGCGTCACGGTGCCGGTTCCCGTCATCGCCTCGCGCGAACCGGTGGCCTGGTTGGCCTTCAACGTGCAGTCGAACGACGCGCCCTGCCGAGCTTCGATGGTGGCCGGGCAGGTCGCGGCGACCGACCCGGAGTCCAAGCTCTGTCTCCCGTTCGATTTCAGCCCCTGTAGAGCTACGACGATCCGGTTTTCGATGTCAGCGCTATTGACGCCGGACGCCTGGCTGGTTGTCGTCGTCGACGATTTCGATCGTCTTTTCTGCTGTTTCCGCGAGGGGCCGCAACCCGTGACCAGCAGCACGATTACCAGGACAACCGATACGGCAACGATTGCTGTGCGCCTCATGGCATCCCCTCCCAGCTATCTGGCGATTAACACTAGCTTCATGGTCAACGCCAAACAAGGTATTGAGCAGCAAAGCGAACGGGCGCTTCAGACGCCGACGCGCCGCCACCCGTCGGCCGCCCGGGCGGCCCGCAGCAGTTCGTCGCACAGCTCCCGCAACTCCGCGGTTCCCGCGTTTTCGTCGACCGCGGTGGCCACGTCTTCGGCAGCGCACCGGAGCTGGTAGACGCGATCCGAGAGGTCGGCCGCCTCCTCGGCGGACAGCACCACGGCGTCGGGCGAGAGGGTCGACTGAGCTCCTGCCTCACCCCTGGCGACCATTGCCCGCTGCTCGTAAGCCCGCTGGCGGCACGATTGCCGGCAGTACTGGCGACGACGTCCCATCCCGACGTCGGTCACGTCCCGACCACACCAGCGGCACGGTTGGGGACGAACACGACGGGTCACGGCTGCCGACTTTAGTCCGATCCTGTCCGCGATCCCGGTATCATCGAGTGTCGCGTCGCGCGTTTGCCGCGATCCCCGAGCCGGGAACTACGTAAGCAGTCTTAACGTTTGCTTAGAGAGATTCGCATGACGGGAGCATCGAGAGCTCACCGGACCCAAAGGAGCAGCACCAATGGCTGATCGTGTCCTGCGAGGCAGTCGCCTCGGAGCCGTGAGCTATGAGACCGACCGCAATCACGACCTGGCGCCACGTCAGATTGCGCGCTATCGCACCGAGAACGGCGAAGAGTTCGAAGTTCCGTTCGCCGACGACGCGGAGATCCCTGGCACCTGGCTGTGCCGTAACGGTATGGAAGGCACCCTGATCGAGGGTGACCTGCCCGAGCCGAAGAAGGTCAAGCCGCCGCGTACGCACTGGGACATGCTGCTGGAGCGCCGTTCGGTCGAGGAGCTCGAAGAACTGCTCAAGGAGCGCCTGGAGCTGATTCGGTCGCGGCGGCGCGGTTAGGCGTTACGCGCGGGCTAGCTGCGCTCTGCCTGCTGCACGGCTTTGAGCGTGCATCCTTGGCGTTGATTGTGAAACGACGGCTTTGGGGGTGAAGCCAGGGCGGGAAAATCGGCGCGATCCCGCCCAGGTTTCACCCGCAACGCCCAGGTTTCACGCTCAAAGACTGCACGCTCACGCGGCAGCGGCTAGCGGCGCGGCGATCGAGACCTGGTCTGCGCGCGAGTCGACCGACTGCGGTCGCGCCTACCCTCAACGCCCCATTGAGCGACTTTGACCAGCGCCTCGCGGATGTTGGAGCCGCTCATCTTCGATACGCCGATCTCTCGCTCGGTGAACGTAATCGGCACCTCGACGACCTCGAACCCGGCGTTGACGCTGCGCCAGGTCATCTCGATCTGGAAGCAGTAACCCTTGGAGTCGACGGTGTCGAGGTCGATCGTCTCGAGCACCTCGCGGCGATAGGCGCGGTAGCCGGCGGTGATGTCGTGCACCCCGACCCCCAGCGCCAGCCGCGAGTAGGTGTTCGCGGTCCACGACAGGGCCCAGCGCCGCCACGGCCAGTTCCGCACGGTGCCGCCGTGGATGTAGCGCGAGCCGATGGCCAGGTCCGCTCCGGCGTCGACCGCCTCCAGCAGGCGGTACAACTGTTCGGGCGCGTGACTGCCGTCGGCGTCCATCTCGACCAGCACCGTGTAGCCGCGGCCCAGACCCCAGGCGAAGCCTTCCAGATACGCCGCTCCCAGCCCGTTCTTGGCGGTGCGATGCAGCACGTGCGTGCAACCGACGTCGGCGGCCGCCAGCTCGTCGGCGAATTGACCGGTGCCGTCCGGGCTGCTGTCGTCGACGACCAGGATATGAACGCCGGGGCAGGCGTCCTTGACCCGCCGATGGATCAGCGGCAGGTTCTCCCGCTCGTTGTAAGTGGGGATGATGACCAGGGTGCGCTGACTGGGACTGCTGCCCGACACCTCGGGCACAGGCTGGCCGGTGGTCATGTAGCTCCTTCATTTCGCCCGATAGAGGTGCGCCCGCTGTCTTCGTCGTCGGAGGATGGGGCGTCGTTCGCACTGTCAACGTCCGCCGCAGCATCCGAATCGTCGGTTTCAGCTGACGGCGTATCGGGATCTTTGGGTTCGTCCGTCGGCCCGGACCGTCGACGCGTCGGCCGCCGAAACCGATCCGAGAAATGACCATTGTGCCGTATCGCGACCAGAATCACTGCGCCAGCCGCTCCGACCAGCACCAACTGCACGATCGGAGCCCAGCGGGTGGCCGGCGTCAACGTGGTTTTGAGGCGCACCGCGCTGTCCAGGTAGGCCGGGACGAAGAAGTCGGTGCGCATCAGCTCCGCGCCGTCCGGAGCGATCACCGCGCTGATCCCGGTGGTGCCGGCCACCAGGACGTAGCGGTCGTGCTCGACGGCCCGGACCTTCGCGAAGGCCACCTGCTGCTCGCTCATCGTCTTGGTGAAGGTGGCGTTGTTGCTGGGGACGGTCAGCAACTGCGCGCCGTGCCGAACCGCATTGCGCGGCGCCCGGTCGAATACCACTTCCCAGCAGGTGGCGACGCCGACCGGAACTCCGCGCATGTGGACCACGCCGGAGCCGGGGACGGGAACGAAGTGGCCGGCCTGGTCGGCATACCCGGACAGGTGCCGGAACAGCCACGGCATGGGCAGGTACTCGCCGAACGGCTGCACGATCGCCTTGTCGTGCCGGTCGGCGGGCCCGGTGCCGGGATTCCACACGATCATCGTGTTGGTGTATGCCGGGTCCTGGCCCATCCTTTCCGGCGCATCCATGACGGTGCCGATCAGGATGGGTGCGCCGATGGCCTCGGCCGCCCGGGAAATGACCTGTGCGGCGTCGGGGTTGGCCAGCGGGTCGATGTCCGAGGAGTCTTCCGGCCAGATGACGAAATAGGGCTGCGGAACCGTCCCGGCATGCACGTCTTCGGCGAGTTGCAGCGTCTGGCTGACGTGGTTGTCCAGCACCGCGCGGCGTTGGGCATTGAACCCGAGTCCCAACCGCGGCACGTTGCCCTGGACGACGGCGACGTTGATGCTGGGTTCACTGCCCGACCCCGCCCCGGCGTGCCGTACCTGCGGCCACACCAACATCGCCGCCATCAGCACCAGACAGATACTCACCGCGGGCAACACCACGGCCGGCGGCTCGGTGTTGGCGGGCGCGACCCCGGCGCGCAACCAGCGCACGATCTCGGCTCCGAACGCAGTCAGGCTGGCGCCTACCAGCACGACCGCACTGGAGAGCAGCGCGACCCCGCCCAGTTGCACCAGCGGCAGCAGCGGGCCCTCGGCTTGACCGAACGCCACCGACCCCCAGGGGAACCCGCCGAACGGGACGACGGACTTCAGCCATTCCTGCGCACCCCACAACACCGCAAACCACACCGGCCAGCCGGGCAGTCGGCGGACCACGACGGCACACAGACCGAAGAGGCCGGGGAAGAGCGCGCACGCCGTGGCCAGCACCAGCCAGGGCACCACCCCGACCAGCGTGCTGGTCCAGGGCAGCAATGGCACGTAGAAGGCCAGACCAAACAGGAATCCGTAGCCGACTCCCCCGACGGGTGTGGTGGCGGGACGGGTGAGCACCCAGGCCAGCAGCGCGATCGCGACGACGGCGGCCCACCACCAGTTCAACGGCGCGAAGCTCGCATACATCAGGCCGCCGGCGCTCAGGGCGGCGATCAGGCGCGCCGTCCGCGGTACCAACGCGGCGCGGACACGGCGCGTCATCGGCTTCCGAGTCGGGGTTGCCGGCAACTCCTCGGGTTCGGCCGGCAACTCCTCGGGTTCGGCAACCGGCAAATCCTCGTCGGTTTGCTCCGGACCGTTCTCGGTTACCCGGTCGTCGGGCCGGTCAGCCATGGATGACCGCACCCCGGTGCACGGTTTGGCGGCAACCGGGCAAATCGTCCGACGCGTCGAGTCGGGGCAGTGCCGGCACCCGGGAGCGGGGGTCGGTGGACCAGCGCTGAACGTCGTCGCGGGGTGCGCTGACGTCGAGCACACCGGCCTCCCACACCGCGTAGGAGGCGGGCGCCCCCGGAACCAACGTGCCGCCGTCGCGAACACCGGCGGCCCGCCAGCCGCCACGCGTCGCGGCCGCGAACGCCGCGCGTGCCGACACCCCGCTGCCCGGCGTTCGATGATGGACCGCCGCCCGCACGCTTGCCCACGGCTCGAAGGCGGTGACGGGCGCGTCGGAACCGAGGGCGAGAGGCACGCCTTGGGATGCTAACAGCGCCAGCGGGTTCAGCTGAGAACCTCGTTGCGGGCTTAGGCGCTGCGCGTACATGCCGTCGTTGCCACCCCACAGCGCGTCGAAGTTGGGCTGGACGCTGGCGATGACGCCCCACGAGCCGAGTTTGGCGGCCTGCTCGGCGGTGACCATCTCCAGGTGCTCGAGTCGGTGCCCGCAGCGGGCGACCGTGGGCACCCCGAGGTCGGTCACCACTCGTTCGAGGGCATCCACGACCGCGGATACCGCGGCATCCCCGATCACGTGGAAACCGGCGGTGACGTCGGCGGTACTGCACGCCCGCAGGTGAGCTTCGATGGCGGCCGGGTCGAGGTGGCGGGTGCCGGTACATCCGGGCGCATCGGTGTACGCCTCGTGCAGCCAGGCGGTGCGCGAACCCAGCGCACCGTCGACGAAAAGGTCTCCGGCCAGGCCACGGGCCCCGGTCTCCGATATCAGAGCGCGGGCCTGCGCCGCGGTGGTCACCGCTTCACCCCAGTAGCCGATCACTTCGACGCCGTGCTCGAGAGCGGCCAAACTCAGCCAGTCGTCGAGTCCGCCGATCTCCGGTCCCCCACATTCGTGGACCGCGACGATGCCCGCCGCGGCCAACGCTCGGAGCGCCGCGGCGCGGGCCTCGGCGAGTTGACCGTCGGTGAGCAGCCCGCGTGCGACCGAACGGACCCGGTGATGCGCGTCGCCGGCCAGCGGCCGCTGTTCAGCGAACCCGGCGGATGCCGCCAAATCGGGCAGCTGTCGGCGCAGAGCCGACGACGCCAACGCCGAGTGCACGTCGACCCGGGCCAGGTAGGCCGGGCGGTCGCCGAGCACCGCGTCCAGCTCGGCGGTGCTCGGCGGGGTGTCCTCCGGCCAGGCTGACTCGTCCCAGCCGTGCCCCCACACCGGCCGGCCGGGGTGCGCGGCCGCGTAGTCGGCCACCAGCTGCAGGCAGTGCGCCTTCGAGTCAGCTGCGCGCAGGTCCAAACCGCTGAGCGACAGGCCGGTGGCGCTCAGATGGATGTGGCTGTCGACGAATCCCGGTGCCACGAAGGCCCCATCGAGATCCTGCACCTCGGCGTCCGGGAATTGGCTGCGCCCAACGTCGTCGCGACCCAACCAGGCGACGACCTCGCCGCGCACCGCCATCGCGGTGGCGTCCGGATGCGTCGGGCTGTGTATCCGGCCGTTGACCAACAGCTTGGTCGGAACCTGCGTCACAGCGCCAAACTACGGGTGCCGGATGCTTCGCTCATAGACGCCCGGCGCGCCGGGCAACGTCGGAGCCTCGCCTTCGACGACGTCGATCACCTCGCCGTCGATGTAGTCGCCTTCGGGCCGATGGTCGGTGACCAGCGGGACCCGGCGATCGAAAACGCGCCACGCGATCGCCGCCAATGCGGGGCGGCTCGCAGTGCGAATCGGTGGCGCCAGCAGCAACAAACCCAGCGCGGTGGTGGCCAGGCCGGGAATGACGAGCAGGCCGGTGGCCAGCGCGGTCAGTGCGCCGTCGGTCAGGGCGCTGCGCGGCTCCGAGGAACCGGACCGCAACTTCGTGAACCCGCGACTGAGCTGCAACCCGCCCAGCGGCACCCCCAGCGCCAGTCCGAGGACGAAAGCGGCCGTCAGCACCGCAATCGTCCAGCCGACACCGATCGCCGCCGACAGCCCGATGGTCACCATGAGCTCGACGACGGCGTAGCTGAGAAGCACCCGTCCTAACACGTCAGGACCAACGTCCGGGCATCGTCCGGGAGTTCCTCGCACGGTCGCGTCGCGGCTGCAGTTAGATGACGCTATGACGACGATTGAGCTCGACACCCCGGCCGGACCGATCGACGCGCTGCTGAGCGTCCCGGAAGGCGACGGCCCGTGGCCCGGCGTGGTGGTGGTCCACGACGCGATCGGCTATGCGCCCGACAACGAGTCGGTGTCGCAGCGCATCGCACAAGCGGGATATCTGGCGCTGACACCCAACCTGTACGCGCGCGGCGGCCGGGCCCGATGCATCACCCGGGTGATGCGCGAGGTGATGACTCAGCGGGGTCGATCGATCGACGACGTGCTGGCCGCGCGCGAGCATCTCCTCGCCCGCCCCGACTGTTCCGGGAAGGTCGGCATCGCGGGCTTCTGCATGGGCGGCCAGTTCGCACTGGTGTTGTCGCCCAAGGGTTTCGGCGCTTCGGCGCCGTTCTACGGCACTCCGCTGCCGCGCCGGCTCGACCAGACCCTGGAGGGTGCCTGCCCGGTTGTGGCCAGCTTCGGCAACCGTGATCCGCTGGGCGTTGGGGCGGCCGGGAAACTGCGCAAGGTGACCGAGGCCAAGAACATCACCGCCGACATCAAGTCCTATCCGGGCGCCGGGCACAGCTTCGCCAACCAGCTGCCCCGGCAACCGCTGCTGCGCATCGCCGGGTTCGGCTACGACGAGGCCGCGACCGAAGACGCGTGGCGCCGGGTCTTCGCGTTCTTCGGCGAGCACCTGGGCTGAATTCCGGTCAGGCCACCTTCAGTTCGAGGCCGACGTTGTTCTCCATGCCGCCGCGCAGCTTGCTGACGAGGTTGAAGACCTTGCCGACGATGCCGTAGCGCTTACCGATCGCGTCGTAGACGGCGGCGGTGTGTGACTTGTCCAGGATGGCCGCGGTGCCCTCGACCGCTTCGCTCTTCGGGTTGCCCCGCATGTCGCAGATCGCCAGCGTGACCCGCGGGGTGTTGCGAATCCGCTTGACCTTCCAGGACTTTGCCTGGGTGATGACCAGCAGCCGGTCGCCTTGCGCCGCGGCCCAGATCGGCACTGGCTTGGGCCGGCCGTCCTTGGTGAACGTGGTGAGCAGGATGTACTGCGCTTTGGCCAGGTCGCCGAACGTGGGTGTCACGCTGCCAACCTAGCCCGCCGCGCCCTTGCTGCGCGAGCAGACGCAAAAGCCCCTCATTTCGGCACGAAATGGGGGCTTTTGCGTCTGCTCGCGGGGGGGGGGAGCGTTGACACGCGACCGGGCGGCTGCCATAGTCGGAGCTCATTAAGCGAAAATATTATTTTCATTTAAGGGGCTGGGTCGGTGGCTGAGGCGCCGAAGCCGACGGCCTGGTTGCCGTTTTCCATCGCCGAAGCGGCGTCGTCTCACGGCGACGCGCCTGCCCTCGCACAGGCCTGGTCCCACCTGCTGGAGCGCCTTGCCGGTGCGGCCGCGGCCGTCGAGTCCGACCCGGGAAATCGCAATCGCGCCGACCTTGCCGCCGGCATGCGACACCTGCTGGTGCTCCTTGTCGCAGGCATCGACGAAGTGCTGCGGTTCGACCCGGATCCGGTGCTGCAAGTGCAGCCCACCAGCACCGACGACGTGGTGACGTGGGGCATGGAATGCCCGGACTGCATCTACACCCGCGCCGTGCTGCGCGGCGGCCGGACGTATCGCGTCTTCGGTAACCGCGGCACCGCACGCTACGTCGGACTGCAGACGATGAACGGCATCGCCGCGACCGCCAACGCGCTGGTCGACGAACTCGACGTGGATGCCGAGGGGAACTTCGAGGTGGTGCTGTCCGCCGATGAGCGACCGGGCAATTGGATGCGCATCGAAGGGGATCATCCCACGTTCACGGTGCGGCACTTCTTCTACGACTGGGACACCGAGGTCGCGTCGGCGCTACAGGTCGAACAGCTCGGTGATCCGGTTGCGGTGCAAGCTGATTCGCTTGATCCAGGCGCTGTGCTGTCCCGGCAGGTGGTCGCGCTGGGTGACTTCGTCCAAGAGAATCTGGCATTCTTCGTACAGTTCGGCGCCGCGCCGCCGACCAACGGCTTCCTGCCACCGATCGATCGCAGTGCGATGGGGGCCGCGGCGGAGAACAGGCCGGTGATCGGGCGGTGGGAACTCGATCCCGGTGAGGCGTTGATCGTGGAAGTCGAACCCCCCGAGGGGGTCTACTGGAGTTTCTCGATCGGCAATCCGTGGTGGGAGACCATTCACTACGGCCGCCATCAATCCAGCCTGAATGCCCATCAGGCGGTTACCGATTCGGACGGGTTGGTGCGCGTGGTGTTGTCCGCCGACGACCCGGGAGTGGCCAACTGGCTGGACACCGCGGGTCACAGTAACGGCCCCATCATCCTGCGTTGCGTGCGTACCGAGACAGCACCGACACCGACTGTGCGGGTGGTGCCGTTCGATGCGATTGCGGCTGCGCTGCCACCGGACACGGCGCGGGTCAGCCCCGATCAGCGGGCAGCAATCCTGGCGGGACGGCGCCGGGCCGTTCGGGAAAGGTTCGCGAGATGACGTTCAGCGCCGACGAATTGGAGCAAGGTGCCTGCGCGGCAACAGGTCTCGACGATTTCGGGTCACCGTACTACCGGGAGGGCCTGGAACGCATCGTTGACGCGCTGAACACCGAAGCCGACCTGAACGAGATCGGTCGGGTCATTCAGCACGCCACCATCAGCAACGCGCTCATCCAACGACTGAAGATCGAGGACACCTATGCCCGGCATCCCGAGATCGACGACGAGGTCGTCGGCGGCCCGGTCTTCGTCATCGGGTTGCCCCGCACCGGTACCACCGCGCTGAGCCAGCTGGTGGCCGCAGACCCGCAGTTCCGATCGTTGCGGATGTGGGAGTCGCAGGCGCCCACCCCTCCCCCGGAATCCGCCACCCAGCACGAGGATCCGCGCATCGCCCAGGCCGAAGCGGGCCTGAAGATGCTCGACGAGATGTTCCCGTTGATGAAGACGCTGTACAACTCCGAGGCGACGGCGCCCACCGAGTGCCAGGATCTGATGGGGATGAGTTTTCGCACCTTCCATTTCGACGGCGCAGTGCGGGCCCCGCGCTACCTGGCGTGGTTGATGGACTGCGACATGCGAGAGACGTACACCTTCCATCGCCGGGTGCTCAAGTTGCTGCAATGGCATTGCCCGCCGAACCTGTGGCACCTGAAGACCCCGGTGCACATGTTCGCCCTCGATGCGCTGGTGGAGGCCTATCCGGACGCGAAATTCCTGTGGAGCCACCGCGATCCCGCCAAGGTGATGGGCTCGGTATGCAGCCTGATCCACTACGTGCGCAGCTGGAGCAGCGACCGCGACGACGCTCATGAGCTCGGTGCCGAGCAGGTCGACAGTTGGGCCGAAGGGGTTGCGCGGGCGATGAGCTTCCGCCGCCGGGTCGGCGACGACCGGTTCGCCGACATCTCGTTCGCCGATCTGCAACGCGCACCGCTGCGGACCCTGCAAATCGGTTACGAGACTCTGGGTTTGGCGTTCACCGACGACACCGCCCGGTCGGTGCGGTCGTGGGCCGAAGCGCACCAGCCCGGCGCCCGCGGGGCACACGACTACGACCTGTCCGACTACGGTCTGACTCCCGAGGGCGTGCGCGAACGGTTCACCGACTATCTGGCCACCTATGACGCAACAGCCTGACCGGGTGCCGCGCACCCGGCGTCGCGACAAGCTGGCCCCCGATCCGGAAGTCCGCCGTCAGATCGTCGCCGCCGCGTCGACCGTCCTCGGTGAGCACGGGGTCCGCGGCCTGAGCATCGCAGTGGTCCTGGAGCGCGCCGGGTTGGGGACACGTGCGTTCTACCGGCACTTCGCCTCCAAGGACGAGCTGGTGGCCGAGGTGTTCCTGGATGCTTCGCGTGTCGAGAAGCAGCGGCTGAGGCGGCTGATGGGCGCCGCCCGCAACGACGTCGAAGCCGTCCTGGCGTGGGTTGACGGGCGATTGGACCTGGCATTTGACGACAGTGTCGGCGCTGAGTTGCGCCGCCTATCCCTGGAGGCGCAAGCGCAGACCGCGGGCTCTCCTGGTCTGGTCCGGCCGGCGTATGCCGAGATGTTGGAGCCGTTGATCGATGTGCTGCGCCGCGGCCTGGCGGGCGGGACGTTCCACCGGATCGATCCGGAAGCCGACGCGCAGTTCATTCACGGCGTGGTGTGGGCCGCCATCGACCGACACTGGGCGACCGGGGACGGTGACCGCGACGAAATCCGCCGGCACATCGCGCGTTTCGTGCTGGGCGGGCTGGGCGCACAATCGTGACGAAGGAGATGGTCGATGGATCTGGGGTACGGCGAGGCGACGGCGGTGGTCACCGGTGGCAGCAAGGGCATGGGGCTGGCGATCGCCGAAACCCTCGCCGCCGAAGGCGCCAGCGTGGCGGTGATGGCCAGGGGCCGGGACGCACTCGACGCCGCCGCCTTGTCGTTGCGTGAACGGGGCGCACCGGACGCTGTGAGTATCAGTGTGGACATGTCCGACGCCGACTCGATCGCCGACGGATTCACTGTGGTCGCGCGCCGGTGGGGGCGAATCAATGCGTTGATTCACACGATTGGGCCGAGCGACGGATATTTCGAGCAGATGGACGATTCCGAATGGGACGCCGCGTTCTCGCTGGGCACGATGTCGGCGGTGCGATCGATCCGCGCCGCGCTGCCCCTGCTGCGCGCCGCCAACTGGGCCCGCGTCGTGACGCTGTCGGCGCATTCGATCCAGCGCCAGAATCCGCGGATCGTCGCCTACACAGCGTCGAAGGCGGCGCTGGCCAGTGTCACCAAGAACTTGTCCAAAAGCCTTGCCGGCGACGGCATTCTGGTCAACTGCGTGTGCCCGGGGACCATTGTGACGGCCAGCTTCACCGAGGTGCTCAAGGACATCCTGGCCGCCGACGGGCTGGACGCCACCGACCCGCGGGACGTGATGACGTGGATCGACAACAACTTTCACCAGCCCTGCGACCTCGGTCGCGCCGGGCTGCCGGAGGAGGTCGCGTCGATCACGGCCTATCTGGCGTCGAAACGCAACGGCTACGTCACCGGCGCCACGGTGAACGTGGACGGCGGCTCGGACTTCATCTAACCCGGGCGAGCAGACGCAAAAGCCCCTCATTTCGGCACGAAATGGGGGCTTTTGCGTCTGCTCGCGGGTCCCGGGGTCAGCCCTCGAGGTCGCCCTCGGTCTCCAGCAGCGCCTGGCGCAGACCGTCGAGAGTGTCTTGCCGCGGCTCTGCCCACATGCCGCGCCCGGCGGCCTCCAGCAGTCGCTCGGCCATGCCGTGCAGCGCCCACGGATTGGACTGCGTCATGAATTTGCGGTTCTCCGGGTCGAGCACGTACCGCTCGGTGAGTTGCTCGTACATCCAGTCGGCCATCACGTGGGCGGTGGCGTCGTAGCCGAACAGATAGTCGACGGTGGCCGCCATCTCGAACGCGCCCTTGTAGCCGTGCCGGCGCATCGCCGACATCCAGCGCGGGTTGACGACGCGGGCGCGGAAGACCCGGGTGGTTTCCTCCGACAGCGTCCGGGTGCGGATGGCGTCGGGCCGGGTGTTGTCGCCGATGTAGGCGGCCGGCGCCTGACCGGTCAGCGCCCGGACGGTCGCCACCATGCCGCCGTGGTACTGGAAGTAGTCGTCGGAGTCGGCGATGTCGTGTTCGCGGGTGTCGGTGTTCTTGGCCGCCACCGCGATCCGCCGGTACTGGCGGTTCATGTCTTCAGTGGCGGGCCGGCCTTCCAATCCGCGGCCGTAGGCGAATCCGCCCCACGCGGTGTACACCTGCGCCAGGTCGGCGTCGTCGCGCCAGTTACGGCTGTCGATCAGTTGCAGCAGCCCGGCGCCGTAGGTGCCCGGCTTGGACCCGAAAATTCGTGTGGTGGCGCGCCTTTGGTCGCCGTGCTGAGCAAGATCGGCGTTGGCGTGCGCGCGCACGTAGTTGTCCTCGTCGGGTTCGTCCAGGGCGGCGACCAGGCGCACGGCGTCGTCGAGCATGGTCACCACATGCGGGAACGCGTCACGGAAGAACCCGGAGATGCGTACGGTGACGTCGAGGCGCGGCCGGCCCAGCTCGCTCAACGGGATCGGGGTCAGGTCCACCACGCGCCGCGATGCGTCGTCCCAGACCGGCCGGGCGCCGAGTAGGGCCAGCACCTCGGCGATGTCGTCGCCGGAGGTGCGCATGGCCGACGTGCCCCACACCGACAGGCCCACCGACCGGGGCCACTCCCCATGGTCGGCCCGGTAGCGGGCCAGTAGCGAATCAGCCAGTGCCACACCGGCTTCCCACGCCAGCCGGGACGGCACCGCCTTGGGGTCGACGGAGTAGAAGTTGCGCCCGGTGGGCAACACGTTGACCAGTCCGCGCAGCGGAGAGCCCGATGGCCCGGCCGGGATGAACCGGCCGTCCAGTGCCCGCAGCACCTGGTCGATCTCGGACGAGGTGCCGGCCAGCCGCGGCACCACCTCGGTGGCAGCGAACCGCAGCACCGCGGCGACGCCGGGGTTGTCGGTGAGCCGGTCGGCCGCCGCGGGGTCCCAGTCCGCCTTCTGTAGGGCGCTCACCAATTCTCGTGCCGCGCTTTCGGCCTCGTCGACGGCGACGCGTTCGTCGCTGCCGTCCTCAGCCAGTCCGAGCGCCTGCCGCAAGCCGGGCAGCGCGTGTTCACCGGCGAAGAGCTGACGGGCCCGCAGGATGGCCAGCACCAGGTCGAGTTCGCCTTCCCCCGTTGGCTTTTGGCCGAGGATGTGCAGGCCGTCGCGGATCTGCACGTCCTTGATCTCGCACAGCCAACCGTCGACGTGCAGCAACATGTCGTCGAAGGTGTCCTCGGCGGGGCGCTCGGTCAAACCCAGGTCGTGGTCCATCTTGGCGGCCCGGATCAGCGTCCAGATCTGCTGCCGGATGGCCGGCAGCTTGCCCGGATCCAGCGCGGCGACGTTGGCGTGCTCGTCGAGCAACTGTTCCAGACGGGCGATGTCACCGTAGGTTTCGGCGCGGGCCATCGGCGGGATGAGATGGTCGACGAGCACCGCGTGCGCCCGGCGCTTGGCCTGGGTGCCCTCGCCGGGGTCGTTGACCAGGAACGGATAGATCAGCGGCAGGTTGCCCAGTGCGGCGTCGGATCCGCAGGCCGCCGACATGCCCAGCGTCTTGCCCGGCAGCCATTCCAGGTTGCCGTGCTTGCCGAGGTGCACGACGGCGTGCGCGCCGAAGCCGGTATCGAGCCAGTGATATGCCGCCAGGTAGTGGTGACTGGGCGGCAGGTCGGGGTCGTGGTAGATCGCCACCGGGTTCTCGCCGAATCCGCGCGGCGGCTGGACCATCAGCACCAGATTGCCGGATTGGATTGCGGCGACGACGATTTCGCCGTCGGGGTCGCTGCTGCGGTCGACGAACAGGTCACCGGGCGGCGCGCCCCAGTGGCGGGTCACCGCGTCGGTGAATTCGGCGGGCAGCGTGTCGAACCAGTCGCGGTAGTCCTTGGCGGACACCCGAATCGGGTTGCCTTCCAGCTGGCCCTGGGTGAGCCAGTCGGGGTCCTGTCCCCCGCGTTCGATCAGGGCGTGGATCAGCGCGTCACCGTCGCCGGCTGCGACGCCGGGCAGCTCGCCGAGGCGATATCCGTTGGCGCCCATGGCCCGCAGCAGTGCGACCGCGCTGGCCGGGGTGTCCAGGCCGACCGCGTTGCCGATGCGCGCGTGCTTGGTCGGGTAGGCCGAGAACACGACGGCGACGCGCTTGTCGGCGGGTGCGACGCGTCGCAATCGGGCATGCCGGATGGCCAGGCCGGCCACCCGGGCGCAGCGCTCGCGGTCGGCGACGTAGGAGATGAGGCCGTCGTCGTCGATCTCCTTGAACGAGAACGGAACCGTGATGATGCGGCCGTCGAACTCGGGCACCGCGACCTGGGTGGCGACGTCCAGTGGCGACAGACCGTCGTCGTTGGCGTACCACTGGTCGCGCGGGCTGGTCAGGCACAGTCCCTGCAGGATCGGGACGTCAAGTGCGGCAAGGTGTTCGACGTTCCAGCTGTCATCCGACCCACCGGCCGCCGCCTCCGCCGGCTTGGTTCCCCCGGCCGCAAGAACGGTGACCACCATCGCGTCGGATTCGGCGAGCTTGGCCAGCAGTTCGGGTTCCGCGGTGCGCAACGACGCGCAGTAGACCGGTAATGCGGCACCACCGGCGTCTTCGATCGCCTCGCACAGCGCCTCGACGTAGGCGGTGTTGCCGGCCAGCTGTTGCGCGCGGTAGTAGAGCACCGCGATGGTGGGGCCGTCCGGGTTTCCCGCATCCTGGCGCTGGAGCACGCCCCAGGTCGGTGTCGTCACCGGTTCGCTGAACCCGACGCCGGTCATCAGCACGGTGTCGGACAGGAAGGCATGCAGCTGGCGCAGGTTCTCCACGCCGCCGTGCGCCAGGTAGATGTGGGTCTGCACGGCGATCCCGGCCGCCACGGTGGACAGTCCGGTCAGCTCGGCGTCGGCGGCTTGCTCACCGCTGACCAGCACGGCAGGCACGCCGCTGGCCAGCACCGTGGCGATGCCGTCCTCCCACGCCCGGTAGCCGCCGAGGATGCGCACCACGACGATGTCGGCGTCTTCGAGCAGGTCGGGCAATTCGACTTCGGCGAGCCGCGCCGGGTTGGCCCACCGGTAGTTCTTGTCGGTGGAACGGGCGGTGATCAGGTCGGTGTCGGACGTCGACAACAGCAGGATGGTCGGCTCAGCCACTCCCCATTCGTACCGCAGGGCGATCAGTCCACCGAATCGGCGCGTAGGGTCCAGGCATGAGCAGGGGTTTCGTCGTCATGTTCGCCGTCGGATTGATCGTGGCCCTCTTCGGCCTGATCTGGGCGCTGCAAGGCTTCGGAGTGCTGGGCGGCAGCCCGATGAGCAACACCACGACGTGGTCGGTCATCGGTCCGATCACGGCGTTGATCGGTGTGGTGATCGCGGTCTTCAGTTGGCGGAAACTGTCGTCGAAGTAAGGCTTTCAGGCCACGGTGAAGTTCACCGAGTGCCAGCCGGTGGCGCCGTCGGGGACGGGATCGGCCCGGTCGTCGGTCTGCGCGGCGCCGGTGTTGTCGATGGCTCGCACGGTAATCTGCTGCCGCCCGGGGCTTTTCGCCTGCCACCGGAAGCTCCACAGCCGCCAGGTTTCGTTGGAATAGCTTGCGCCCAGTTCGGCGGACTGCCAATCGCCATCGCCGATGCGGACTTCCACGGCTCGAACACCACGATTCTGCGCCCATGCCACCCCGCCGAACACCGCGGGTCCGATCGGCACCTGCTGACCGCTTCTCGGCACGTCGATGCGCGACTGCGTCTTGATCGGCGCACGCGCTGCCCAGCCATGCCTGGTCCAGTACGCCTTGGCCCTGTCGAAGCGGGTCAGTTCCAGATCGACGACCCACTTGGTGGCCGACACGAAGCCGTAGAGTCCGGGCACCACCAGCCGCGCCGGGTAGCCGTGCTCGACGGGCAGCGGCACCCCGTTGAGGCCGACCGCCAGCAGCGCCTCCCTGCCGTCCGTCACCGCCTCTACCGGCGTACCGGCGGTGAACCCGTCGATGGAGGTGGACAGCACCATGTCGGCGTCCTTGTGCACACCGGCCGCCGCCAGCAGATCGGCCAGCCGGTAGCCCGTCCACAGTCCCGTCGAAATCAGATCTCCGCCAACCGGATTGGATACGCACGTCAGCGTCGTCACGGTATCGACGACGTCAAAGCGTGCGAGATCCTCCAAGCTGTAGGTGGTTTCGTGGTCCACCATGCCGTGGATGCGCAACCTCCAGTCGCCGCGGCTGAGTTGCGGCACCGCGAGCGCCGTGTCGATTCGGTAGAACTCGGCATTGGGAGTGATGAAACTCGGCAGCGCAACACCTTTCGGCTGCACGTCGGGCGGTATCTGCGGTGCCGTGGTGCGCGCTCGCGGCAGGGCGAAGGTCTTGCGGTCAGCGGTCACCGAATGCGCCAACCGCGTGAAGAAGGCTCCGGCGACTCCGCTGACGACTCCAAAGCCCAGCAGTCCGAGCATGACCAGTCTGCGCCGGCCGGCATCAGGTGCATCTTCCGAATCGGACCAGGACCGACGGGCGAGCGCGCGCAGGACCGCCACGCCGCAAGCGGTACCCACGACGGTAGGGATGACGTCCAGCGCCGATCCGCCCTGCCGCGACAACACCGCCGCACAGCCGAGGACGCCGAGCACCACCAGCACCGCGCTGCCCATCGGGCGTCGTCGCGTCTCCAAGGTCCCGGCCAACGCTGCGATCGTGGCAACCACGATCAGCACGACCACCGCCAGGAAGGGCTTGTCCAAGGTGCCGAGGGTCTGTATCGCCCACTCTTTGACAGGGCCGGGCGTCAGGTCGATCACCGCCGAGCCGACCGCGGTGCGGGCGTCGGCCCGTCCGCCGAACGGAATGCAGAGCAGCTGGGCGACACCGAGAGCCACCGCGGCCGAGGCGACCCCGGCGATCATCCGTTCATTCCACGAGGCCGTCGCCATCGCAGCTACTCTACTCGCGACTGGAAAACCTTTGCGGTGCAGCAGGACAGCGGAATCGGGCGCGGTCCGGGTGAGCGGGACCGTACGCTGATGCGATGCACACTGAGTCTCTTGCCGGGAAGGTCGTCGCTGTTACGGGCGGCGCTCGCGGAATCGGTCTGGCCATCGCGACCGCCGCTCAGCGGTCAGGCGCCAAGGTGGCGATCGGAGACATCGACGACGCAGCCGTCACCGAGTCTGGCGACCGGCTGGGGTTGACGGTCTCGCGTCACCTGGACGTCACCGACCGCGCGTCGTTCATCGAATTCCTCGACGCGGTGGAGAACGGGCTGGGGCCGATCGACGTCCTGGTCAACAATGCCGGCGTGATCGCGGTGGGCAGCGCCGTGGAGGAGGACGACGACGTCACCCGCCGGCTGCTCGACGTCAACGTGTTCGGCGTCATCCTCGGCACCAAGCTGGGTGCGCAGCGCATGTTGCCGCGTCGTCGCGGTCACATCGTCAACATCGCGTCGCTGGGTGGTGTGTTACCGGCCGAGGGCATCGCCACCTACTGCGCCACCAAGCACGCGGTGCTCGGCTACACCGACTCCGTCCGGCTGGAGAATCGGGGCAGCGGCGTGCAGTTCTCGTCGATCATGCCGACGCTGACCAACACCGAGATGATCGTCGGCATCGGGCACGCGAAAGGATTCAAGAACGCCGAGCCGGTGGACGTGGCGCAGGCGGTGGTCAGCGTCATCACCAAACCCGAAGCGCGGGTGGTTATTCCGCGGTCGATGGGCATCATGGTGTCGTTGCAGCAGCGGCTGATGCCGCGTCCGCTGGCCGAAGCGATGGGGCGCGTGCTGGGCACCGACCGGGTGTTCACCAGCGACGTGCAGGCCGACAAGCGCCGGGGTTATGCAAAGCGGACCGGGACTTCCTGAGTTTCAGGCACTTCCGGGACAACCCCCAGCCGGCGGCCACGGCGGTCGACTACTTCACTTCAGCGTCGCCGCGATGCGCTCGGCGACTTCCCGTGCCACCAGCTGTGTCTCTTCGCCGTGACCCGGCACGTACCGGTCGGCGGCGGCGTCGTATTCGGCGCCGGCGATCGAGCCGTGATCGGCCGCCAGCTCAGCCAGGTCCACCGGCCATCCGATCCGTTCCAGTGCGGCTGCGAAGTCTCTGCTGGCCGCGACCGGTACGGCATCGTCAGCGACGCCGTGCAGCAACGTGAAAGGCGCGCCGATATGGTCGGACGGCAGCTCCTCGGTCAACACCCGACCGGTGATCGGATCCGGTGCCATGAATGCGCCGGCCAGGCAAACCGTATGTGCGAGAGCAAGATCGCGGCGGGCGCCGTCGAGGGTGAGGCCCGCGGCGGCGGCTCCACCCAGGGACCAGCCCACCAGCACGATGCCCTCGGTGTCGTTGCCGTGTTGACGGGCGAAGTCCAGCGACCGCAACAGATCCGCGCGGCCACCGTCGTCAGCGTGTGAGTTCCAATCCGGGGCGACCACCGCGGCGCCGTGGCCGGCGATCAGGCCGGCCAGCGGGCGGACCGCGGCGCGGGCATCGGTCTGCATGCCGTGCCAGAGCAGCACCAGCGGTTGAGCCGGGTCACCGAACACGTCGGCCAGCCGACCGGGGGCATATTCCTGCGTTCGCACAGACACCGGTGTGCCCGAGAAGTCTGATTCCAAACCGTGCCGCCGAAGTCGTACCGTAGTTGGGTGGCCAGAACCCGCGACTTCGACGCGTGTCCGGGCGCATTGCAGGTGCACCCGGCCGCCGACGGCGCGTTGGTGCGGGTTCGGCTGCCCGGCGGCATCATTACTGCCGAGCAGTTGACCACGTTGGCCCGGCTTTCGGTGGAACACGGCTCGGGCATGTTGGAGTTGACCGCCCGCGGCAATGTGCAGTTGCGGGCGGTCGCCGATGTGGACGCGGTGGCCGACGCGGTCGCCCGAGCCGGGCTGTTGCCGTCGGAAACGCACGAACGGGTCCGCAATATCGTGGCGTCACCGTTGTCCGGTCGGGCCGGCGGTAACGCCGACGTGCGACCGTGGATCGCCGAACTGGACGCGGCGATCTGCGGGGAACCCCGGCTCGCCGGACTGGGTGGCCGGTTCTTGTTCAGCATCGACGACGGCCGTGGTGATGTGTCGGGTCTGCGCGCCGACGTCGGTGTGATGGTCGCCGAGGACGGTCCGGCGCTCCTGGTCGCCGGACGCGACACCGGTATGCGCCTGGATGACATCACCGGCGCGCTGATCGGGCTCGCAGTGCGGTTCGTGGAGATCCGCGGAAAGGCTTGGCGGATAACGGAACTGGATGACTTGGCGGAGCTGCTTCCCGGCGTCGCACTGGGCACTGAGTTCGCACCGGTGACCAAACCGCCGGTGGGCTGGCTGCCCCAGGACGACGGACGGGTCGCGCTCGGCGCGGGGGTCCCTCTCGGGATGCTGCCCGCTCGCATCGCGGAGTTCCTCGGCGCAATCGAGGCGCCGCTGGTGATCACACCGTGGCGGTCGGTGCTGGTGTGCGATCTGAGCGACGACGTGGCCGACACCGCGCTGCGCGTGCTGGCGCCGCTGGGCCTGGTGTTCGACGAGCACTCGCCGTGGCTGAATGTCAGCGCGTGTACCGGCAGCCCGGGTTGTGCGCACTCGCGTGTCGATGTGCGCGCCGACGCGGCAGGGGCGCTGGACGAGACCTGCACCGTGCACCGGCACTTCGTCGGATGCGAACGAGCATGCGGCAGCCCGCCAACCGGGGAGGTGCTGGTCGCCACCGGGACGGGGTATCGGGTACTGAGGTCTTAAAGTGGGCGGGTGCTCGACTACATCCGCGACGGCGCGGAGATCTACCGGCAGTCGTTCGCGACCATCCGCGCCGAAGCCGACCTGACCCGGTTCCCCGGCGACGTCGAGCGGGTGGTGGTGCGGTTGATCCACACCTGCGGGCAGGTCGACGTCGTCGAACACGTGGCGTTTACCGATGATGTCGTGGTCCGCGCCGGCGCCGCGTTGCGCCAGGGCGCCCCAGTGCTGTGCGACTCGTCGATGGTGGCTGCCGGGATCACCAGCGCGCGCCTGCCCGCGGGCAACGAGGTGGTCTCGCTGGTGGCCGACCCACGCGCGCCCGAGCTCGCCGCCCGCCGGCAGACCACTCGATCGGCGGCCGCGGTGGAACTGTGGGCCGAACGAGTGCCTGGCGCCGTCGTCGCCATCGGCAATGCCCCGACCGCGCTGTTCCGGTTGCTCGAACTACTCGACGACGGGGTCCCGCCGCCCGCCGCGGTGCTTGGCGGACCGGTCGGCTTCGTCGGGTCCGCGCAGTCCAAGGAAGAGCTGATCGAAAACCCGCGCGGCATGGCATATCTGGTGGTGCGCGGCCGTCGCGGCGGCAGCGCGATGGCCGCCGCGGCGGTCAATGCGATTGCGACCGAACGCGAATGACCGGCCGGGGCACGCTGTGGGGAGTCGGGCTGGGCCCCGGCGATCCGGAACTGGTGACCGTCAAAGCCGCGCGGGTGATCGGTGACGCCGACGTGGTCGCCTATCACAGCGCGCGGCACGGTCGCAGCATCGCGCGCGGTATCGCAGAGCCCTATCTGCGGCCCGGTCAGATCGAGGAGCACCTGGTCTACCCGGTCACTACCGAGACGACCGATCATCCCGGTGGCTACGCGGGCGCGCTGGAGGATTTCTATGTCGAAGCCACCGAGCGCATCGCCGCGCACCTGGCCGCCGGGCGCAATGTGGCGCTGCTCGCCGAGGGTGACCCGCTGTTCTACAGCTCCTACATGCATCTGCACACCCGGCTCACCGAGCGCTTCGATGCGGTGATCGTGCCCGGTGTGACGTCGGTGAGCGCCGCCTCCGCCGCCGTCGCCACTCCGCTGGTGGCCGGCGACGAGGTGCTGTCGATCCTGCCGGGCACCCTGCCGGTGGCTGAATTGACCCGCCGGCTCGCCGATGCCGACGCGGCGGTGATCCTCAAGCTCGGGCGCTCGTATCGTAATGTGCGGCAGGCACTTTCGGTGGCCGGCCGGCTGGACGACACGTTCTATGTGGAGCGGGCCAGCACGCCCGGGCAACGGGTGCTGCCAGCCGCCGACGTCGACGAGACCAGCGTGCCGTATTTCTCACTAGCCATGCTGCCCGGGGGGCGGCGACGCAATGGCGCCTCCGCCGCCACCGGTTCGGTGGCCGTGGTGGGTCTAGGCCCGGGCGGCTCCGATTGGATGACACCGCAGAGCCGGCGCGAACTGGCCGCGGCGACCGATCTGATCGGCTACGGCAACTACCTGGATCGGGTGCCGGTGCGCGAGGGACAGCGCCGCCATCCCAGCGACAACACCGACGAACCCGGGCGGGCCCAACTGGCCTGTTCGCTGGCCGAGCAGGGGCACTCGGTGGCGGTGGTGTCCTCGGGGGATCCGGGGGTGTTCGCGATGGCCACCGCCGTGTTGGAGGAGGCCGAGCAGTGGCCCGGCGTGCAGGTCCGGGTGATTCCGGCGATGACGGCAGCGCAGGCGGTCGCCAGCCGCGTCGGGGCTCCCCTGGGCCATGACTACGCGGTGATCTCGCTGTCGGACCGGCTCAAGCCGTGGGACGTGATCGCCGCGCGCCTGCGGGCCGCCGCCGCGGCCGACCTGGTGCTGGCCATCTACAACCCGGCGTCGAAGTCGCGGACCTGGCAGGTCGGCGCGATGCGCGATCTGTTGCTCGAGCATCGCGAACCTTGCACGCCGGTGGTGATCGGCCGCAACGTGGCCGGCCCCGACGAAACGGTGCGGGTGGTCCGGCTGGCCGACCTGAACCCCGACGAGGTGGACATGCGCTGCCTGCTGATCATCGGGTCGTCGCAAACCCGTTGGCAGACAACAGATTCAGGTGATCGGGTTTTCACGCTGCGACGGTATCCCGGCTAACTGCGGACCCCTCGCGAGCAGACGCAAAAACACCTCATTTCAGCATGAAATGGGGGTTTTTGCGTCTGCTCGCGCTACCGGAGCGCCGCCACCCAGTGCTCGGCCTCCTCGACGGTGCCGACGGTGTTCACTCCGTCGGGCAGGCGCGGACGCGCCACCATCACCACCGGGATGCCGAGTGCGGCAGCCGCATCCAGTTTGGGACGGGTCATGTCCCCGCCACTGTTCTTGGTCACCAGCGCGTCGATGCGGTGCTCGGTCATCAGCGCGAGCTCGCCGTCGTACTCATACGGGCCGCGGGAGAGCAGCAGTCGATGCCGGGACGGCAACACGTCGGGAGCGGTGACCACCCGCACCAGAAACCATGCGTCGCTGTCGGCGAACGCCCGGACAGCCGACCGGCCGCTGGTCAGGAATACCCGCGAATAGCGTTGCCGTGCAACAACCTCCGCCGCCTCGGTGTCGGATGTCACGACCGTGGCGGCGCCGGGGTCCCACGCCGGGCGGGCCAGCACCAACATGGGTATCCCCAAATCGCCGCACGCTCGCGCGGCATGCGCGGTCATGGTGGCCGCGAACGGATGGGTGGCGTCGACGACGGCGTCGATGTGTGCGTCGTGCAGGAAGCTTCGCAGCCCGTCCACCCCGCCGAAACCACCGATGCGTACCCGGCCGACCGGCAACGCGGGATCAGGCACCCGGCCGGCCAGCGAGCTGACGAGGTCGACCCGCGGGTGCAGTCTTGTGGCCAGCGCGCGCCCTTCAGCGGTGCCGCCGAGCAGCAGCACGCGCATCAATGCGGTCCCAGGCTGCGTCGCGCCGCCGAGTACAGATAGCTGTCGGTGAACCCTTCGGCGGCCAACACATCGCCGATCAGGATGACCGCGGTCTTGGTGATGTTCGCTCTATGCATCTGTGCGGCGATGTCGGTTAGCGTGCCGCGCAGCACGGTCTGTTGCGGCCAGCTTGCGAAAGCCACGACAGCGACCGGGGTTTCGGGGCGGTAACCGCCGTCGAGCAGCTGCGGCACCACCGCGTCGATCTGCGCGGCGGCCAGATACAGGACCAGGGTGGCACCGGGGCGGCTCAGGGCGGTCAGGTCTTCGCCGGGCGGCATGGCGGTCGACAGCGTCGAGACTCTGGTCAACGTGACCGTTTGGGCCACACCCGGCACGGTGAGCTCACGCTTGATGGCGGCGGCGGCTGCGGCGAAAGCGGTTACCCCTGGCACGATTTCGTAGCCGATGCCCCGGGCGTCCAGTTGTCGGCACTGCTCGGCCAGCGCGCTGTAGAGCGACGGGTCGCCGGAGTGCAGTCTGGCCACGTCGTGGCCCGCGGCGTCGGCGGCCGCGAGTTCGCCGACGATCTGATCCAGCGTCAGCGGGCCGGTGTCGACGACTTTCGCGTCCGGCCGACATTGCGACAGCAGGTCTGTCGGCATGATCGAGCCGGCGTACAGGCACACCGGACAGCGTTGCAGGAGCCGTTGACCGCGCACGGTGATCAGGTCCGCGGCGCCGGGCCCGGCACCGATGAAATACACCGTCATTTCGTCACAACCCACTGCGTGACGGGCAGCTGCGGGCGCCACCCGGCGAACCCGCCCAGCGGTTCGGCTCGGTAGTGCTGAAATCGCTGCAGACCCCCGGCGTGGCGGGAATACGCTTGCGCCAGTAGCGCTTCGGATTCCACGGTGACCGCGTTCGCTACCAGCCGACCGCCGTGCGGCAGGTGATCCAGGCAGGCGTCGAGCAGACCGGGCTGGGTGAGGCCACCGCCGACGAAGATCGCCGACGGCCTCGGGGCACCGTCGAACGCATCCGGTGCGGCGCCGCGGATTTCGATATGCACACCGTGGGCCGCGGCGTTGGTGCCGATATTGCGGCGCCGCTGGTCATCACGTTCGAAGACGACCGCGGTGCAACCGTGGCCGGCTTGGCACCATTGCACCGCGATGCTGCCCGAACCGGCGCCCACATCCCATAACCGCTGTCCCGGCCGGGGGGCCAACGCCGCGAGGGTGACCGCCCTGATGCCGTGTTTGGTGATCTGGCCGTCATGGGCGAAGGCGTTGTCGGGCAACGAGAACACGCGCTCGTCGGGCAGGTACCGAACGGCGATCACATTCAGGTCCTCGACATCGACAGGGGTGTTCTCAGCCCACCCCCGCGCGGTGTCGTCGCGGCGTCGTTCGCGCGGGCTGCCGAGTTCCTCGAGCACGGTGAACTGCGAGTCGCCGCGGCCGTGGTCGGTGAGCAGCGCGGCCAGTGATGTCGGGGTTCTCCCGTTGCCCGACAACACGATTGCCTGTCCCCCGCGCCGCACCGCGGTGTGCGGCTGCGCCGTCACCAGGCTGATCACCTCCGTCTCATGGACGTTCCACCCCATCCGCGCGCATGCCAGCGTCACCGACGAGACATGTGGCAGCACCCGCACTTTGTCCGGGCCGAACAACCGGATCAGCGTGCCGCCGATGCCGAACAGCAGTGGGTCGCCGCTGGCCAGGACGTGGATGTCGGATTGGCCGACGGGCAGGTCTTGCAAGGCCGGCAACAGCGGGGACGGCCACTCCTTCCGGGTCGCTTGGACGGTGTCGTCGAGCAGGCCGAGTTGGCGTGAGGATCCGTAAACGACTGTGGCGTTGCGTAATTCGCGGCGCGAAGCATCCGAGATCCCGGCCATGCCGTCGGCGCCGAGACCGACCACGGTGATCATCGCGGCATCCGCCGCCACACGAATTGCGGCAGCAGCTTGAGCCCGAAGAACATCGGCCGCAACGCCCAGGGAATCCACACGGTGCGTCGGCCCTTGCGCAAGGCTCTGGCCGTGGCCGCAGCGACCTGTTCGGGGGTGCTGGACAACGGCGCCGGTGCCATCCCCTCCGTCATTCGTCCGATGACAAAGCCCGGCCGTGAGATCAGCAACCGCACGCCGCTGCCGTGCAGGGCGTCGGCCAATCCGCTGGCGAAGCCGTCCAGACCGGCCTTGGCCGAACCGTAGACGTAGTTGGCCCGACGCACCCGCACCCCGGCCACCGAGGAGAACACCACCATGTCTCCCCTTCGGGCCTGGCGCATGACGGCCGCCAAATGGGTGAGCAGGCTGACCTGCGCGACGTAGTCGGTGTGCACGATGTCCACGGCGTGCGCGGCGTCGGTTTCAGCTCGGGTCTGGTCGCCCAGGATTCCGAAGGCCAGGACCGCGGTGCCGATGGGACCGTGATCGGCGACGATCGACTCGACGAGGGGGCCATGTGCGGTGACGTCGTCGGCGTCGAACTCTCTGGTGTGCACCGCCGCGGCGCCGGCCGCTCGTAGCGCGGCGACTTCGTCAGCGAGCCGGTCGGCGTTGCGCGCCAGCAGTACCACCGACGTCCCGGGAGCCAGGCGACGCGCGAGTTCGATGCCGATCTCGCTGCGCCCGCCGAAAATTACCACCGGACCCGTGCCCGTGTCGTCCACGGCTGTGATTATTGCCTGCGCTAGCGTGGAGGGCGATGGCCAAGACCACGACCCGCCTCACCGACGACGCGCTGGCGTTTCTCACCGAACGCCATCTGGCCATGTTGACCACGCTGCGAGCCGACAACTCGCCGCATGTGGTGGCGGTGGGATTCACCTTCGACCCCAAGACTCACATCGCACGGGTGATCACCACCGGCGGGTCACAAAAGGCCGTCAACGCCGAACGCGGCGGCATAGCCGTGCTGAGCCAGGTCGACGGTGCCCGCTGGCTGTCACTGGAGGGGCGCTCCATCGTGAACAAAGACGTCGACGCCATCCGCGACGCCGAGTTGCGCTACGCCCAGCGCTACCGCACCCCGCGGGCCAACCCGCGCCGGGTGGTCATCGAGGTCCAGATCGAGCGGGTGCTGGGCTCGTCGGAACTGTTGGACCGCGTCGAATAGCTCTCGTCGGCCTACGGCGTGAGGGTGTACTGCACCCACGCGCCGCCGGCCGGTCCCGCCACCGCATGCAGCAGAAAGTTCTGCACCCCGGTTCGTGGCAGTCCGAAGGTCAATCCCGTGGCCGTGCACGCGGCCGGAGCTGCCGCAAACGCGACGGGCGCCGTCACCGTCCAGGCACCCGACCCGGCCTGGCAGGCCGCGGGATGCGATTCCCCGCACGAGGTGGCCATCCACCGGCCATCGGCCCCCTGCAGCGTGCAGGTTCCTACGCTCGCGCGCGGCTCGTCGGGCGCCCAACTCCACAACGTGCCCTGAATACGTCCGTCTTCGGGCAGCAACTGGTCGAAGCCGAACAGGTTGACGCCGCAGTTGGTCATCGACTGCGTTTTGGCCGGGGTGAGCGCCTCCGGATTGTTGGGCGGCATGGTCGGGTTGACCAACGCAGAGACGAACGTCGAGTCCTCGAAATAGCGGACGATGTTGGTGGCATAGACGGGCGGGCCGTAGGTGCCGTCGCAAGCCGGGTAGGGCTGGTACTGGGACGTCTTGCCGCCGTCCACCTCTTCGCCTTGCCAGTTGAAAACAGCGTTGCCGAGCGCTGGCGCACAAGGGCTGCCGCTGACCAGCACCACCTGGGCGCCGGCGGTGCGGACGTCGTTGCGTGAGACGGTTCTGGGAAGCGGCGCACAACCGTTGAGGCCGATGTCGGCGGGGTTCGGCGGGTAGATCAGGCTGGTTCCGTCGGGACGGCGCAGCTGAGTTTGCAGGGTGCTCAGCGCCGATGTGTACGCCATGGGATTTCGCAACTGGTCCTCGACGAGAATCAGGACGACTTCGTTGGGGTTGGCGTTCAACCACGCCGCGATGCTGGGCAGCACCTGGTTCAGCAGCGGTTCGGTGGTGCAACCCAGGTTGGCCTGAGCTGCCGAAAGACCGTGGCAGACAGCGACACCGCGGCCGCCGAGCTGGCCGATCTGCGGCACGTAATGCAGATCCAATTCGATGGCTCGGACGTCGATATCGAGTTGCTGGGGCATCGACAGCTGCTGGTTGGAGTCGGCGTGGGAGGGGGTGAACTCGTTGGCGAGGCTGTTGAACGAGTTGTGGGTGCCGATCCACTGGGCGTTCGCGAACGGCACCGGGTCGCCGAGCGCGTACTGGAATCGGGCGGTGCGGTGTACCCATGACTGCAGATAGGCGACGGTCGCCGCTTGAGTCACTTTGTGCGCCAACGGAACCCGGCACAGGTTGTCCGGGATCCCGACCCTGCGGCATTCGGCGGCGACCGCGTCGGCGAGTTTGCCGGTCCCCACGCACGGGAAGGCGACCGGGCTGATGGCGTTGCACGGCGCGGTCGGCGACGGAGGGTTCGGAAGCTCGTTGACGTCGGCGGTCACCGGTGCGGCGTTGGCCCACGTCAGTGTCAGCGCACTCATGACGACCGCACACTTCAGCCACGGGGCGCTAAGCATGCGCGCAACCTTGGCACGGCGGTACTACCGGTTCGGGAAACGTTGTCGAGTTGGTTGAGTGTTGCAATCACGTCGTAACTACCGCGGCCACAGCCTCCGTTGGCACTTCTGCTTCGTTGGCGTTTGGCCGGTTTTCCCGGTTCACCGCCTACGCGCGGCAACGGTGAATTGCCGGGGTCCCGGCCGGACAATAGCCTCGGTTGTTGCTCGGTCCTATCGGTAGGCGGAGGGAGCCACAAGTGTTCGTCGACAACGCAAGATTGCGTTCAGGCGGCAGCGAATCGCACGGTGCTGGTGAGCACACCCACGAGGCCGTCAAACATCTTGCGCAAGCGATGTTTTCGTCACAGATGTTCGGTGACTATGCCGCAGCCTCCGCATTTCACGATATGGCGACGGCGGCACGCGACCGGCATCAGCGAAGTTTGTCGACTCACCGGACGAGCCTGGTCGCGATCGGTGACCACGCAGATATCGCGGCGCAGCGCTTCGCAGACATGGACGCCGACAACGCAACCCGGATTCGGGCGGTGCGGTGCACCTCCGCTATCTGAACGTCGCGCAGCTGATCGATCGCGCCGGTGGTGATCCATGGATCATTGACCAGAGCTTGCAGCGCGGACGCCCGGCGCAGATCGCAAGTCTGGCACAGGCTTTTCATGACGCGGGTCAGTCGACCAGCGACGCCGAGGCGGCGTTCGCCGAAGCCCGCCGCCAGTTCGAGGCGGCTTGGAACCGGGAGAACGGTGAGCACCCGATCAACGACTCGGCCGAAGTCCGACGCACCACTGAATCCTTGGGAGTGCAAGCGGCACAACTTCCCAAGATCGCAGTGGCTCTGGAACGTGTCGCGGCGGCTTTGGCCGACGCGCAACGCGCGTCCCGTAGTCAAATCACGTCGCTGGAACGCGAACTCGAAGACATCGACCGCCAAATCGGGGAAGCTTACGCGCTCGCGGACAAAGGCCTCCTGTCCTGGGCCTACGAATGGGAACTTGAGCGAGAAGTTGAAAGCCTCGAACAGCAGGCCGCCCATTGCCTGGCCAGGGTACTGCACGTAGTCAATTGGGTCAGGGACACGTATTCCGCTGTGCTGCAACGCTTATCTGGAACAATGCGCTTCGAATTTGGCTATGACGCGGCACCGTTGGGCGCTTTGGACGGATACGAATTCGAGACGCCCTACCAGGCCGAACGCGACGTGCACGATGCCCTCGCCGGTGATCGGCAGGCGGCTTCGCGGGTCAACGACATGTTGAACTCGATCACCGACGAACAGCGTGCCGGCAAGCAACCATTGACGCCCGAACAGGCTGCAGTGCTGAGTCAGTTGCAGGCTCAGCAGCACGGGATGTCGATCGCCGCAGTGGAAACTGCCCAGGGTCGACTCGGTGACCAGGGGCAGCTGATCGCCAACTCGTGGCAATTGATGAGCAATCCCGCGATCGCGTTTCCGCGCACCGAACTCAAACCCGGGGCCACGCAGGGAACCGAGATGGTCAACGGTGGTGCGGCACAACTGCCGGACACCTTGCGGCGCGCACTGGATTCCCCCGGGATTCTGTATGCGACTGATCTGCAGGCGATTTCGCGGTTGGTCAAGGGCGGCAATCAGGCTCTGCAAACCAACACAGAGCTGGATCGAGGAATGATGCGCAAGGCATCAGCGATCATGGGCGCACCGATCTGGTCACATGACCGCGCCAGCAACGGCGAGAACTTCGGGCGCGACCCTTATCTCGACCCGTTAGTCGCCGGTATGTTCGCGGCGGTGTCGCCGGATCACCAGGTTGTGCACGATGCGTTGACTGGTAGAGGGGGTGACGAGTTCCTGGGACGCGTTACCCACCACTTCTGGTCTGACAACGGCAAAGGTGTTGCTTCGCTGTTCAATTGGGCAGAGGCCGCCGCGCATGGCCCGGAAGCGCGGCTCGCCGGCGAAACAGCTCACGCCGTCGCCACTTATATCGGGAGTCACGAACAGGAACTTCTCCATCTCCCCGGCCATCACACCCTCGGTGATGTGAATCCGCATCTGGTTGGGGGCATGGCACATGGACTGGCGCCCTACATCGGCAATATCGCTCACACGCCGGGCGGCCTGACGGAATTCGGCGAAGCCCCCGACAACATGGGTGCGGCCGAGTCCGGAACGATGCCGATGGCCAAGGGAATATTCTCCGTGCTCAGCACTGAGCGTGCGGCTTCCGATTACTTCAACGGGATCGCCGCGAACCAGGCTCTGGTCGCCGAAAATGCTTATGTCAGCGAGCTGTTGAGCCATGCGCCGAACATGAACAGCTACAACGCCAACCTGGGCCATGCCATGACCCTGCGTGGGTTGATTGATTCGGGAATCCACAACGCGGTACAGGCGCGCGCCGACAATGAGCATGTTGTCGAGGATGCCGCACTGCGCAGCGAATATGACCAAAGAAAAACGGCGTATGAGGCTGGGGTCAAGATCGCCAGCTCGGGAATAGGCCTGATACCTAAGGTCGGTGTGATCACCGGCGCTGCAATAAGCGTGTACGGCACCCTCGTTGAGAACGACATCCTCGGACCTGCTCCCACAGCAACCGTTCTTACCGACCACGCCGTGCCGCCGATGTCCATCGGCAGAGCTGACCGCGAAATCCTCGACGCTGTACTCGCTTCCAGACATCCCATCTCCCTTCCGGATGCGTACCTGGTTAACGGCCATGTCGGGACCCCGGAAGAAGTGGCAAGGCTTATCAGCGGTCTGACACCGGACGAATACGACCACGTGCTCAGCCAGGCGGTGACTGATCTGTTCGCACAGAACTTCGAGGCAGGGGCGAACCAGCCCGTCATCATCGACCAGCACATGATGCAGCGCTACAACCTGATCGTTGCGGACCCCGACCCGGCGAGGAAATAGCAACGTCCTACCTGGCCTGGGTGTTGCGGCGGTACTGAATAACCGAGATGTCGAATTGGCGCTAGCATCACCGAATGCCGTGACCCTGCGGACGGTAAGTATCGAGGCGTGTGCTGGAGGCTCACAGCTTCAGGTACGGCAGCAACGCTTGGAAGGACATGATGAGCGGGGACGACCAGCTACGAATCATCCTCGATCAGCTTTCACAGCTGCTGGGGATACCTCCGCCGCCGATGATCACCCCTGACCAGTTGGCGACAGGGAGTTCTCAGATCAGTCAACTGCTGCGGGCGTTGGGTGCTGCGGCCAACGCGGGTGATGCCGGGGACAACAGCGAGGCCCAGGCCGGCCACGACGAACGGGAGGCGAAAACGTCGGATGCGCTGGCCAAGTTCCCGGCCAACGAGGAACAGGCCGCGGCGCAATTGGCCGGCGTCGGCGGTCAAGGTGAGATGTCTCAGATGTTGCAGCAGATGCCGCAGATGGTGTCGGGCATGGCCGGGGGGATTGCCGGCGCACTCGGGGGTCTGCTGCAACCGCTGAGCCAGATTCCTTCCCAGCTCGCGCAGGCCGGGCAGCAGGCGATGCAGGCCGGGATGGGGATGATGCAGCAGAGCGCGGGCGGGGGTATGGGCGAACCCGCGGACCTGGTCGACGCCGAGGAACTCAGTGGCGGTGGTGGCGGGTTCTCCGGAGGCGGCGGTGGCGTCAGCGGTGGTGGAGGTGGCGGCGGTGCGGGCATCGAGGGAACCACACCAACGGCGATGCTCGGACCGCCACCGACGCCCTCGGCCGGAACCGTGCCCGCCTCATCGCAGGCTGTCTCATCTGCCGCGCCCGCGCCGGCGGAACCTGCGGCGCCCCAACGAGGTGCGATGGGGGCTATGCCGATGATGCCGCCGGGGGCCATGCACGGCGCCGCGGGTAGCAACAATGAAGCCAAGCCCGATACCAAACGCATCGTCGGTCCGACGGTGAAGAACGGTGCTCCCGTGCAGGGGCGCATCACCACACCACCGCCCGCGCCCGCGGTGGTCAAACATGTCGAGGGCAAGCCGGTGGCGACGCGGCGCATTCTGTTGCCGGACGACAAGCGCGGTGACGAGGGCGTCGGCCCCGGCCGATAACGCTGTCGCCGAGCAAACGCACGTTGTGGTTCTCGTATCCAGGTCAGCGTGCTTGTACGGCGGTGGTGGCAAAGTGTGACTGGCGAAATTCCGGATGAACGATACGATCCTCGCGTGTCGAATGTGTCTGTGCCGCAGCCAGCTCCGTGGCCGCCCGTGGCGCCTCCGCCCCGGCGGCCGTCGCGGTGGCTCGCGCTGGTGTCGTTAGGGATTGCGTTGGTGGCAGTCGGCGTCGCCGTTGCGGCCTGGCTTCGTCCGGTACTCAAATATGAGCCTCCGGCTCCTCCGACGTATTCGAGTCAGCAGGTGGCGGATGCGAAGGCGAAAGTGTGCGCTGCGTTTGGACAAGTGAGCAGAGCCATCAGGACAACCAGTGCACGCGACAAGGGTACCGACTACACAACACAGCTTGCCTCGGCGGTGAACGCGCGCCAAGCGCTAGTTGCGGGAAGCAATTATTTGTTGATTACGCTCGATGATCAGCCAGCAACTGCGCCCGAGCTAGCAAAACAAGTTCGCCTTCTTGCAAATTCCTATCAGTTGCTTACGCTCAAACTCCTTGCAGACGAGTCAGACAATGAGATCAGCGGCGCAGTTCAGTCAGGCGACGAATCGAGTCGGACACTAGAAGACATATGCCGATGAGCAGCTTTTCGGTGGATAAACATGACTGACTTACCGCCCGGCAAGTGGTCTGCCATTTTGGTTGGTGATCAATGGCCGGATGTTGGAGATTTGATGACACTCCAGCAGAACAAATTGAATCGTGAACGAATCCAGACTGGCTATGCTACCTTCACCGATCTTCTCCGTAGTGCGGAATCCGGCCCTCTCGCTCCGCAACTTGGTCTCACAGCCGACGAGCTGCGCAATGCATTTCGCCGCAGTCGAGACCAGGCGCAACGCGTCGCTGAAAAGAATGCCGCTAAACAGACTGCATACTCGAATGCCTTCAATAGCGTAATGAGCCTTCGGCAAGACCTGGCAAGTATAGCCGCCGAAGGGAACAAAATATTAGAGCAAATTGAGGGTTCGAAGGAACCCACAGCAACAAAAACCGCGCATATTATTGCAGTTATTAATGAATACCGATTGCTGGCGAACTCAGCAGCGGCTAAGTATGGCGGCAACGTGTTAGACGCCATACAACTAGTACTCGACGCCGAAGGATCCGGGCAGTCAGCACGTCAATTTGCGGAGGGATGTGGCCTTAACTCTCGGGAGATGTTCCGGGAACCGACTGATCGACCAGACTTAGAGCCGCGAGTCAACGACCTACTGAAAAATCCGTCGGCGTCGATTGCTCCGCCGTCGGCGTTCAGAAATCCGCCATTGCCGCCTGAAGCGCTAGACCGCGCAGCACCAAGTCCCTTAGCCGCCATCGCGGCATCCGGGCATCTACCCCAACCACCCGGCGCCCAACCGGTCGGCACTCCGGCACCGGTCACGGGTCCTCGCTCGCTCTCGAGTCTGGCCGCAGCAGGACTGAACCCGTCTCCGTCGAGCAGTCAAGGAATTCAGGCTCGACAATTTTCAGCAGCGCCCTTGCCGCCGGTCGTACCGGTATCGACTGCCCTACCGCCGGGGGCGTCAGGCGCGTGGACCCCCAAGGCGGCGCCCCCACCAATGTCTTCTGCACCCACCTCTCTTGGGCTTTCTTCCGTCTCCCCGTCCGAACTCGCCCAAAGCTTCAACAAGGGCCTCGAGTCCGGCACTCCTCTATCCGCGACTGCCCATGCCGTCCCATCAACACCAACGGTGTCTGCGGAGTCGCATCTTAGCCACGCCGCCGCATCGACGACTCCGGCAGCGGTGCCTGCCGCGCAAACCCATGTGCCAGTGGTCGATTCGCCGCCACCGGCTCACCACGCCGCGGCCCCGGAAGCTTCGCCGCCTCCGCAGATAGTCGCGGCCGCGCCTGCGGTGGCGCCGGCGGTCACACCGCAACCCGTCGGCCCACTCCCCTCTTACGGCGCTGACCTGAGGCCACCGGTTTCGACGACCATCGCACCGCCGCCACCTCCCAGTCCGCCCACAGCCGTGTCGGCGGCTCCGACATCGGCGCCGGTGAATCCCTCGGCCGGCCAACCGGGCACGGGCCAGCCTGCGGTGGTGCGCCAGACCAGCGCCGCCAACGCCGCATCCGCACCACCTCCGTCGGGCACGGCAGTCGCGGCCCACGCCGTCGCCGCCACGGCGGCCGGAGCCGTCGTCGGCGCCGCATCAGCCGATGCCACCGCGCAAGCACGACTACAGCGCCTGGTCAACGCGGTCGCCCGTCAGCAACCCCTCCTTGCGTGGGCGGCCGGCGACTGCGCGGATCAAACCACCGTGCTGACAACGGATTTGGCGAGCGGCTGGATCCCTCCGGGCATTGAGCTGCCGTCCGCGGTGACCCTGCTGGCGCCAGCCCGACGCCGCGGCAACCTGGAAGCCTTGCTGGGCGATGTCACGCTCGCCGCCAGCTACACGCCAATTCATCACGTCGCCGACGACGACGAGCCACCTGCGATGTCGCCGCGACCACGATCCGCGCCTGAGGTCAACGAACTCGGCTGGGAACTCTGTCAGGCCACCCAGTGGCGAGACGGCCTCCCGCGACTGGCGCACACACTCGCGAAGGCAGTGACGGCGGGTACCGGGGTGCTGGACTCCGAAATCGACCTGCTGCGCCAGCATTTGAAGACGGTCAGCACTCAAGTCCTCGACAGCTACCCCGACGCCGTCGACCCACAGCACATCGGTAACTGGCAGCTGCTGGCTGCCATCGATGCGCTCATCGGCGGGGAAAAGGCCGTCGCCAACTATCACCTGGCTTGGTTCCTGACGGCACACCCGACAACGGTCCCGATTAAGCGGAGTCACAACTTGTCGCTGATAGCCGGTCAATCGAAAAACAAGTCCGGACAGTGACAGATGTGACAAAGTCCGGCGCCCAAATCAGACGCCACGCCTCATAAGTACATCCCCACCGGCGGTTCGGCTCGATACCGTCCGCTACCCAACTCAGCCAGCAGCGCCGCCGTACTCAAATTCCCACTCAGCACCGCGCGACGAACGATCTCGCGGATGTCGCTGCCGGTGGTGCGCTCGGGTAGCGCGGCCACGACCGCCACGGCGTCGACGTCGTCACCACCCGGCACCCCGCGGATCAGCGCGGCCAGGATCAGCGCGGCATCGGCACGATCCGGATAGCCGACCTCGACGATCGAGTCGAAACGGCCGGTGCGAATCGCCGCCTTGTCCAAGGTCGCGGCGTCGTTTGTGGATGCCAGCGTCAGGATGCGGGCCTCGGGCTTGATGTCCATGGCCTGCAACAGTTCTGAGAGTCCCCCGCCGCCGGTCGCGCGGTCCCGACACCACAAATCGACATCCTCCAACACCAGCAGCACCGGGCCACCGAGCCGCTGCGCCTCTTCCACCACTACGGTCAGCAATTCCGCACCGGCTCGCGCCTCGACGTAGATGACGGTGAAGTCACCGACCACTTCACGCGCCACAACCGCGCTCACGGCCGACTTGCCGGTCCCGGGCGGACCGCACAACAGCACTCCACGCCGCGCGCCGAGGCTGTGCGCGTTCAGCAGTGCGTGACGGTCGCGCACCGACGTCACGCCGAGCGCGACCTCAGTCCACACTTCGTCGCCGACGATCACGTTCTCGCGCGTCGCGGTCGAAGGCAGGTCAATCACCGACAAGCTCAACCCGTGCCGGTAACTGGCGCGCACGACCCGTCCTCGGTACGGGTTGAGTTGGTTGGCGCGTTCGGCGAGCCGGTCCAGCACCGCACGAGCCTGAGCCTGCTCGGCGGGCATCACATAAACGCCCACCGCGGCCGAACGCATCATGGTTTCGCGCGTCTCGATCTGCACCACGCAGCCCGTGTGGTCGAGCAACGTCCCAGTCGGGAAATGCACACGCAGACAAAGCGGATGGCGGTAGCGCTGCTCGCCGATCTCGGTTTGCGTCCACATCGGCGGATTCGCGTACTCCCCCGGGCCGATCTCGCAGACGCCCGTGAACTGATCGATCCGCTCCGCGAGCGCCAGCGCGGTCGTCAACCCGGACACCGCGTTCAGTTCGCGTTCTTCCTCCAGCAGATGCCCGCAGTCGGCCACGCCTAGGCAGCGCGCGGTGAATCGTTCGGCGGTTTCGGCAGTTTCGCGCTCCGTCGCACCGACCAACAGCTCGCCCAGCGCTCGCAACGCCGACCGCACACCGTATTCCAGTCCGTCGAGCCATGCGTTGACGTCGGCGATGGACCGGCGGTGCGGGCCAGTTCCGGCGGTGAAGTCGGTCAGTTCTTGGTAAGTGAGGTTCATCTGCTTCGTGATTGTTTCGGGGACAGCGCAACGGAGCAGGATCGCACCCGCAAAGGCGGACGGTCAATCGAATTTCTCAGGCCACCGGCACAATGACGAGCTCGTGGGGACGGTTGTTGACCGACATCGCGCCGTCGTCGGTCACCACCACGATGTCCTCGACGCGCGCACCCCACCGTCCCGGGAAGTAGATGCCCGGTTCGATCGAAAACGTCATGCCCGCAACCAATGGCAGATCGTTGCCGGCGACGATGTAGGGCTCTTCGTGTACGGACAGCCCGATGCCGTGCCCGGTGCGATGCACGAAATACTCGTCGAGCCCCGCCGAGGCCAATACATCGCGGGCGGCAGCGTCGACCTGTTCTGCTGTCACCCCCGGCCGCACGAAGTCGAACGCCGCCCGTTGAGCTCGTTGCAACACCGAATACTGTTGCGCCACTTCCGGACTGGGTTCACCGATGCTGTAGGTGCGGGTCGAGTCGGAATGGTAGCCGGGCTCGTAGGTGCCGCCGATGTCGACGACGACGATGTCGCCTACCGCCAATTCGCGGTCCGAATACCTGTGGTGGGGATCTGCACCGTGCGGCCCGGATCCGACGATGACGAACGCCACATCTGAATGCCCCTCGGCCACAATTGCTTTCGAGATATCGGCGGCAACGTCGGCTTCGGTCCGGCCCGGCACCAGAAACGACGGCACCCGGGCATGCACCCGGTCGATCGCCGCGCCGGCCTTGCGCAGCGCGTCGATCTCGGCCTCCCCCTTGACCATTCGCAGCTCGCGAAGCACATCCGTGGCCAACACGGGCATCACACCCAGCGCCGCAGCCAGCGGCAGCAGATGCAGCGCAGGCATGGAGTCGGTGACGGCCACCGCGGCCGGCTCCGACCCCAAAGCCTCACGCACCAACCGGTAGGGGTCGTCGCCGTCGACCCAGTCCCGCACATCCAGTCCCAATTCGGCCGCGGCCGAGCCCCGCAGCGACGCGAGTTCCAGTCTCGGCAGCACTACCGTCGGGTCACCGATGGCCGGCAACACCAACGCGGTGAGCCGCTCGAACGTCTCCGCGCGTGAACCGAGCAGATACCGCAAGTCATACCCCGGACTGATCACCAACCCCGCCAGCCCGGCTCGAGCGGCCAATCCGGCGGCGGCGTCCAGGCGGCGGGCATAGACCGCGGCCTCGAATCGGTGAGAGTCCATGGCAGCCAAGGCTAACCGGACGGCCTGGCAGGATTACCCGCATGTCCGCTCCCCTCGCGCTGTTGGACGGCGCCAGCATGTGGTTTCGCTCCTTCTTCGGGGTACCGACCTCAATCAAGGCGCCCGATGGACGCCCGGTCAACGCCGTCCGCGGGTTCATCGACTCGATGGCCGTGGTCATCACTCGACAAAAGCCGAGCCGGCTGGCGGTGTGCCTGGATCTGGATTGGCGCCCGCAGTGGCGGGTGGAGCTGATCCCGTCGTACAAGTCGCAGCGCGTCGCCATGGAAGAACCGGCCGGAGAGCCTGACGTCGAAGAAGTGCCCGACGAGCTGACACCGCAGGTCGACATGATCATGGAGTTGCTGGACGCGTTCGGGATCCCGACGGCCGGCGCACCGGGTTTCGAGGCCGACGACGTGCTGGGCACGCTGGCTTCCCGGGAACGAAAAGACCCGGTGGTGGTGGTCAGCGGGGACCGCGACCTGCTGCAGGTGGTTGCCGACGACCCGGTGCAGGTCCGGGTGCTCTACCTCGGCCGCGGTATGTCCAACGCCACCTTGTTCGGTCCCTCGGAGGTGGCCGAACAGTACGGAGTGCCGGTGGATCGGGCGGGGTCGGCCTACGCCGAACTCGCGCTACTGCGCGGAGATCCTTCCGACGGTCTGCCCGGCGTGCCCGGGGTGGGCCAGAAAACCGCAGCCACCCTGCTCGCCCAATACGGTTCGCTGGACCGGATCGTCGCTGCCGCCGCTGACCCGAAATCCAAGCTGGCCAAAGGACTTCGAGCGAAACTGCGTGACGCCGCCGACTACATCGAGGCCGCGGAAAAGGTCGTACGCGTCGCCACCGACGCCCCCGTCACACTGTCGGCGCGCACCGACGAGCTGCCGCTGCACGCCAAAGACCCCAAACGCACCGCCGAACTGGCGACCCGCTACGGCGTCGGCTCTTCGGTCGCGCGACTGCAGAAGGCTCTGGACGCGCTGTAGTTACTGCGGCCGGCCGACCTCGTAGGTGCCCTTGTCGTCCTGGAACGTCACCGTGACGCGCTTTGATGCGCCGTCGATGCTGACCGTGCAGTCGAAGGTGCCGCCCTTCTTCACGGTCGGGTCAGAACCGCCGTTGCACTTGACGTCTTTGACGTTCTTGGCGCCGTAACCGTTGGTTTCGTCAGTGAGAATCGACTGCACGCCGGAGTTGGCTTTGTTCACGTCGAGCTTGGTGGTGACGAAGAAGCCGGGCACCACGAACCCGAGTATCCCGATGACCACGATGAACAGCGCCGCGATGCCGCCGATCACACCGATGAGGAGACCTTTGGAGCGCTTGGGTCCTGGCTGGGCGTACGGCGCGGCCTGACCCGGGTACTGGGCGGGTTGCCCGTACTGCGGGCCCGTCTGACCGGGCTGCCCGTACTGAGGCTGACCGTACTGCGACTGCTGCCCGTACTGGGGAGTCTGCCCGTACTGCGGAGTCGCGCCGAACTGGGTGGCTTGCGAATTCGGGTCGTAGCCGGGCTGCGCGTACTGCTGCGGATAGGCCTGGTCGGCTTGCTGCTGGTAGCCGGGATACTCCGCGGCCGGGTACGACTGGGCGTGCCAGGTCGCGTCCTGGTTCGGCTGCTGCTGCCAGGGCGACCCCGCCATCGTCGGGTCCGAGGAACCCTGGCCAGGCTGCTGCCACCTCGGGTCTGGTCCACTCATCGTCACTCCTCAGTCCGATTTGTGCTGGCCACACGCTGGGCCGGCGATCACGTCCGGATGTAACCGTAGCTTCGGCTTAGCCTACCCGGCGTCAACTGCGACGACGCCGCGCCGAACGTCATTGATAGCGCGCTTGGCTGTGGCCCGCACATCGGGGTCGGGCGCCGCGTTGCGAACCTGGTCGAGCAAGTCGAGCACCTGGCGGCACCAACGTACGAAGTCCCCTGCTGACAGCGGTGTTCCGGAGTCCGACACCGCCAACGCCGCCGCCAGGTCTCCGCTGCGTGCCCAACGGTAGACCACGCGGACGAAACCGTCGTCGGGTTCACGACTCTGAGTGATGCGATGGGTGTGTTCGTCGGCGCGCAGCGCCGTCGACAACCGGGACGTCTGCAACAGTGCCCGGCGCAATGCCGGCGTGGGCACGTCTGACGCGAACGGTGCGCCCGGGCCGTCACCGCCGCGCGCTTCGAACAGCACCGCCGACACGACCGCGGCCAACTCGGCCGGCTTCAGACCCGCCCACGCGCCGGTGCGCAGGCATTCGGCCACCAGCAGGTCGCTCTCGCTGTAGATGCGCGCCAGCAGTCGCCCGTCGTCGGTGACCTTGGGATCCGGGGCGGGGCCGGTGATGAACTCGCGCTCGGTGAGCAGCCCGACGATGCGGTCGAACGTGCGGGCCAGCGAGTTGGTGGCGGCGGCAACTTTGCGCTGCAGCTGCGCATTGTCGCGTTCGATGCGCAGGTAGCGTTCGGCCTGGCGGACCTGCTCATCCAGGCCCGCCGACTTGTGCAGCGGGTGGCGGCGCAGCTCCTCACGTAACGAGGCCAGCTCGGGGTCGTAGTGCGCGTCGTCCTTGTCGCGACGGCCGGCAGGAATCGTCAGCCCCTCGGCGGCCGAGCGCAGCGCGGAGGCCAGGTCCCGACGCACCCGCGGCTGCCGGTGTTCGACCCGCTTGGGCAGTGTCATGGATCCGACGGGCGGCGTCGACCCGGAATAGTCGGCCGAGGAGATCCGCCCGGCCCAGCGATGTTCGGTCAGCACCAGCGGCCGCGGGTCGGAACTGTCGCGCGCCGACTCCAGCACCACGGCCAGCCCGCCGCGGCGTCCGTGGTTGATGTTGATGATGTCGCCGCGCTTCAGCGCGGCGAGCGCATCACTGGCAGCCTGCCGGCGGTGCAGCCGTGAGGCGCGCGCCTGGGAACGTTCGCGCTCGCCGATCTGCGCCCGCAGCCGGGTGTAGTCGAGTACCGGCGCCTGGTGACCGCCGATCTCGGCGGCGATCTCGTCGAGCATTGCCTTGCCGCGTTCGATGCCGCGAACTATCCCGACGACCGACCGGTCGGCCTGATACTGGGCAAACGACTGCTCCAACAGTCGGTGCGCCTGGTCGGGGCCCAGCTGATGCACCAGGTTGATCGTCATGTTGTACGACGGCGCGAACGAGCTGCGCAGCGGGAACGTGCGGGTGGAGGCCAAACCGGCCACCCCGGACGGCTCGACGTCCGGGTGCCAGAGCACGACCGCGTGGCCCTCGACGTCGATACCTCGCCGGCCCGCCCGGCCGGTCAGCTGGGTGTACTCCCCCGGCGTCAGCGGCACGTGCTGCTCGCCGTTGTACTTCACCAGCTTCTCCAACACGACGGTCCGCGCCGGCATGTTGATGCCCAGAGCCAAGGTCTCAGTGGCGAAAACGGCCTTGACCAGGCCGGCGGTGAACAGTTCCTCCACGGTGTGACGGAACGCGGGCAACATTCCGGCGTGATGGGCCGCCAGCCCGCGCAGCAAACCCTCGCGCCACTCGTAGTAGCCGAGTACGGCCAGATCAGCGTCGGCCAGATCACCGCAGCGGTGTTCGATGACCTCGGCGATCTGCGCACGCTCGGCCTCGGTGGTGAGCCGCAGCGGCGACCGCAGACATTGCTGGACGGCGGCGTCGCAGCCGACCCGGGAGAACACGAACGTGATCGCCGGCAGCAGTCCGGCGGAGTCCAGCGCGGCGATCACGTCGGGCCGGGCCGGCGGACGGTAGAAGCGGGGACGGGCGGGCCCGCGTCGCCGGGGCTGCCAGTCCGACATCCGGTCGGCCTCGCGGCGATGGGCGATGTGGCGCAACAGGTCCGGGTTGACGTGCGGTTTGTCCTTGTGGGTGTCCGAGCGGTAGTCGAACAGGTCGAACAACCGCTTGCCCACCAGGACGTGCTGCCACAGCGGCACCGGCCGGTGCTCGTCGACGACCACGGTGGTGTCCCCGCGCACGGACTGGATCCAGCCGCCGAACTCCTCGGCGTTGCTCACTGTCGCCGACAGGCTGACCAGCCGCACCTCCTCGGGCAGGTGCAGGATGACTTCCTCCCACACCGGGCCGCGCATCCGGTCGGCCAGGAAATGCACCTCGTCCATCACGACGTGTGAAAGTCCTTGCAGCGCAGATGAATTCGCGTAGAGCATGTTGCGCAGCACCTCGGTGGTCATCACCACCACCGGGGCGTCGGCGTTGACCGACAGGTCTCCGGTCAGCAGCCCGATCCGCTCCTTGCCGTAGCGGGCGGTGAGGTCGGAATGCTTCTGGTTGCTCAGCGCCTTCAGCGGCGTGGTGTAAAAGCATTTGCCGCCGGCGGCCAGCGCCAGGTGGACGGCGAACTCGCCGACGACCGTCTTGCCGGCGCCGGTCGGCGCACAGACCAGCACGCCGTGGCCGGCTTCGAGTGCGGCGCAGCCCCGCTTCTGGAAGTCGTCGAGCTGGAAAGAGAGCTCGGCGCTGAAGCGGTCCAGTTCGGTCATTTCGCACTCCGCGAGGGCGCCCAAAATGTCAGCCCCGCCGGCGTGTCGTCGTACATTTGGGCGCGCTCGCGGACGGAGCGGGCAGGAAGGTCAGGTGACGTCGTCATGCGTCCCGCCGAGCACCGAGGGCTCCGGTATCGGCTCGGGTTTGTCGATGACCGAGGCCTCGTCGTCGGGGATTGCTGCCGCTTCGCGCTTGGCCTTGCGCTTGTCGTGCAGTCGGGCGATCTGAATGGCGAACTCGAGCAGCACCGTCAGCGCCAGCCCGAGCGCGGTCATCGAGAACGGGTCCGAGCCGGGGGTGAAGATCGCCGCGAACAGGAACATGGTGAAGATCAGCCCGCGGCGCCACGCCTTGAGTCGCTCGTAGGTCAGCACGCCGGCGAAGTTGAGCATCACGATGAGCAGCGGGAATTCGAAGCTCACGCCGAACACCACCAGCAGGTTGATCAGGAAACCGAAGTACCGGTCGCCGGAGAGCGCGGTGACCTGCACATCGCTGCCCACCGTCAACAGAAAGCTCAGCGCCTTGGACAACACCAGGTAGGCCAGCGCCGCTCCGGCCAAGAACAGCAGCGCCGCCGGAATCACGAACGCCACGGCGAAGCGGCGTTCCTTCTTGTAGAGGCCAGGGGTGATGAACGCCCACAGCTCGTAGAACCACACCGGGCAGGCCAGCACGATCCCGGCCGTCATCCCGACCTTGAGCCGCAGCATGAATTGGTCGAACGGCGCGGTGGCCAGCAGCCGGCACTGCCCGTCGGCGCTGATGCTGGCGCGCGCCGATTGCGGCAGCGCGCAGTACGGCTGCCGCAGCCACTCACCCAGGCTTTCCAGCCCGAAGATCGGGTGCGAGTACCAGATGAATCCGAAGGTGGTGGTGACCACGATCGCGGCCAGCGAAATCAGCAGCCGGGTGCGCAGTTCGGTGAGGTGATCGACCAGGGACATGGTCGCGTCGGGGTTGACGCGGCTGCGCCGATTGCGCGGATTGAGCCGTTTCAGAGGACCGAAGGCGCGCGCTGAAGCCCGGGAACCTTTCACCACATTCGGTCGACAGAGCCGCCGGGTTAGGCCGGCCGCGCCTCGGTGTGACCCTGCTCAGCGGCGGCCGGGGGGTCGACGCGCTGCGATTGCACCGGCGTGGGGGTCTCGATGGCCGCGTCGGTCTTGTTCTCGCTCTGCATCTCGCGGACCTCGGATTTGAAGATCCGCAACGACTTGCCCAGCGAACGCGCCGCATCAGGGAGCCGCTTGGCACCGAACAGCACGATCACCACAACGGCCAGGATCAGCCAGTGCCACGGTTGAAGACTGCCCACTTTGATTACCTCCAGACGTTCGCCCCGATGTTACCGCAGGACAGGCCGCCCACCGGACCACGCGCACCGCGCGCCGCCGGCCACGACGCTGTCAGCCCAGTTCAGCGGCCTGGTAGGCGTCCAGCGCCGCTGCCGCGGCGGCACGCACCCGCTGCGCGAGCGACTCGGGCGCCAGCACCGTCACCTCCGACCCGAATCCGAGCACCAGCCGCGTCATCCAGTCGTCGGAGGCGTAGGTCATCGTCGCCTCGCAGGACCCGTCAGGCAGTTCGCGCACCTCACGCATCGGGTAGTACTCGAACATCCACGACACCGACGGCGCCACCAGCAGCGTCGCCGACGGCAACGACGGATCCCCGTCGAACAGCGACGTGTCCGGCGGCGACTGCAACGCCGGTTCGGGCGCGCGGGCGGCTTCGCCCAGGTCGGTGGCGTCGACGATGCGGTCGAACCGGAACAGCCGGACGCCCTCGGCTTCGCGTGACCACGCCTCCAGGTAGCTGTGGCCGCCGATCAGCAGGACCCGGATCGGGTCGACGACCCGCTGGGTCAGTGAGTCGTGCGAGGCGGCGTAATAGTCGATGGTCAGCGCGTGCTGGTCGCGCACGGCGGCTCGCACCGCAGCCGCAGCGCGGCTCTCGATCGGTGCCGGTTCGTCGACGGCGGCGACGTTGGGTTCGTGCCCGATGGCTCCGGCGCCGGCCGCCGCCGCGATCTTGGCGATCGCGCTGCGCGCGGCCTGCGGATCGACCACACCGGGAATGTCGGCCAGCGCACGCAGCGCCACCAGCAGACCGGTCGCCTCTGGCGAGGTCAGCTTCAAGGGCCGGTCGATGCCTGCCGAGAACGTCACTTTGACTGTGTCACCGGAGAACTCGAAGTCGATGAGATCGCCGGGAAGGTAGCCGGGCAGCCCGCACATCCAGAGTTGGTCGAGGTCAGCCTGGAGTTGCTTCTCGGACACACCGAGCTGGGCGGCAGCGTCGGCTTTGGTGATGCGGGGGTTTGCCAGCAGGTAGGGCACCATGTTGAGCAGCCGGATCAGGCGTTCGGAGATGGCCGTCATTCGTCCCCGCCCTTCCCGGTCTGCGCCCGCAACCGGACCAGCACGTCTTCGCGCAACGACGCCGGCTCCAACACGATCGCGTCGGCTCCGTAGCCGGTGATGTCGCGCGCCAACCGGTCGCTGAACACGATGTCGATCTCGATCACGTCGCCGTCGCGGCCGGCCAAGCGGCGCTGCCCCACCAACCTGCCGGCGCGGCGCAACGCGGTGGCGCGGCCGTCGGCAACCCAGACGGTGGCGTGCGCGCCGGTCGGCGCTTCGGCGACGGCGGCGGCGACGATCCCGGGGAGGTCGACACCGTCGGGCACGGCCACGTCGCCCGGTTGCCCGATGGTCGTGACGCCGGGGCCGATGCGCGAGAGGCGAAAGGTCCGGGTGGCGTCGCGGTCGCGGTCATGGCCGACGAGATACCAGCGGCCCCTGTCGGTGACGACGCCCCATGGTTCGACGGTGCGGGTGGCGTAGGGTTCGGCGCGCGACGGCCGGTGCGGGAATTGGACAGCCTGCCGAGATTCGATGGCGGACAACAGGATTCCGAGCACATCCTCCGAGCCGCGAAGTCCGGTGACGCCGGCCGGGCTGGCGATCGCCACCGGCACTCCCTTGTCTACGGGGTCGACGTCGACGCCGGCTGCGCGCAGTTTGAGAAGCGCGCCCTGGGTGGCGGTGACCAGTTCCGGCGACTCCCACAGCTGCGTGGCCACCGCGACCGCGGCCGCCTCGGCGGGGGTCAGTTCGACTTCGGGCAGTGCGTAGGCCTCGCGGTTGATCCGGTACCCCTCGGTGGGGTCCAGGTTGGATACCCGGCCCACTTCGAGTGGGATGCCGAGGTCGCGCAGTTCGTTCTTGTCGCGCTCGAACATCCGGGAGAACGCCTCGGCGGTGGGGCTGTCGGAGTAGCCGGCGACGCTTGACCTGATCTTTTCGGCGGTGATGTACCCGCGCGTGGACAGCAGGGCGATGACGAGATTGACCAGGCGCTCGACTTTGGAAGTGGGCATCCGGTTAAGGGTTACATACTCGCGATCAGCCGCTTGACCCGCTCGTCGACCGCCCGGAACGGGTCCTTGCACAACACCGTGCGTTGCGCTTGGTCGTTGAGCTTGAGATGCACCCAGTCCACGGTGAAGTCACGCCCGGCGGCCTGTGCTGCGCTGATGAACTCGCCGCGCAACCTGGCGCGGGTGGTTTGCGGCGGATGGTCGACGGCGTCGGCGATCTCCTCGTCGGTGGTCACCCGCGCGGCCAGACCCTTGCGCTGCAACAGGTCGAACACGCCGCGGCCGCGTTTGATGTCGTGGTAGGCCAGGTCCAGCTGCGCGATCTTGGGGTCGGACAGCTCCATGTTGTAGCGGTCCTGGTAGCGCTGGAAGAGCTTGCGCTTGATCACCCAGTCGATTTCGGTGTCCACCTTGGCGAAATCCTGGCTCTCCACGGCGTCGAGTTGGCGACCCCACAGGTCCACGACCTGCTCGATCTGCGGGTTGGGTTCGCGGGTCTGCAGGTGCTCGACGGCGCGGCTGTAGTACTCGCGCTGGATGTCCAGCGCACTGGCCTGACGGCCACCGGCCAGCCGGACCGGGCGCCGCCCGGTGACGTCGTGACTGACCTCGCGGATCGCGCGGATCGGGTTGTCCAACGAGAAGTCACGGAACGCCACGCCGGCTTCGATCATTTCCAGCACCAATGCGGCGGTGCCGACCTTGAGCATCGTGGTGGTCTCGGACATGTTGGAGTCGCCCACGATGACGTGTAGCCGTCGGTACTTCTCGGCGTCGGCGTGCGGTTCGTCGCGGGTGTTGATGATCGGACGGGATCGGGTGGTCGCGCTGGAGACGCCCTCCCAAATGTGTTCGGCGCGTTGGGAAAGGCAGAAGGTGGCCGCCTTCGGCGTCTGCAGCACCTTGCCGGCCCCGCAGATCAGCTGACGGGTGACCAGGAACGGCAGCAGTACATCGGAGATGCGGGAGAACTCGCCGGCGCGCACGATCAGATAGTTCTCGTGGCAGCCGTAAGAGTTGCCCGCCGAGTCGGTGTTGTTCTTGAACAGGTAGATGTCGCCACCGATGCCTTCGTCGGCGAGGCGCTGCTCGGCGTCGACCAGTAGGTCTTCGAGCACCCATTCCCCCGCGCGGTCGTGGGTGACGAGTTGCACCAGGCTGTCGCATTCGGCGGTGGCGTACTCGGGATGGCTTCCCACGTCGAGGTAGAGCCGGGCGCCGTTACGCAGGAAGACGTTGGAGCTGCGCCCCCACGACACCACCCGGCGGAACAGATAGCGGGCCACCTCGTCCGGGCTGAGTCGACGATGCCCGTGGAAGGTGCAGGTGACACCGAACTCGGTCTCGATGCCCATGATTCGTCGCTGCACAGTTCGAGGGTACTTGCTGTCCGACAGCGACGGTGAGCAAGCCGCGCAGTGCAGCCGCGGGTTTTGTCTTGCCCGGCGCAAATCGCCGCGGTTTCCCGCGGCGGTAGGTATCGTGATGCCGAATCGAAAAGTTTGGCTCCTCGAAAATCTCCGTCCTCAGCCCGGTCGGGAGGTCCTGTTTGATGTCAGCACCGGGTGCCCGGTGACTGCCCCGTTGTTCATGGCCGCGCCGCCGGAGGTGCACTCAGCGCTGCTGAGCGAGGGCCCGGGGCCCGCGGCGTTGCTGGCGGCGGCAGCGGCATGGAATTCGCTGAGCATCGAATACGCCACGGCCGCCGAAGAACTGACCGGGCTGATCGCGTCGCTTGCCTGGGAAGGGGCCGGCGCGCAATCTTGCGTAGCCGCGCATGCGCCGTATGCGGCGTGGTTGCTGGACGCGAGCGTCGACAGCGCAGCGATCGCCGCGCAGCACGAGACGGCGGCCGCGGCCTACGTCGCGGCGCTGGCAACTATGCCGACCCTGGCGGAGTTAGCGGCCAATCATGTCACCCACGCCGCGCTGGTCGCGACGAATTTCTTCGGGATCAACACGATCCCGATCGCGTTCAACGAGGCCGACTACGTGCGGATGTGGATCCAGGCCGCCACCACAATGACCGTCTACCAGGCCAGCGCGGAGGCGGCGCGCACCTCGACTCCGCAGCCGGTCCCGGCGCCGCGAATCCTGGCAGCACCGGCAGCGACGCTGGATCCCGGGCGAATGTTCTTCAACGCATTCCAATCGTTCCTGCTCGACCTCGGAGTCAACCCGCTCATCCGTAACCCGTTGGTTTCCAACGCACTTACCGATCTCATCGCGGACGTGCTGGAGAACTTCGGCATCTACTGGGACCCCGCGACCGGCATGCTCAACGGTCTGGGCTACGAGTACTACGCCGATGCGACTCAGCCGATGTGGTACGTCGCCCGGGGACTCGAACTCATCGGGGACTCGATGCAGATGACGCAGAACCCCGCCCAGGCGCTGCAGTATTTCGTCGCCTTGTCCGTGTTCGACTGGCCCACTCACATCGCCCAACTCGGAAACGCGCTGACCCAAGCCCCGCTGCTGCTGGCAGCTGTCGGGGGTGCGATGACGGTCCCCGCGACGGGCGCGGGCGCGCTCGCTGGTCTCGCCGGCCTGGCGGGCTTATCGCACCCGGCCGCCGCGGCCGCGCCGGTGCCCATCACCACGGCGCCGGGCTCCTGGCCGGTCGCAGGCATGAACTCTCCCGTGACGGCATTCGCGTCGGCTCCTGGAACCGTGCCCACACCCGGTCCGGCCCCTTCGACCGTGTCGACCGCCGCTTCCCCACCGCCGTCGCCTCCGGCGGGTTTCATGGCGCCCTATGCAGTGGGTCCGCCCGGCATCGGCTTTGATTCCGGGATGGCCTCTGGCCTGAGCGCTCAGGCCAAGAGGAAGGCACCAGAGCCCGACACCGCAGCCGCCGCGGCGCAGTCACCGGCCGCGAGTCGCCGGCAGGCCCGGGCGCGACAGCGCAAGCGGACAACGCAGCGTCATTACGGCGACGAGTTCATGGATATGGATGTCGAGGTCGATCCGGATTGGGCGGGGCCAGGGCGCGCCGAACCCGACACAGCCACGGCCTCACGCCAGGGTGTCGGCCACCTCGGATTGGCTGGGACAGTAAGCCGTGATACCGGGGCCGACGTCGCGGGATTGACGACGTTGACCGGCGACGGATTCGGCGGCGGGCCCACTGAGCCGATGGTGCCGAGCACTTGGCGGTGACGGCGGTTGCGCGGCGTCCGGCCGTCAGTTGCGGGGAACTCAGTCCGCCGAATCGCCCTCGGACTCGGATCCCTCTGCTGGTCCGTCCGAGTCGTCCGAAGCGGGTTCCTGCAGCAGTGATTCCAGGGTGGAACGGTTGATCCGGCGGAACGCGCGCCGAGGCCGGTTGGCATCCAGGATCGCCACTTCCAGGCTGGCCACGCCGACGCTGGACTGGCCGTTGCTGCTGGCGTCCGCGCTGCCGGCGCGCAACGCCTCGACCGCGATGCGCAGCGCGTCGGGCAGGTCAGCGTTCTCGGTGAAGGACTCCTTGAGCGCGTTGGTGATCGGCTCGGTGGTGCCGCCCATCACCACGAAGTGCGGCTCGTCGGCGATCGACCCGTCGTAGGTGATCCGGTAGAGCTCCGGGGCCTTCGTCTCGCCGTAGTGAGCGACCTCGGCCACGCACAACTCGACCTCGTAGGGCTTGGCCTGCTCGGTGAAGATGCTGCCCAGTGTCTGGGCGTAGACGTTGGCGAGCTGGCGGCCGGTGACGTCGCGACGGTCGTAGGCGTAGCCGCGGGTGTCGGCGAACTGGATTCCGCCGCGGCGCAGGTTGTCGAACTCGTTGAACTTTCCGGCGGCGGCGAACCCCACCCGGTCGTACAGTTCGCTGATCTTCTGCAGTGAGCGTGACGGGTTTTCCGCGACGAATAGCACGCCGTCGGCGTAGGCGAGCGCGACCACGCTGCGCCCTCGGGCGATACCTTTGCGCGCGAGCTCGCTGCGCTCGCGCATCGCCTGTTCCGGCGAGATGAAATACGGAAAGCTCACTTCTCACCACCATCGGGGCCGAAAGTGTCGGCGCGCGAGCGGCTCTCGATGACCTCGCGGGCCAACTCGGCGATGCGTCGCTCGGGGATGTCCAGCGCCCCGTCGGCGTCGATGGTGACCGCGGTCGGATAGATGCCGCGCACCAGATCCGGTCCGCCGGTGGCCGAGTCGTCGTCGGCGGCGTCATAAAGCGCTTCCACGGCCACCCGCAACGCCGAATCGGCGTCGGCGACTTGCGAATACAGCTTCTTGATCGACGACTTGGCGAAGATCGAGCCCGAGCCCACCGACTGGTAGCCCTCTTCCTCGATGTTCCAGCCGCCGGCGGCGTCGAAGGAGACGATGCGACCCGCCGATTCGGGGTCGCCGGCATGGATGTCGTAGCCGACCAGCAGCGGCAGGGCCACCAGACCCTGCATCGCGGCGGGCAGGTTGCCGCGCACCATGATCGCCAGCCGGTTGACCTTGCCGGCGAACGTCAGCGGCACCCCTTCGAGCTTCTCGTAGTGCTCGAGTTCGACGGCGTAAAGACGGGCGAACTCGACGGCGATCGCCGCGGTGCCCGCGATGCCGGTGGCGGTGTAGTCGTCGGTGATGTAGACCTTGCGCACGTCACGGCCGGCGATCATGTTGCCCTGCGTCGAGCGGCGGTCACCGGCGATCAGGACGCCGCCGGGGTATTTCAGGGCGACGATGGTGGTGCCGTGCGGCAGCTGGTCGCCGACGGTCGCGCCGCTGATGCTGGCCGGAAGCAGTTCCGGAGCCTGGCGCCGTAGGAAGTCGGCGAAAGACGACAGGTCTACACCTGATGTACCGGAGAGTGCTGGGTTGATGGGTAGGCGGTCGGGCAACTGCCAGGTCACTGGCCGCCCTTTTGGACGTATGCCCGCACGAAGTCCTCGGCGTTCTCTTCCAGGACGTCGTCGATCTCGTCGAGCAGATCGTCGGTGTCTTCGGTCAGCTTCTCCCGGCGCTCCTGGCCCGCGGCCGCCGCGCCGGTGATGTCGTCGTCATCGCCGCCGCCACCGCCACGTTTGGTCTGCTCCTGCGCCATCGCCGCCTCCTGCTCCCTCACGGGCAGTCGCCCGTTGGCTTTTTTCTACCCTACCGGTCACGACCGACATTTCGTCGGCCTAACAACCCTCAGCTGGTCAGTTGTTCCACCAGTTCCGCGGCGCTGTCCACCGAATCCAGCAGTGCGCCCACGTGCGCTTTACTGCCTCGCAGCGGCTCCAACGTCGGGATCCGCACCAGCGAATCACCACCCAGATCGAAAATCACCGAATCCCAGCTGGCCGCGGCGATGTCGGCGCCGAATCGGCGCAGGCATTCGCCACGGAAGTACGCGCGGGTGTCGGTCGGCGGGTTGTCGACCGCTTCGAGCACCTGGTGCTCGCTGACCAGACGCTTCATCGATCCGCGCGCCACCAGGCGGTTGTACAGGCCTTTGTCGAGTCGCACGTCGGAGTACTGCAGGTCCACCAGGTGCAGGCGGGGTGCCGACCAGCTCAGGTTTTCGCGCTGCCGGAAACCTTCGAGCAGCCGCAGCTTGGCCGGCCAATCCAGCAACTCGGCGCACTCCATCGGGTCACGCTCGAGCAGGTCCAGGGCGTGCGCCCAGGTCTCCACGACATGCGAGGCGCGCGGATCCGGGTCGCGGCTGTCGACCAGTTTGGCCACCCGGTCGAGGTAAATCCGTTGCAGCGCAAGGCCGGTGAGTTCCCTGCCGTCGACCAGCGCCACGGTTTGGCGCAGCGACGGGTCGCGGCTGATCGCGTGCACCGCATGCACCGGGCGCGCCAGCGCGAGGTCGCTGAGGTCGACACCTTCCTCGATCAGGTCGAGCGCCAGCGCCGTGGTGCCCAACTTCAGATAGGTCGAGGTCTCGGCGAGGTTGGCGTCGCCGATGATGACGTGCAGCCGCCGGTACCGGTCGGCGTCGGCGTGCGGTTCGTCGCGGGTGTTGATGATGCCGCGTTTGAGGGTGGTCTCCAGCCCCACCTCGACCTCGATGTAGTCCGAGCGCTGCGAGAGCTGGAAACCGGGCTCGTCGCCGGACGGGCCGACGCCGACGCGACCGGATCCGGTCACCACCTGCCTGGAAACCAGGAACGGGGTCAGGCCGGCGATGATCGCCGAGAACGGTGTCTGGCGGCTCATCAGGTAGTTCTCGTGCGACCCGTACGAGGCGCCCTTGCCGTCGACGTTGTTCTTGTACAGCTGCAGTTTGGCCGCGCCGGGCACGCTCGCGACATGCCGGGCGGCGGCCTCCATCACCCGCTCGCCCGCCTTGTCCCAGATCACCGCGTCCATCGGATCGGTGCATTCGGGCGCGGAGTACTCCGGATGCGCGTGGTCGACGTAGAGCCGCGCTCCGTTGGTCAGGATCATGTTGGCCGCGCCGACCTCGTCGGCGTCGACCACCGGCGGGGGCCCGGCCGAGCGGCTCAGGTCGAAGCCGCGGGCGTCGCGCAGCGGCGACTCGACCTCGTAGTCCCAGCGGGTCCGCTTGGCGCGCTGGATGCCGGCGGCCGCGGCATAGGCCAGAACGGCCTGCGTCGATGTGAGGATCGGGTTGGCGGTCGGGTCCGACGGCGAGGAGATGCCGTATTCGACCTCCGTCCCGATAATCCGTTGCATGCCTTGAGCTTAGGCGGGTCGACGATGCAGCCCCGGCCGGGGCTGCTGAGGAGGCCGCTGCTGGGGCGCTCGATTAGCGGGCTGGGCGCTCGATTAGCGGGCTGGGCGCTCGGTTAGCGGGCTGGGCGTCGAGTGTGAACTCAGGGACTCGAGCGTGAACTCAGGGACTTGAGCGTGAACTCAGGGACTTGAGCGTGAACTCAGGGACTTGAGAGTGCAGCTACGGTGGCCTGGGGGGCGAAATCCCGCCCAGGCTTCACCCGCAAAGCCTGGGCTTCACCCGCAACGCCCAGGCTTCACCCGCGGAAGCCCCGCGTTCAAACTGGAGACGCTGAGCGCCACACTCCACCGGACTAATTCGCGGATCGGCGAGCGTCCCGAGGTTAAGGTGAGCCGTCATGGGCCCCTCATCGGCCACGGACGAGGCGGAAAGCTGGTTCTTGGCGCGCGGTCTGCCGTCGGTGCTCACGACACGCGGCCGGTGGCGCCGACTGTGGTCGCGGTCGGCCCCGATGTTGACTGCCAACGCGACGCTGCACTGCTGGACCGTGCCGGTCCTGCTTGTCACCGAAGGCAAAGACGTCGTGATCGACGGCGCGCCGTCACCGCGGGAATGGGTCCTCCTGCTGCTCATCGTGCTCGCTCCGATAGCAATGACGACCATCGGGTGGCTGGTATCCCGCATATCGAACGGTCGTTATCGGGCATTGGCGTCCACGGTGGCGATGACGATCATCGGTGTCGTCATCGTCGTCGGAGCGAACCCTGCACACCTTTTGAATGCCGTCGGCGCCGCGGGGGTCCTGATGCTGCTGACCGGCTGCGGCGTCGGGTCGGTGGCGGGCTGGTCGGCGCGCATGACGCTCAGTCACTTCGCGACCATCGGGGGTCTTGCCGTCCGGGCATTACCGGTGGTGCTGTTGACCACGTTGGTGTTCTTCAACGGCAACGTCTGGCTGATGTCGGCCACGATCAGCGCCGAACGCCTGGCGTTGGCGATGCTGTTCCTGGTCGGTATCGCGGCCGCGTTCGTCGTGTCGGCGACGGCCGAGCGGGTCAGACCGATGCTGCGGACGCATGCGGCGGGTCCTACCGCATCGGAGTACCTGGTCGACACACCTTTCGAGACCATGCCGGACCCGCCGAGCAGTCCCCCGCTGAGCCGCACAGAGCGCGCCAATGTGGTCTTCGTGCTGGCGGCCTCACAGCTGGCGCAGATCACGGTCGTTGCGGTGCTGACTGCGGCAATATACGTGACACTCGGGCTCATCGTGCTCACGCCACAGCTGTTGAAGGAATGGGCGCACACCGCCTCGGACAACGCCACCATCTTGGGCCTGACCGTCCCCGTCCCGGACGCCTTGATCCATCTGTGCCTGTTCCTGGGCGCGCTGACGTTCATGTACATCAGCGCCCGCTCGGCCGGTGACGACGATTATCGCTCCACGTTCGTCGACCCGCTGATCGACGATCTGCGCGCGACGCTGACGGCCCGCAATCGCTACCGTAGCCGCGTGCGAACGCGCCGGTGACCATTGTTGACGCCGCTGACCTGGGTGATTAGGTTCACCCTGGTGTCAGCCCCTCAGTCGAGCTCCCCCCGCCACCAGAAGGCGGACGATTTGTCCGGGAAACGTTATGGCGAAGTACTTCTCGTCACTCCCGGCGAGGCGGGGCCCCAAGCCACCGTCTACAACAGCTACCCCCTCAACGACTGTCCGGCCGAGTTGTGGTCGGCCCTCGACGCCCACACCATCGCGACCGAAAACGGCGCTGCCACAGCGCTTCTCAACGGTCCGCGCTACTGGCTGATGAACCGGATCGAAAAGACTCCGAAGGGCCCGCAGATCGTCAAGAATTTCGGCGGCATCGACATGTTGCTGCAGGCCACCGTGCTGCTGTCGTCGATGAATCCGACGCCCTACACCGTCAACCAGGTGAGCCGGAACACCGTCTTCATCTTCGACGCCGGCGAGGAGATCTACGAACTTCAGGACCCCCACGGCCGGCAATGGGTCATGCAGACCTGGAGCCAGGTCACCGATCCCGCCCTGTCGCGGGCCGACCTGCCAGGGCTCGGCGACCGGCTCAACCTGCCAACCGGATGGGCCTACCGCTCGCGCGTGCTGACCGAAGAGTTGCGCGTCGACACCACGACTCAGGCGGCCCAGGTGCTGCAGGACGACCTGACGAACAGCTATTCGCTGGCAACCTAGTT